>DASTSB010000185.1:0-5188 GCA_035760885.1 Steroidobacteraceae bacterium | reverse complement strand
CGAATGCTTCGGTACCGAACTTGAACCGAGCTTCGAATCCGAGGACCTGCTGATTCAATGCCTCAACACCACGCGGCCCAAGCGGCATAAGGATGGTGAAGTCTCGGCGGGGCAAATCGAACGCGTGAGCGCCAGGCTGAGGAGCGCAAACCCAAGTCAACTGCGCATCGTGGTCACGCATCAACCCGTCCATGTGATCCGGCCGAGAGACGAAAAGAATCTCCTTCATGGACATCAAGCCGCAGTCCGCGCATGGAGCCGTGCCGGTGCCGACATCATCATGGGCGGTCACATTCATTTGCCCTACGTGCGGCCGTTGAGCGATCGCCTCAAAGATCTTCCGCGCGCGATTTGGTCCGTGCAGGCAGGTACGGCTGTGTCGTGCCGGGTTCGCGGCGACATCCCGAATTCATTGAACGTCGTGAAGCACGAGCGCAGATCAGAATGCACCGTGGAGCGCTGGGACTACGATGCGGCGTCGCTGCAGTTTCAGATGGTAGAGAACCATCAGCTGCAATTGAGCGAATAAGGCCAAACGAGGAGTCGGACGCAACACAAAGAGCACAGAAGAGAACACAGATATAGAAACCATAGCGACCAGCCGGAACCATAAGCCTAAGCACCCGGTCTTGGGTGATTGGCCCAAATAAGATCTGAAACCTCTCTCACTAGCGCACCAGCAGAACCAGCCTCCTTCGGTGGACCGCCCATATGTTGTTGAGTGCCCGCAGGCCGGTCAAAAGCGCCTTAGTCGCGCTCGCGTTGCACCTCATCTGCGTCATCGCTCTTTGCGCGCTTTGTGTTGCCTCCGTTCCGGTTTGCTGTCGAGATGACAACTGTCACGAGATATCGTCACGGAACTTCGGCACACTAGCCGTTAATAAAAGCCGCCGAGATCGGCAAACATGCGCTGGCCCAAATTACCGCAGACATCGGAAAAACCGTCTTGGGGATCGCTTTTCGCGGTCGGTGGCGCGGCCTACATCTTTGTCGATCCTTATCGGCTCGGTGCATCCGCTCAGGAATGGCTCTGGACCAGCCTCACGTTCGCGGCATATCTGCTACTGTCGATCATCGCGGCCGTCTACTGGGCCAATACGCGCATCATGCGGCGCGTCTGTGCGGCGATGGCGGTGCTGGCGATTGGCTTCGCGGCGTATCGCCCAAGCGGCGTATGTCTCTATATTTTCGTCGCTGCGTATGCACCGTTGGCAATAGGCGGTGCCATCGCCGCCTCTGCAGCCATCATCTTCGGCGCGATTGCTGCCATGTTGCTGCAGTGGCACTTGCTATGGCCGCACAGCACACCAAGCTGGCTCGCTTACATCGCTGCGTTCGAAGCATTGTTAATTGGCACGGCCATTACATTCGTGGTGCGCCAGCAGAAGAGTCTTCGACGCGCACTGAAGACGGCAGAGCAGGAACGCATCGCGCGCGATCTGCACGACATTCTTGGCCACACGCTTTCGGTGATCATCTTGAAGGCGGAACTCGCGAATCGACTGATCGATCGCGATCTAAAACGCGCTAAGACCGAGATGGAGGATGTCGAGCGCATTGCTCGCAAAGCGTTGAGCGAGGTTCGCGAGGCGATTACCGGATATCGGTCGGGGGACCTAGCGTCGGAGTTCCAACGAGCTCTGCAGACGCTCGACACCGCAGGCATTTCCGTCCAGCAAGAATATGAAGCGGCTCCGCTATCCGTGGCTCACGAGCGCGTGCTTGCGCTCGTGCTTCGCGAGGCGATCACGAATGTGATTCGCCACGCCCAGGCGACACAGTGCAAGCTCTCGCTGAAGAACACAGAGGATGGTTGCGAACTGCTCGTCAGCGACAATGGACGAGGGATTTCCGCGAGCGAAGGCAACGGAATGAACGGCATTCGCGAACGCGTGGCGACTCTTGGCGGGCACGTCGCCTGGATCAACGCCGTTGGGACTGAGTTGCGAGTGACCGTTCCAATCGCAAGCAAACTGATCGAATCAACATGACAGCACCCGTAAAGATCCGCGTCGTTCTAGCAGAAGACCAAGAAATGGTGATGGGCGCGCTCGCGGCGCTCCTCGAAATGGAAGGCGATATCGAAGTTCTGGCCCAAGCCCGCAACGGCAAACTCGCGCTGGAAGCAGTGCGCAAGCATGCCCCCGATGTGTTGATCACCGACATCGAAATGCCTGAGCTCACCGGAATCGAGGTTGCTCAGGCGATCAAGGGTGGGCGTACGCGCGTGGTAATGGTCACAACCTTTGCACGACCTGGATACCTACGGCGCGCCATGGAAGCCGGTGCGACCGGATACTTATTGAAAGCCCGTCCCGCTCGCGAACTCGCCGATGCGGTGCGGCGAATTCACCAAGGTATGCGTGTCGTCGATCCCGATCTCGCAACTGAGGCCTGGGGCGATTCCGATCCGCTCACAGATCGCGAACGCGCCGTATTGCGTTTGGCTGCCGAGGGCGAAAGCACCGAAGCGATCGGTAAGAAATTGCATCTGTCGCCCGGCACCGTGCGCAACTACTTATCCGAAGCGATCGACAAGTTGGGAGCGTCCAATCGCATCGAAGCGGCTCGCGTTGCTCGGGAGAAGGGGTGGTTGTAGCAGATGCCAGCCGAGAAGGTGATGGGGTGATGAAGTGATGAGGTGAGGAGCTCGAGGTTCGTGCCTATCACCCATTGTTGCCAACGGTTAACCGTCGGCTTGGTGCAACGGACAACCTTGCCCTCTCCCCGGCTCTCTCCCGCCTCGCGAGAGAGGGGGACCTTTTTACTCGCAGCAGTTTGCTTTCGTCGATGCTGAGTCGAACATGCCGTGCGCGGCAAAGCGAGACTCACACCACAGGATGCGTCAGCGCCCTGGCTCCAGACTTCAGGCTTCAGCCACCAACCTTCAGCCTCCAGGCCCTCGCTGAGCGCAGGCACTCAGAACGAAGCCAATAACTCCCGAAGGACTCACCCCTCACCCCATCACGTCGTCACCTCATCACGTCATCACGTCATCACCTCATCACCGACCCCCAAACTGGCGTCGATCTGACACTTGTCACCCTCACCTCATGACGCCCGCCACTACTTAGCTGGTCGGCGAATTCGCACACTGCACTCACCTTCTAATCACGGAGTTGAGTATGCAAACCGAGCGACTGAGTGGGATGGACGCAGTGCGAGCGTTCGCGCTACTGAGCGGCGTCGTGCTCCACGCGGCAATGAGTTTCATGCCCGGTCTTGCCGCCTTCGGATTCCCGGCCGATGTTTCGCAGAGCTCGGCGCTGCAGATTGTCTTCTACTTCATCCACGTGTTTCGGATGCCGCTGTTCTTCTTTCTAGCGGGGTACTTCGGCCATTTGGTGTTCCACCGCAAGGGCACTGCGGGCTTTGCGCGCGATCGGGCAAAGCGGATTGCCTTGCCCTTGTTGATCGGCTGGGCAGCATTCGGTCCGATGATGATGGGATTGATCTATATCAACCTGGCGCCCGCGGTTGCAGCGGCTCCGCCAGCTCCGTCCGGCCTGCCGCTATCTCATCTTTGGTTTCTCTACTACTTGCTACTGATTTACTTAGGCGCGATCGGGCTTCGTGCGCTGGCGTTGAAGTACGTTCCTGAAGCTGGTCCATTGCGCAACAAGATCGATCTTGCCTTGCAAAGCGCACTGCGTCGTAACGTCGCGCCGCTGTTCGTAGCCGCCCCAGTTGCCGCATGCCTGTACTTCACGACGAATTGGATGATGTGGGGCGGCATTCCTACGCCGGATACAGGACTCATGCCACAGCGCCCTGCGCTTGTCGCTTATGGCGTGGCCTTCGTATTCGGTTGGTTGATGCATCGTCAAAACGATGTGCTGAGAGTACTAAGCCAACGTTGGGCACTGCACCTGTGTGCTGCGGTCTCACTGACAATGCTAAGCCTATGGTTGGTCGGCCAAGCGAATCCGTTCGCCGTACCGAGCTGGATCAAACTGACATACGCGGTCGCCTACACTCTGGCTGCGTGGAGTTGGGTCTTCGGCCTGGTCGGCGTCGGCCTGCGATTCTTCTCGAACGGGCGCCCCGTGGTCCGTTATCTGGCGGACTCTTCGTATTGGGTTTATCTCGCACACTTGCCGCTCGTATTCGCACTGCAACTCGTCGTGCTGAAATGGCCTCTGCACTGGGCAGTCAAGTTCCCGTTGATCGTCTCCACAGCACTCGCGCTGCTTCTGTTGAGTTATCACTTCGTCGTACGCAACACAGTGATCGGCGAAGTACTCAATGGCCGACGGTATTCCAAGCAAGCAATCAATATCTCGCACCCAGTCATCAACTTGCCATTGACCCACGATCGCTGCGTCGCCGAGCTGCGCAATGTCACCAAAGCATTTGGCCCAACCAACGCACTCGAGGGCGTGAGCCTGCAAGTACGTCGGGGAGAGGTATTGGCGCTGCTCGGTCCAAATGGTGCAGGCAAGTCGACCGCCATTTCGCTGCTGCTCGGATTGCACGGCGCGGATTCAGGCGAGGTGACTCTCTTCGGTCACAACATCGCTAACGACCCTGTGCACGGCGCCCTGGCGCGAGAACACATCGGCGTGATGCTCCAAGAAGTGGCGTTGCCTGCGGAAATGTGCGCGGGAGAACTCATCGAACTTGTATCGAGCTACTACGCCAACGCGCTTTCGAGCGATCAAGTGCAGGCACTAACAAGCACCTGCTCGCTCTGGAAGCGTCGCTATGGCGGACTATCCGGAGGACAACAACGGCTCACGCAATTCGCAATCGCCGTGTGCGGCCGTCCGCAACTTTTGTTCTTGGACGAGCCGACGACGGGACTCGATGTGGAGGCGCGCGAAACATTGTGGAACACGGTTCGACAACTCGTTGCCGATGGATGCTCGGTTGTCCTGACGACGCATTACCTGGAAGAGGCCGAGGCTTTGGCCGATCGGATCGTTGTACTGGGCAAAGGCCGCGTACTTGCCGAAGGAACGATGGAGGAAATTCGCTCGGTCGTCTCGAGCAAACGCGTGAGCTGCGTGACCTCGTTGAACGCCGATGTGATTCGCAGGTGGGCGAATATCGCTAGCGTGAATACGCGGGGCCGTCGCCTCGAAATCGCAACGGACAATGCAGAATCGCTCGTGCGCAGACTGTTGAGTGCGGATCCGAATCTGCGCGAACTCGAGGTCAGTCACGCCGGGCTCGCCGACGCATTTGT
>DASTSB010000184.1:0-5651 GCA_035760885.1 Steroidobacteraceae bacterium | reverse complement strand
ATACAGCGAATGCGCGCAATGATCGAAGCATGGTGAATCCCGTGTCACAGCGAGGAGGCGAGTCTGTCGCATTGCCCCCGTATTGACCACCTGTGTTGACCACAGGTGCAAAACGCAAACGGCCCGCCAGAGGCGGGCCGTCCGATCACACCAAGGAGTTTCGCAACTATTGATTAGCAGACTGCAACTGCAGTGAGTTCTTCACGTCGCGAACGCCTTCGACGTTCTGTGCAACTTGGCTAGCGCGAGCCTTGGATTCCGCGCTATCGACGAACCCACTCAATTGCACCGTGCCGTGGAAGGTTTCCACGCTGATCTCGTGCGCTTTGGTGACCGGATCTTGAATCAGGGCGGCTTTCACCTTGGCGGTGATCACGCTGTCGTCGACCACGCGACCCGCTTTTGCGGCGGTGGTTTCCGCAGGTCCGGAGGATGGGGTTGAACTGCAGCCTGCCGCCGCAGCAAGTACAGCACTGGTGATGAGAACGGCTAATGAACGACTGCGCATGTAAATACTCCAGCTATTGATGAGGCCACAATGCCTCTTGCCGGATAAATCCCGCACTCACAGCCGAAGTTCCTTCACGCCCTGGCGCATCCTTGCGACTGTTGTTCCGCGTCGAGGACAGTCTTCTCGATCGCAAAGCAATCCTTGCCGAGACGAGCACACCCGACGCGCAGCATCCTGCAGACTTTATATTCCCCATCCCTGCCGATACTTCCGCTTCAACAATGCGTCCGAATCGGGCACGTTCTTGATGCGCATATTCGCGCCGTCGTATTCGATCTTCTTGCCAGCGTTCAGCGCGGCAATTCCCAGCAACATCACCTCGGTCAGTGGGCCTGCGTACTCGAACGGGCTCGTCGTTTGGGCACTGCCCCTGATCGCATCGATCCAATTCATCTCATGCGAGGTGCCGACGCGAGCAAAGCGTTGCTTCGGCTTGCCGAATGACTCATGCAGCGATTTCGGTAGCAAACGCGGATTCGCACCATAGGTGTCGTGCAGCAGTTTGCCTTTGGTGCCTACGTACAGCACGCCACCGTTCGGATCGAGTTCTTCGCTGCCGAGTTCGTGCGGTTTGGCTGGCATCAAGCCGCCGTCATACCACGTGAGCTTCACTGCTGGGCGCGAACCCTTTTTCGGGAATTCGTAATACGTGATGCTCGACATCGGATACGACTGATGGTTGTACGGAGTCGAGCGTGTCTCGACACTCGTTGGATAGTCGAGATCCAGTGCCCAATACGCATGGTCGATGAGATGCGCGCCCATATCGCCGATCGCGCCATTACCCCAGTCCACCCAGCCGCGCCAGTTGAACGGGTGATAAATCGGGTGATAGTCAACGTATGGCGAGGGGCCCAGAAATAGATCCCACGCAAGTTTCTCCGGCGGCGTGTACTTGCCCAATGCGGCGCTCAATCTCTGCATTACCGCATTCATATCCCAACGCACTTCTTGCGAAGACATCGCGAGCGAATCCGGCCGCGGAATCCCCTGTGGCCAATACGCAAGGGGACGGTTCGTCCAAACATGTACTTCACTGACTGGGCCGATTGCGCCGGCAGCGATGTATTCATTCACGACTCGCGCGTCATCGGACGAATGACCTTGGTTACCCATTTGCGTAACGACCTTCGTTTCACGCGCGCGTTGCGCGAGCCGGCGGCATTCTTCAACTGACCAGGCCAGAGGCTTTTGAACGTACACATGCTTGCCGAGATCCATGGCGGCCAGTGCGATGACAGCGTGAGTGTGGTCTGGCGTGGCGACCACGACCGCGTCGATATCCTTTTGCTTCTCGAGCATCTCTCGATAATCGGTGTATCGAGCTGCTCGCGGAGCTTTCTCCTGTAGGCGCCGCAAGTTGTCGATTTGTTCTTGCGCACGTTGGCGTTGCTCAGCGCTGGGGAGTTGCTCCATACGGCGCGTCATTTGTTCGATCTGATCCGGGATCTGCGAATAGCGCGCATCGACGAAGGGCCAATCGACATCGCACAGCGCCACGATGTTCTGGGTGGAGAGCGCGGCGAGATTCGCTCTGCCCATGCCGCCGATTCCAACACCCGCAATGTTGACGAGATCGCTCGGTGCGATGTGTCGCGGGCCACCGAGAACGTGCCGCGGCACGATCGTGAATGCAGCGGCTGCAAGACTGGCATTGCGAATGAAGGTGCGACGGTCGATGGCTGAGACTGTAGGCGCAGTCTCGCTGCTCGATGCTTCTTTACGATCGCTCATGGCGTCTCCGGTGTGATTCCCCCGCGGGCATCGTAACCGAGTGCGGCGAGAGATTTCACACGGAGAACACGGAGAACACGGAGAACACGGAGAACACGGAGAGTCAGAAGCAGTGCAAAGCTGGTAAAGACATAGTGAGTGAGGGCGAGCTGTGCTCGCGTGAGAGCTTCGCGGGAAGACTGGAAGAAGAAATAGCCGCAGAGAACGCAAAAAAGAATTTGATGGGTGTCAGATCGTGGTTTGCTGACCTGTTCAGTTTCGTGCCGCGAATTGGGGAAAGAAGCAGAAGAAGATGACTCAACGGAGAGCACCGAGATCACGGAGTGAACGCATGGAGAAATTGTCGTGTAAGTAGTCGTCGGCGCCGATGGCCTCTAACTGTCGACCGCGCATTCCTCCTATTGTGAGATAGCTATGTGGAGTGGCGGATGCGCAGCGCGTGTGCTCTGACCTGCGCGCAGCAGCTTCGCTGACAATGGTTTACCACGAAGGACACAGAGACCACGAAGACAAAACGGCACACACGAGTGTCCGAGGGTCATAACTCTGACCCGACGCAGTCTGTCCGGACGCTCCAAGCGTCCTTCCCGACGATCGTCCTTCCCGACGCGCCAGCGTCCGTTATTCGCATCCTGCGTCCCGTTCACGCCGTGCGACATCGTTCACAAGTGAACGTTATCCCCTTGACGGTAAATTCTTTATATGTAGACTTAACCCCATGCGCGAACGTAGAAGCTCACCGCAGACGCTCTTGGTTCTGCAAACACTGTTGGACCAGCCGAAAGGCTGGCGCCACGGTTATGACATTTCGCTCGAAACCGAGCTGCAATCGGGAACGCTGTATCCCGTGCTGATGCGTTTGAGCGACCGCGGCTATTTGGATGCGAAATGGGAACCCTCGGAAACGCCCGGACGCCCGCCGCGTCGCTTGTACCGGCTTACTAAGCAAGGCCTTGCATACGCGAAGCAGCAGATCGAGAGCGCTGACGACGAAAAGCTTTCCAAGGCCGCGAGAGCGCGCGCGTGAGCGGGGCTAAATCAACTTCCCGCAAGGTGAGGTTGGTGCTCACCGCCGCCAACTACATCGTGCCCAAGAAACGCATCGACTGGTTGCAAGCGATGTCCTCGGAAGCGGAATACGTACCCAATCGCGCGAAAAGCACCTGGGCGATCGGATGTTTGATCGCCGTTCTTAAAATGAGGTTCGTAGATATGTTCACGCTCAAGCACGAAGTCTCTCGACCTGTCCTTACGCTGGAAATTCTTGTCTGCTTCGGATCGCTCGTCTTTGCCGGAATCCAATTCGCGAAAGTCTTTTTCCAACTATCGTTTCCCTCCATGCAGCTCAACCCGGGCGCACTGATCGTCAGTGGCATGTTGCTGGGCGTCGCGGGCATTCTCGGCATCTCAGGAGGATTGCGTCAGGTGTTTCAGCGCAAATCGCTATCGAAGCCTGCGGCGATCTTGATCGTTGCCGCGTCGGTTGTCTTCGCGGTTGCGATGTTCGCGGCCGACGGCCAATCACAGATCCTTCGCGATGCGATTCTGCTGTGTGTGCTTCCGACTGTTGGCGCAGTTCACCTGCGCTCTCTAGCGCGGAATAGCGAAACGGGTGTCACGTGTGAGGTGTGAGCTGTAAACAGGTGCCGGTTGCGAGTTCCTACTCCCAACCTTCAGTGCTCAACCGAGAACCGCAAGTGGTGTGACGTGTAAGGTGTAAGTGTAAGAGGCAACGCCTTGCTGCCAACGGTCAACGCTCAACCGAGAACCCAGCTATTCCGGTCTGGGAAAGAAGAATGATTGGCCGCAGAGAACGCAAAAAGGAAGTTGAACTGCACAGAGTCTCGAACCCCTTCGTAGTGGCGTATGCCGATGCCCACCTTCTATTTCGTTTCGCGATCCCACGCCTAAGAGTGGCGCCACGCCGACGCCCTTTGTGTTCGCCTTTGTGCGCTTTGTGTTGCGTTTTGTCGCCCGTCAAAGTCGCTAAAACAAAATTGACACACCAACACATAGACCCGCCGATCATTGCCGCCAACCGCCAACCGTGCTGCACAGGGATGTGCTAATGCCGCGGAAGGCAGGATGCCGTGAGCGGCCCAACCGCTAACCGCCAACCGTGCCGCACAGGGATGTGCTAATGCCGCGGAAGGCAGGATGCCGTGAGCGGCCTAACCGCTAACCGCTGGCGTCAGCTAAGATCCCGCGGGGACTTCGAAGCAGGGCAACACGTGATTCATTTCTTGCGAGGCGCGGCCTTTCGCGCGGCATTGCTGTTTGTCGTTCTTGCAGGCAGTGCCAACGCGGCTTTCATTGACGACTTCAATTCACCGCAACTAGCGATCGATTCGAACGCCAGCAAGGGGTGGGCGTTCTTCACCGGCGATGGCACCGCCACGATGACCTTCGACAAGGGCGGCGACGGTTACGCGACGATGCACATCGATTGCACGACGGATCGGCGCGGGATCTGGTGGGCGTTGATCAAACGCGACGTATCGGCGGAGCTCAATACCAAGTTGCTCAATCGGCCCGGCTACGCAATCCGCATCGAAGCGCGAGTGCGGCTACACACGGCGCCCCGTCGCATCAATCTGAGTCTGAACACGCCGCACACGAGTGACTTCCACAAGGACCTCACCGAATTCGATTTCGACGATACCGATTGGCATACGATCAGCTTCACTGATCCCGACGTGCACGTGAAGGCCGGCGAACCGGTGTATGCGCAACTCGCGATGATGGATTGGGGATTGGAGAAGTACGCGGTGGACATTGACTACTTCAAGGTCGATGTGGTGAACGTAAAGCGTGCTGGCCCGGATCTGGGTGTACTCGTTCCTTATCATCCGCCGGTGGCAGACCCGAAGCGCTTTCGCGAGTCGGTCAGTGTCTCGCAAGACGCGACGATCGATCTCGCCAATCCCGATGTGAATCTAAACAACTGGTACGTGCGCGATGGTTCTAAGAACAAGCGCATCGTGACAATCAATGGCACCCAGTACGCAATCCTTCGCTTCGATCTCAGCGCATTCAAGGGAAAGCACATCGCCGATCACGGTTTGCTGGAAGTGACCACTCAGTCGGTTCAGCGTACATCCGATGAAATCAAAGATTTCGGTCAAGTTAGGGTTGTCGAAATCTTGGGCGGCGACCCGAACTGGGACCAAAAGACCGTCACTGTCGATTCCCTGTGTAAGGGTCAGCCGATCACGCGAGTGCTGAACACACAGATGATCATCGATTGGCCGATCGCCGAAGGGGACGGTGCAAAAACTTACTTCACGATCTCGAAACCCGTCTTGCAGCGCCTGATCGACGGGAAGACGTTAGGGATAGCCATCAAACCGTTGGGGTCGATCAATGCATCGATCTATTCGATGGAGCAGGATGGCGGTGCCTCTGC
>DASTSB010000183.1:0-6577 GCA_035760885.1 Steroidobacteraceae bacterium | reverse complement strand
AGCTTCTCGTTTTCGGAGCGCTGCGCGCTGATCTCAGCGCGCAGCCGATAAACCTCCCGCATGCCGCCCTCACCGAGCCACAACCGATATTGCAGCCCGATGAGTAACAGCACCAAGCCTGCGGCGAGGTACTTCATTGCTTAGCAAGACGTACCAGGCAGCGGAACCGGGAATGCCTCTGCGCCGGCGAAGCGAGCTTCGGAACCCAATTCCGCCTCGATGCGCAGCAACTGGTTGTACTTCGCGATGCGATCCGAACGCGACATCGAGCCGGTCTTGATCTGCGTTGCGCGCGTGGCGACCGCGATGTCTGCGATGGTCGAATCTTCGGTTTCACCGGAGCGGTGCGACACGATCGACGAGTAGCCTGCATCGGCCGCCATGTTGATCGCAGCGAGCGTCTCGGTGAGCGTGCCGATCTGATTCGGCTTGATCAGGATCGAGTTCGCGATCTTGTTCTCGATGCCGCGCTTCAGGATCTTCGTGTTGGTCACGAACAAATCATCGCCGACCAACTGCACGCGCTTGCCCAGACGTTGAGTCAACAGTGCCCAACCCTCCCAGTCGCTCTCGTCCAAACCGTCTTCGATCGACACGATCGGATAACGATTCGCGAGACCTTCGAGGTAGTCGACGAACTGAGCGGAGGTGAACTTGCGATTCTCGGACTCGAGATCGTACGTGCCGCCCGAGTAGAACTCAGACGCCGCAACGTCTAACCCTAAGAAGATTTGCTTGCCGATCTTATAACCAGCGCGCTCGACCGCTTCGATGATCGTTTCGAGAGCTGCTTCGTTCGACGGCAGGTTCGGCGCGAAACCGCCTTCATCGCCGACCGACGTCGCGAGACCTCGATCATGCAGTACTTTCTTCAGCGTGTGGAAAATCTCAGCGCCGTAACGCAGCGCCTCGGAGAGCGAAGGAGCGCCGACCGGCAAAATCATGAACTCTTGGATGTCGACACTGTTATCAGCGTGCGCACCGCCATTGATGATGTTCATCATCGGCAGCGGCAAGGTTTTCGGACCCGCGCCGCCAAGCCGACGGAACAGCGACTGCTTGGTTTCCTTTGCCATGGCATGCGCAGTCGCGAGCGAAATCGCGAGCAGCGCATTGGCGCCCAGGCGTGACTTGGTGTCAGTGCCATCGAGATCGATCATGATGTTGTCGATCTCTGCTTGATTGGCGCCATCGCGACCAATCAATGCCTTCTTCAACTCGCCGTTGACGTTCGCAACCGCTTTCAGCACGCCTTTGCCGAGATAGCGGCTCTTATCGCCGTCGCGCAATTCGACAGCTTCACGCGTTCCAGTCGAAGCGCCGGATGGGACGGCAGCGCGACCCATTGCGCCCGACTCGAGCACGACATCGGCCTCCACTGTGGGATTGCCGCGTGAGTCGATAATTTCGCGGCCGCGGATGTCGACAATCTTGCTCATAACAAACTTTCCTCGTAGGGGTTGGCTTTAACAATTCGATCGAGTTCGGTGAGTGTCTTCAGCAGCGGCTCCATGCGAGCCAGCGGCCATGCATTAGGGCCGTCCGACAAGGCCTTGTCCGGATCCGGATGCGTTTCCATGAATACTCCGGCGACGCCCGCGCCAACGGCCGCCCGCGCGAGCACCGGCACGAATTCACGTTGACCTCCGGATGCGCTGCCCTTTCCCCCGGGAAGCTGGACTGAATGCGTCGCGTCGAACACAACGGGGCATCCCGTCGAGCGCATCACCGAGAGCGACCGCATGTCCGACACGAGATTGTTGTAACCGAAACTGAAACCGCGTTCGCAGACTAAGATCTGTTTGTTGCCGGTGGACTTCGCTTTGTCCACTACGTTCTGCATTTCCCACGGCGATAAGAACTGGCCCTTCTTGATATTCACCGGTTTGCCGTGCGAACAGACGTTCACGATGAAGTTCGTTTGGCGGCACAGGAATGCGGGCGTCTGCATCACGTCGACAACGGCGGCGACTTCAGCGAACGGCGTGTCTTCGTGCACGTCCGTCAGTACCGGAAGGCCGAGTTGCTGCTTCACCTTCTCGAGGATCTTCAGGCCACCTTCCAGTCCTGGCCCGCGAAAGCTGGACTTGGACGAGCGGTTCGCCTTATCGAAAGACGATTTGAAAATGAACGGTACGCGCAGCTTGCTGGTGATTTCCTTTAGCTTGCCCGCCGTGTCCATCACCAGCTGCTCGCTCTCAATAACGCAGGGACCTGCGATCAAGAACAACGGCTGGTCCGCACCTACAGTGAAGTCAACTAGTTGCATGAGTTTCGCAGGGATGGTGCGTAGGGCTTCTGTCTATCCGCCAGTCACTAGCCGATTACGCGCTCGCTGCGGCAGGCAATTGTTCATGCCGGTATGCGCGAGCAGCTTTCACGAACCCGGTGAACAGCGGATGACCATCGCGCGGCGTCGAGCGGAACTCAGGGTGAAATTGGCTCGCGACGAAGAACGGATGATTCGGCAGCTCGATCATTTCGACAAGACCGTCGCGCGAGAAACCGGAGAATCGCAGGCCCGCGTTCATCAATTTCTGCAAGTAGCGGTTGTTGAACTCGTAGCGATGACGATGACGCTCCATGATCACGTCCGACGCGTAGATCTGGTGCGCACGCGAACCGTGCGACAGGCGAACTTCCTGCGCACCTAATCGCATCGTCCCGCCCATGTCGGAGCGCTCGGTGCGCTGCTCAACGGTGCCCTTTTGGTCCTGCCATTCCGAGATCAGCGCGATGACCGGATGCGGCGTGCCGCGATTGAACTCGGTGGATTGCGCGCCTTCGAGACCTGCGACATCGCGCGCGAACTCGACGATTGCAAGCTGCATGCCCAAGCAAATGCCGAGGTACGGAATACCGTTCTCGCGCGCATACCGCACAGCTTGAATCTTGCCTTCGATACCGCGCTCGCCGAATCCGCCCGGGACCAGGATCGCATCGACACCTTCGAGCTTCGAGAAGCCGTGCTTCTCGACGTCGGTCGCTTCGACGAAACGAATGTTCACGCGAGTGCGCGTTCGAACACCCGCATGCGTCAATGCCTCGGTGAGCGAGATGTAGGAATCGCGCAGGTTCACATACTTGCCGACCATCGCGATCGTCACGGTCGTATCCGGATTGGATTTCGCAGCGACCACTTGACGCCACTCGCTCAAGTCTGCCGGCGGCACATCGAGGCGCAGCTTGTCGACGACGATTTCGTCCAAGCGCTGCTCGTGCAACAACATCGGAATCTTGTACAGATCGTCCGCATCGACGGCGGAGATGACCGCGCGCTCTTCGACATTGGTGAACAGCGCAATCTTGCGACGCTGCTCGTCCGGCAACGCGTTTTGCGACCGGCACAGCAAAATGTCCGGCTGAATACCGATCGATCGCAGTTCTTTGACCGAGTGCTGTGTCGGCTTGGTCTTGATCTCGCCCGAGGTCGGAATGTAGGGGATCAGGGTGAGATGCATGAAGAGCACATTGTTGCGCCCGAGTTCCACGCCCATTTGGCGAATCGCCTCCAGGAACGGCAGCGACTCGATGTCGCCGACCGTGCCGCCGATTTCCACCATGCATATATCGGCATCCCCAGCCCCCATGCGGATGCAGTGCTTGATCTCGTCTGTAATGTGAGGAATGACCTGAACGGTGGCGCCCAGGTAGTCGCCGCGACGCTCTTTGGCGATGACGCGCTCGTAAATACGGCCGGTGGTGAAGTTGCTGTTGCGGGACGTCGTCGTCCGCACGAAGCGCTCGTAGTGACCCAGATCGAGATCGCTCTCGGTGCCGTCGTTCGTGACGAATACTTCGCCGTGTTGGAACGGGCTCATGGTGCCGGGATCGACGTTGATATACGGATCCAGCTTCACCATGCTCACTTTGAGACCGCGAGCTTCGAGAATGGCGCCCAAGGAAGCAGCGGCAATGCCTTTACCCAGCGAGGAAACGACACCGCCGGTCACACAGATATAACGCGTCATTTTGGGCACCGTCGCTTAACGTGGAGGGGATTGGGCGAACGGCGAACCGTGCGGCTCACCGTCAATCACGACGGGAGCGCAGTGTACCGTAGAGACTGCGGTGATGAAAGTGAGCTTGAGTGCGCGCGACGCCGATTCGTTAGAACGAATCAGCATCACGAATCACTTGACTCAATCTTCTGTCGAGCGCGCTAACAAATCCGGACGATCTTCCCAACGAATGAGCAATTGCGCGCCGGGATGAACCCACAAATCCCCGACAGCGATCAGCTCATCGGCGTCGTAGACCAGCGGTACTGCACTTCGCCACCAAGGCAAGACATTCTGTTGCTGCAGAAGATGCTTGAGCTTCCGGTGATGCGCGCCAACCGGCACGGCCTCACCCCCTTCCCGAAACCGCACGATCCACAGTCGATTTGCACGCGGCGAGTCCATGTGTGCCACCAGCGCCCCTAACTCCGCCAGATGCAACGGCTGCTGCGGATTCCAGGTCAAATCGTGCTGCGGAATCTGCGGCATCGGCCTGGTGCAATACAGCAGGTCTCGATGGCGGCGGATGCTCACACCATCGCACTCGATGCAGGGTGTGCGATCGAATGCGGCGTGTAGAACGTCATGCTCAATCGCAGCGAGTTTCCGTGCAGATGGGGCTCGTGCCCCGTGCTGCCTCAGCCATGCGCGCAAGACATTGCGCCGGCGTGCGCTTGAGAGGCGCTCGAACTTGCGGACGTGCAAGCAACGATCCAAACCCACTTCCGCCAGATCTCGTGCGGCAAGTTCGTCCAACAGCTCGGTCGCTTCGCCCAGGTGCTGAGCCGTTCTCGCTGCTGCGTGAGCAATCGCAGGCCATCGCCTGCGCAGTGCAGGCACGACCGCAAGTCGCAGGTAGTTGCGATCGAAGGATGGATTCTGATTCGACCTGTCCTCGATCCATTGGAGCCCTTGCGCCCTCGCCCACGCGTGCAATGCCTCTCGATCCACATCGAGCAGAGGGCGGCAGTGGAATCCACGCCCGAGAGGTTGCAATGACGGCATTGAAGCCAGGCCGCGAACGCCGGATCCGCGCACCAAGGCCAACAGCACCGTTTCGAGCTGATCGTCAGCGTGATGAGCAGTCAACAGGACTTCGCGTTCGCGCAATTCCGAGCGGAAAAGGTTGTAGCGCACGTCGCGGGCAGCCGCCTCGACACCTTCGCCCGAGGGCTGGACGGAAACCGAAAAGGAGTGGAGCGGGATACCCAACTGGTCGCAAAGCTGTTCGCAGCGACTCGCCCATGAGGCCGCATCCGCTTGCAATCCATGATTCACGTGAATCGCTCGAAGGTTGAGAGCGGAATCGCACCGAATCTCAGCGAGCGCACACAGAAGGACGGTGGAATCTAGTCCGCCGCTGAAGCCGACGCACACCTCTCGCGTCTCGCTCGGAAGAATCGCGCGGAGTCGCTTGAGGAGGTCGTGGGGGTGGAAAGGCATTGTGATGGAGCGATGAGGTGATGGACTGACGCGGCAAGACCCAAGCCTTGGAGATTGCGCCTAGGCTTTTGCTACACCCTTCACTTCATCACCCTATCACCCCATCACGCGCAGCTCACGTTTCGCTATACACCCCATAGCCGCGCAGGCGCTTGTGGCGAGTGGCAATCAATTCCTCGACCGTCTGGGTCTGCAGCTCATTGAGATGCCGTAGCAGAGCCTCGCGAACGCTATCGCACATGGCCTGCGGATCGCGATGCGCCCCGCCAAGCGGCTCCCTGACGACTTCATCGACGACGCCAAGTTTGGCAATGCGTTCGGCACTCACGCCCATCGCTTCCGCGGCAAGATCCTTCTTGTCGGCGCTACGCCAAAGAATACCGGCGCAGCCTTCGGGCGAAATCACGGAATAGATACTGTATTGAAGCATCAACAAGCGATCGCACACGCCGATCGCCAATGCCCCGCCCGATCCGCCCTCGCCGATCACCACGCTGACGATCGGCACTTGCAGCGATGACATCACGAATAGATTGCGGGCAATGGCCTCACTTTGGCCGCGCTCTTCAGCACCGACGCCTGGATAAGCCCCGGCGGTGTCGATCAATGTGATCAGCGGTAGCCGGAATCTCTCTGCCATATTCATCAGGCGTAGCGCCTTGCGATACCCCTCCGGCTTCGGCATGCCGTAGTTCCGGCGCACGCGCTCCTTCGTATCGCGACCCTTCTGGTGACCGATGATCATGACCGGACGACCGTCCAGTCGCGCCATGCCGCCGACGATCGCGTGGTCGTCCGCGTACATCCGATCGCCGTGAAGCTCTTGGAAATCCGTGAACAGATTGCTGATGTAATCGAGCGTGTAAGGACGCTGCGGGTGGCGCGCCAATTGCGCGATTTGCCACTGGGTGAGACTGGAGAAGATGCTCGTCGTCAGCGCCCGGCTCTTCGCCCGCAGCCTCGCGATTTCCTCGCCGATGTTGACCTCGGCATCGTTCGAAACGAATTTCAGCTCGTCGATCTTGGCTTCGAGTTCCGCAATCGGCTGCTCGAAATCCAGAAAATTCATTGCCATACGCAGGTTGCCTCAAGAGAGGGGCCGGAACATAGCGGGCGGCGGGGCGGGAAGCAAG
>DASTSB010000182.1:0-2916 GCA_035760885.1 Steroidobacteraceae bacterium | reverse complement strand
GACCAACGGTTCAGCGCGTCAGCAACCAGATCCATTTTCTCGGCGGCCAAAATCGAACTCCAAACTTACGCACCTGTTAGTGTACGTGGACGCAGGCAAGTTCAGGCAAGAGGCGTCGCGATTTGCCTACATAATCAAGTTGCAGTTGCAGCGTTTTGCTCAGTTTCGATGCAAGTTAGCTTAATCATTACGACTTACAACTGGCCCGATGCGCTGGCGCTGACACTGGCCAGCGTCGCCGCCCAGACTCTGCCGCCCACAGAAGTGATCGTTGCTGACGATGGTTCCGGCCCTGCCACCCGGCGGATCGTCGAGGACTGGGCAACGAGGCTGCCGATCCAGCACGTATGGCAGGACGATGTGGGCTTCCGACTTGCTAGATCGCGCAATCTGGCCCTTGCTGCGGCGCGCGGCGAGTACATCGTGCTCATCGATGGGGACATGATCCTGCACCGCCGCTTTATTGAGGATCATGTCGCCTGCGCTCGACCGGACTGCTTCGTTCAAGGCGCCCGACCGCGATTGTCGCCTGAAGTGACGGCACGCCTGCTTGCGACGCGTTCGATTGCCGTGAGCCCGCTGAGCCCTGGCCTAGAGCCGCGTCCGTACGCCGTCCGCAACAGGGTGCTCAGCATCGCGACCTCGCGCATCAAGTCATCGTTAGGCGGCATTCAGGGCTGCAATCAATCGTTCTGGCGCCATCACGTCCTCCAGGTGAACGGTTACGACGAACGCTTCACCGGATGGGGCCCCGAGGATCGCGAATTCGCTGCGCGTTTGCTCCACATCGGCGTCAAACGTCATTACGTGAGGCACCGCGCCGTCGCGTTTCATCTCCACCATGAAACGCGCGCGCCGACAGGGACGAATCCCTTCGACGCTCTCCTTGCGGAAACCCTGCGGACGCGCGCTACACGGTGCGTTGCCGGAATCGATCAGCATCTCGACTCGGTGCAACAAAGTGATCGACCGCCAGGCTAGCGGGACGCGGCAGCACCATTACGCTGCTGTGGACGCTGCTGCCAACGCATCCGCGACGGATTCACCCCACTCTCACCCGCTTTGATCCGCCCATGCCGCTCGAGTCGGGCTTGAATTCCGGCGACGGTGCGACCATGCATTTCAGCGAGCTTCTCTAGCGGTTGCCCCCGATCGAACTCGCGCAAGAGGCGCTCATCTTCGCCGTCGTTCCACGGCTTGCCGGCATTCGACGGCAGGTTGGTTCGCGGACGCGCTCGACTCTTCGATTCGAGCATTCGCGTTATGAACACCAGCGCCCGCACGATCTCCACACTTTGGTAGGGACTATCCGCGGGAAACACTTCACCCGTGATTGGATTGACGCCATCAGCGAGCGCCGACAGGATAGCGAGCGCGCGTTGTTCATTCATGCTCGACTGAGCCGTAGATTGCTCCATGTGAATCTCCTATGTTCGTGGGTCACGCCTGCGGACGAATCGATCGAGGCGGCTGCAACAAACTGTACAGATAGCCAGGCCTCCTACATGTGCCGTTATCTGCGAGTTCATCGAGAAATCCATGCTCGCGGTTCATTCTTTTTCGATTACCTCATGCGAAATTTTTCGTTGTTTGTCGCCCTAATGGCGCTCGCACTCATCGCGGCCGCTGCTTTCACCTATCCAGCGTGGTGGCTGGTGAGTTTGGTTTCAGTCGAGCCGGTGCATCGCGTGATGAATCGCTTGGCGATGCTGTTCGCGCTGGTCGGCTTGATCTTGCTGACGCGCAAGCTTGGACTTGCCGATCGTGACGCGCTCGGCTACGGACTGCCGAGGCGACGCTTTCTATCTCAGCTGTTCACGGCGTGGGTAATCGGCTTCGCATTGATGTCGCCGCTAATCGTCATGCTCTTGGGGTTGGATATTCGCGAGCTGCGCTCGGGCGGAGCCGGTTCGGTGGCTCAGGCGATCCCAGGCGCCCTCGTGTCAGGGCTAGCCGTCGCATTCATAGAAGAAACATTTTTTCGTGGCGCTCTATTCACAGCGGTAAGCCGGCAATCGGGCAAGCTGGCCGCGATCATCGCTCCAAGTCTGCTTTACGCCGCCGTGCATTTCCTCGGCGGCAAACTAAGCCTCGCGGCCCATCAGGTCTCGTGGGAGGACGGTTTCGTGGTGCTCAGTCGTTTGTTCGAGCGGTACGCAGACCCGCTCGCGCTCGCTGATTCATTCACAGCGTTGTTCGCACTCGGGATCTTCTTGGCCGTGGTTCGAGCCCGGACCGGTGCGATAGCGGCGACCATTGGTCTTCACGCGGCAGGGGTAACGACAATCGCGCTATTGCGAGATCAAACTCGAGTCGAGCGCGGCAGCGAATATGCTTTTCTGGTCGGCAGCTACGATGGCGTGATCGGTTGGGCAGCCGCCATTTGGTTTGTCGTGATCGTCGCGGGGTTCATCTGGCTCTCGAGTAAGCGCCGCGCGGACAAAGCTGAACTAGGAGCGGGAGGTGCGTGACGTCATCACTCCATCACTCCCTTGCGCCCAACGCCTTCAAAAGCTTGCCGTGGATGCCGCCGAAACCGCCATTCGACATGACAAGGATGTGATCTCTCGGTCTCGCTTCTCGCACTAGCTCAGCAATCAAGCGATCCAGATCCTTCGCGACATGCGCACGCTCACCGAGTGACGCGACCGCACCTGCTACATCCCACTGCACGCTAGGTCCTTGGTAGAGCCACACGATGTCCGCTGCCTGCAGAGCATGCGCCAAGGCATCGCGATGCGTGCCCAGCTTCATGGTGTTCGATCGAGGTTCGAGCACCGCGATGATTCGCTCGCGCCCAACTTTCCTGCGCAATCCATCGATAGTGGTTTCCACCGCGGTCGGATGATGTGCGAAGTCGTCATATACAGTGATCCCATTCACCTCGCCTCGCACTTCCATTCGTCGCCGCACACC
>DASTSB010000181.1:0-8233 GCA_035760885.1 Steroidobacteraceae bacterium | reverse complement strand
CCGGCGGAGTGAGGGCGACGGAAGTCGTGGTTCGTGGGTCGTGGGTCGGGGTTCGAGCCGGAACGAAGAGACGAGCGTTGCGCGATCGACTGGCTGGCAACTGCCAACCGTCAACGGCCAACCGCGAGCAACGTGGTTCGTGGGTCGAGGTTCGGGGTTCGGGGTTCGCTGTAAACGGACGACCGTGCAACGGGAAACGGATTGGCTGCCAACTCCCAACCGTCAACGGTCAACCGTGAGCAACGTGGTTCGGGGTTCGGGGTTCGAGTAGGAATGAAGATGCGTGTGCTGCGATGGGTGGCTGTGGGAACACCTCTCCCCTCGTGGGAGAGGTCGCGCGAAGTGCGGGAGAGGGGGCTCGGGGATCGTGGTTCGTGAAACGGGCCGCTCTCGGCATCCTGCCTTCCGCGGCATTAGCACATCCCTGTGCGGCCGCCGCTCTCGGCATCCTGCCTTCCGCGGCATTGGCACATCCATGTGCGGCCGCCGCTCTCGGCATCCTGCCTTCCGCGGCATTGGCACATCCCTGTGCGGCAGAAACGGGGAACGGGGAACGGGGAACGGGGAACGGGAAACGGATCGCCTGCCAACTGTCAACGCTCAACTGTGAACCGCGAAACGGACTGGCTGCCAACTGTCAACGCTCAACTGTGAACCGCGAAACGGATCGGCTGCCAACCCACAACCCACAACTCACAACCCACAACTGACAACTGCGGCGTTCGCGCCATGAAACGGCCAATTACATACGCACAACAGGTCGATTCTATGACTGTGTTTCCCAGTATCGCCGGCACGTGGGATCGCTGGCGAACGTCTTTTCACGGAAAGGTGTTGGCCACGATCGTTCTCGCCGGCGCGTTCATGTTTGCAGCGTTCTACTTGGTGTCTCAGGCCATCGGTCAAGTCAAACAGACAGCGAACTGGACTCGGCACTCTTTGGAGGTGCGCCTCAACTTGCGTGATCTGGAACGCAGCTTGATCGAGGCGGAGAGCGATGCACGTGGCTTTTTGCTGACCGGATCGGACACGTATCTCAACGCATACAGAGACATGATGGCGCTCATCGATCGAGAGGTCGCCGACCTTCGCTCGTTTACCGCAGATAACGAGATCCAACAAGCATACGCGGGCCGTCTCGCGGCACAGTTCCATCGTTGGAAGACTGAACTGGATCGTAGTGTCGAGCATCGAGACGGCAGTGAATCCGCAATCGCTGCCGCGCTCACGACCATGCAGACACTGCGTGAGATCGTCGCGCAGATGGATAGCAACGAGGCGCGTTTACTCAGCTCCAGAACCATCCTCGAAGAGCGCAGCTTAGCGCGCAATTTTTGGTTCACCGTCGCGCTATGTGCGGTCACGTTGGCATTGGCGGCCGCTATCTATCTTTTGGTGTTGCGCGAATCCTCACTGCGCACCAAGGCAGCGACAGAGCGCGAGGCGCTCAATGCGAGCCTGGAAGCAAGGGTGATCCAGAGCACCCGAGAGCTGCGCAATGCGAACGACGCATTGCGGCAAGAGAACAAGCAGCGCGAGCAAGCCGAAGTGGAGCTGCAGAAAAGCTATGAGCTTTTGGAAGCTCGTGTGCGCGAAAGGACAGCTGAACTGATCGAAGCCAATTCCGACAAGACACGCTTCCTCTCCGCTGCCAGTCACGATCTGCGCCAACCGCTGCACTCGCTAGTGCTGCTGAATGCAACGCTGCGCGGCCAGAAGTTGGACCAAGCGTCGCGCGAAATCGTCGATGCACAACATCAGGCTCTGCAAGGAATGTCGAATCTAGTGCATTCGCTGCTGAGCATCAGCATGCTGGAAGCGGGTGTGGTTCACCCGCAGATCATGAACGTGCCGATTCGCAATGTGCTTGGCCCATTGCGCGCAGAGTTCACGCCGGTCGCCGAAGCCAAGGGGCTCGCTTTGAGCGTGGCATCAACGGACGACGTCGTGCGGTCGGACCTGACCATGCTGCGCGAAGTCATTCAGAATCTCATCGCCAATGCCATCCGCTATACGCAGAAGGGTAGTGTGCGGGTACAGGCACAGCGCACATCTCAATCGATGCGCATTGTCGTGAGCGACACCGGCCCCGGCATTCCCAAAGATCAACTCGATCGCATCTTCGATGAGTTTCATCAGCTCAAGCCTTCCGCGGGGCGAGAACGCGAAGGATTCGGTCTCGGCTTATCGATCGTCAAGCGACTCGTGAATGTGTTGGGCTTGGAATTGGATGTGCAGTCGACGGTTGGGCAAGGAACGACCTTTGTCGTGGCTGTCCCTTTGGGCGCTGAGGCTGCGCTCCCAACGCCGGATAGTCCCGTTCGCGCGGTCGAGCACGTTAAGGGTTGCATTCTGTTGGTGGACGATGAGACGGACGTGAGACAGGCAACGGCATTCTTTCTGCAGCTCGACGGTCACAAGGTCGTGAGCGTCGGCTCATTGGCGGAGGCGATCGATGCGATGGCTTCGCAAGATCCTCCCGTCGATGTCATCGTCACCGACTTTCAACTCGGAACGGCGGCGGATGGTGCCGATGTGATTCATCGACTTCGCGCACTCCGCGGCAAGGACGTTCCGGCCGTCGTGCTCAGTGGAGATATGTTGGGTGCGACGCGCAAGTGCGCATCGATCACTCGCTGCAAAATCTTCAACAAGCCAGTCGATCCCGAGGAACTGGCCGCGCATCTGGAGAGTGCGCTGGCCTGAATGCGATTCGCCCTGGGTCGAGCGCGGCGCTCGAGCAGATTCCGTTGCGACGCATGATAAGTCTGCAAGTTGCCGATACGGTCTACGCCGTAGGATTTAGGCTTTTCTACCGATACCGCCTTGCTGCCACGGTGAACACACTCGCCCACCAATCAACACCAATCGTGAGCGTCTTGAGATTGACACAGCAACGCTCATTTCTGGTTCGGCGCTAAGAACCTGGCCATCGCATTTCCGTCATGCTGCACAGCGTCCTTTGGAACGAGATGGGCAGAATCGTGGTTGTCGCGGGCGTACCCATCGGCCTGGTCGTATTCGTTTGGGGCGTCCGTCATTTGCGGGGCACGCTCGAGAACTCGATCCATGTGTCGTTGTTGAACCGCTATCAAGATAGTCTGCGCACAGTTGCGGAATCTTGGGCTGACCTCTCGAAGCGATCGCATGCCGATTCGCCAGCCTCATATGCGGACGACACACGCACGCGCGTCATGGCGAGTCTGCTCGTTACGCTCTTCGAAGAAGCCTTTCTACTGATGTATCAGCACTCGTGGGCGATACGGCGCAATCGCCATTGGTTGTTTTGGAACCAACGGCTTTATGAGTGGTGCGCCATTGCCGAGTTCCGTGAGCTGCTACCGCAGTTGTTGCGGGGACGAGATCCCGAATTCGTTCGCTATTGCTTGGGAATCCTCGAACGCGAGCGCTCGCGATATGAGAGTGCTGCTGCACACGCGACTGAAGCAGCGGAAGCAGAACTCGCCTTTACCTCGCCGATGCACAATCCTTGGATCCATGCTGCTAACAGCACGCGAGTGCTTAGGGAAACCCGCCACTAAACGATTGTCGCTTCGCGTTCGCGCTACACCGGCGCATCACCCCATCACCTCTACGCGGCTCCCCTTAACTCACTGCCAGTATTCCGCATGGGCTGCAGCGGTTGCACCGCCCACATTACGCGAACAAGAAGGGGGTGCACGATGAGCTATGTCGAAGAAATACCAGCCCCGGCGTCGGTGCCCAAGCAAGCATCGAGGCTCCCGCCGAACCTTCGCGACTACGCGACTTTCCATGCCGAGTTTTCGTGGGAACGATTGGAGCGCGACCTCATCGATCGCAATGACGACAAGTTCAATATCGCCTACCTGGCGTTGGACCGTCATGCAGCCCTGACGCCAGATAAAGTAGCCATCCGTTTCGCCGATCAGAATCACACCGTCATCGAGTTCACATACAAGGCGCTTTGGTGTCGAGCGAATCGATTTTCGAATTGGCTGCGAGCGCACAATCTTCCGCGCGGTGCGGTGGTCGCATCTCTGTTGGGCCGTTCGCCGACGCTCTATTCGGCGCTACTCGGGACGTTGAAGTACGGCGGAGTTTTCTCGCCGCTGTTCACTGCGTTCGGACCAGAGCCGATTCGCTCTCGCATGGAATTGTCTGGCGCTGCGGTGCTGGTCACCACTCAGTCGCTGTACGAACGCAAAGTGGCGCCGATCCGCGAGAGTCTGCCTGCGCTGCGCTACGTGCTTCTGGTTCGCGACAGCTCGTCGTCGGCGTTGCCCGCCAACACCGAGGATGCGGAAACCGCGCTCGCAGCAATGAACGACACGTTCGCCACCGTGCCCACGCAGGCGGACGAGCCTGCGCTGATTCACTTCACTAGCGGCACCACAGGTAAACCGAAAGGCGTCGTGCATGTACATCGCGCGGCCATTGCTCACTACGCTTCCGCAAAGCTCGCGCTGGATCTGCACCCGGAAGACGTGTTCTGGTGTACGGCCGATCCAGGCTGGGTTACGGGGATTTCGTACGGCGTCATCGCGCCGCTGACGTGCGGTGTCACCTCGCTCGTCGATCGCGAAGAAATGGACATCGAGCGTTGGTACGACTTGCTCGACAAGCATCGCGTCACAGTGTGGTACACCGCGCCGACGGCGCTGCGCATGTTGATGAAGGCCGGACTCGATCCCGTGCGCAAGCACTCGTTCCCGGCGCTTCGTCATATCGCGAGTGTAGGAGAGCCACTGAATCCCGAAGCGGTGCTGTGGGGGAAAGAAGCGTTCGGACTTCCGGTTCATGACACGTGGTGGCAGACGGAAACCGGCTCGATCATGATCGCAAACTTCATTGCAGAACCCTTGTACGCGGGATCGATGGGGCAGGCGATGCCGGGCGTCGAGATTGCGATCGGAAAGAGGCAAGACGATGGCAGCGTAAAGATTCTCGAGAACGGTGCAGTAGGCGAGATCATCTTGCGTCCGGGCTGGCCATCGATGTTCAAGACCTATCTGAACGACGAGGCGCGCTTTCGGAAAAGCTTCGCGGACGATTGGTATTTCTCGAGCGACGAAGCGCGCAGAGACGAACGCGGATATTTTTGGTTCGTCGGACGCAGCGACGACATCATCAAATCCTCTGGCCATCTCATCAGTCCCTTTGAGCTCGAATCCACTCTGAATCAGCACCCGGCCGTGCTGCAGAGCGCCGTCATTGGCCTGCCCGATGAAATGGCGGGCCAGATCGTCCGAGCCGTCGTCGAGTTGCGTCAAGGTCAAACAGCGGGCGACGAAGTTCGGCGGAGCATACTCGCGCACGCACGTCGTGCATTAGGTGCGGCGATTGCTCCCAGAGACATCGAATTCATTGATTCGCTGCCTCGGACGCGCAGCGGCAAAATCATGCGGCGTTTGTTACGAGCGCGCGCATTGGGACAGGCTGAGGGCGACTTGTCGACGTTGGAGCCGACTGCATGAGTGCGGCGGCAGCATCGATTGTCACTCGCGAGCACGCGCTCGATCTGCTGGCGAAGATGCTGCGGATTCGCTGTTTCGAAGATCGGTGTGCGGAACTCTACAGCGCCGGCAAGATCCGCGGGTTCTTGCATTTATATAACGGCGAGGAAGCCATTGCCGTCGCGATGATGCAGGCGCTGCGCCCAGAGGATGCTGTCGTCGGAACGTATCGCGAGCACGGCCATGCGTTGGCGCGGGGCGTCTCCATGCGTGCTGTCATGGCCGAGCTCTTCGGTAAGCAAACAGGATGTTGTCGAGGTCGCGGCGGGTCCATGCATCTCTTCGACGCTTCCAACCGCTTCTACGGTGGCAACGCCATCGTCGCAAGCTGCTTGCCGCTGGCGGTCGGCCTCGGGCTCGCTGAAAAGCTGCAGGGCCGCTCGGGAATCGCAGTGTGCTTCTTCGGCGAGGGTGCGATCGCAGAGGGCGAGTTTCACGAATCGATGAATCTTGCTTCGCTCTGGTCAATCCCGATTCTGTTCGTGTGCGAAAACAACTTCTATGCGATGGGCACGGCATTGTCGCGATCGGAAGCCGAATCCGATTTGGTCAAGAAAGCCAGTTCATATCGAATGCGTGCCCAGGCTGTGGATGGGATGGACATCTTCGCGGTGGAGGCAGTTGCAGAGGAACTCGTGAGCTACGTGAGGAAGAATCGGGCACCCGCGTTCCTCGAAGCGAAGACCTATCGCTTTCGTGCACATTCCATGTATGACCCACAGCTCTATCGCGACAAAGCGGAGATCAAGCAGTGGGAAGAAAAGGGCCCATTGATTTCCCTCACGCGTCGACTCAAGGCGCAGCAGTTGATGACGGAAGAAGATTTCTTGCGGCTGCAACAAGCTGCAATCGATGAAGTCGAAGATGCGATCGCATTCGCGGACAGCTCGCCGCTCGAGCCCGTTGCTGAATTGGAGCGGCATGTCTACGCGGAAGTGTCCGCATGAGCACCACCCAACCGGCGGCTCTGACTTACAGGGAGGCGCTGAGGCAGGGCATTCGCGAAGCGCTGTTGAGCGACCCCAAGGTGTTCATGATGGGCGAAGACATCGGGCGCTACGGCGGATGTTTCGCCGTCACCAAAGGGTTGCTCGAAGAATTCGGCGAAACGCGCATTCGCGACACGCCGCTGTCGGAGTCGGCTTTCGTCGGTGCGGGGATTGGTGCTGCGCTGGGCGGGATGCGTCCGATCGTCGAGATCATGACCGTCAACTTCAGTCTGCTGGCACTCGATCAGATTCTGAACACCGCCGCGACGCTCTCGCACATGACTGCAGGCCAGTTGAACGTGCCGCTGATCATTCGCATGACCACCGGCGCTGGAAGACAGATCGCCGCGCAGCACTCGCACAGCTTGGAAGGGTGGTACAGCCACATTCCCGGTCTTCGCATACTGGTGCCTGCCACAATCGATGACGCGGCAGGTATGTTGCGGGTTGCACTCACGTATCGCGATCCGGTCATCCTCTTCGAGCACATCAATCTCTACAACGCCACAGGCGAACTCACGCAGCAAGCGCGTCACATCGACATCGAGCATGCCGCGGTTAGAAGAGCCGGGAGCGATGTATCGTTGATTACGTACGGCGCTTCGCTCTTCAAGTGCTTGCAAGCGGCACAGAAGCTTGCAGAAGAGGACATCGCGGCGGAGGTGATCGACTTGCGTGTGCTGCGCCCGTTGGATGAGGCCGCAGTGCTTGAGTCGGTACGCAAGACGCATCGCGCTGTGATCGTGGATGAAGGATGGCGCAGCGTGAGTGTCGCTGCCGAAGTGGGCATGCGCATCATGGAAGGCGCGTTCTATGAATTGGATGCGCCCGTAGCCCGCGTGTGTAGCCGGGAGGTGCCCGTGCCGTATGCGAAGCACTTGGAGGACGCGGCCTTGCCGCAGGTCGATGAGATCATCAACGTGGTGAAGGCAATGGTTGCTCATGGCAAATGAATTTCGCATGCCTTCGCTGGGCCCCGACATGGAATCGGGGATGCTCGTCGAATGGAAGATCAAGCCGGGCGATGTGGTGAAGCGTGGCGACATCGTTGCGCTGGTCGAAACGGACAAAGGCGTCATCGACGTGGAGATTTTTGCGAGCGGCACTGTGACGAGTCTTCTCGTCCCCGCGGGCACACGCGTGCCGGTAGGTAGTGTGTTGGCTCAGCTCGATGGGGCGGGAGAATCGGCGGTGCCGCCTACTCCACAAGCGGTCGCGCCGACACCCACAGTCGCTCCGGCACCCATGCAACCGAGCGAGTCGCTCAAACCGGAAGAGCACGCGCGGCAAAGAGTGTCCCCAGCAGCTCGCGCTCGAGCCAAACAACTTGGCGTCGACCTCGCGCAGGTGCATGGATCCGGTCCGCACGGTGCAGTCACGCTGGAAGATGTCATTGCTGCCGCGAGGCCGGCGGTCGCTCCTGTCGAACCGGCTCACGACATGCGACAAATCATCGCGAAGGCGATGACGCGTTCGAAGCGAGAGATTCCTCACTACTATCTTTCCGTGACGGTCGACTTCAGTACGGCTCAGAGTTGGATCGAGCGCTACAACGCGAGCGCTCCGATCGAGAATCGCATCCTTCCCGCTGCAGTGTTGATCAAAGCCGTCGCCATCGCGGCAGCAGCGATGCCGGAGTTCAATGGCTTCTATCGCAACGATGCATTCGTCCCATCGAAAGAAGTCCACGTGGGAATGGCGATCGCAATGCGTGGCGGGCGATTGGCCGCTCCGGCATTGCTCGACGCA
>DASTSB010000180.1:0-3993 GCA_035760885.1 Steroidobacteraceae bacterium | reverse complement strand
GGCTGCTCCTTCCCCCAACTTACTCTCGGCCCACACTCTGCCTCCAATGCGTTCCACCGCTTTGCGTACCAGGGCCAGGCCAATCCCCGTGCCCGGATACTGATCTTCCCGATGCAAACGTTGGAACACGCGGAAGATATGATCATGGTACTGCATGTCGAAGCCGATGCCGTTGTCGGCAACACGAATCACGACTGCGCTCTCGCGAACATGGGCCGAGATTTCGACGCGCGGCACCCGAATATCGCGCGTGTACTTGAGCGCGTTCTGCAGGAGATTTCGCAGGGCGAGCGATAGTCCATCTATATCGACGCGCAGCGAGATCGGTTCCACCTCATATACGACTTGAGCGCCGCGACGCGCGATCTCATCCCCCGATTCACCGACAAGCTGCTCTAGCAACGCAGGCAAATTGACTAGTGTCGCCCGTGCGGCACGACGATCCACTTGCGCGTAGGCCAGCAGATCCTCGATCAAAGTTGCCATCTTCAAGGATCCGCGCCGAATACGCATGAGATGATCGCGCGCGACGGGCGTCAACACGGGATCCGCTTCCGCTTCCAAAAGATGTGTAAAGCCGTTGATGGCTCTGAGCGGCGTCTTCAAATCGTGCGCAACGGCGTATGAAAATCCCTCCAGCTCTTCGAAAGCGCTTTTGAGTTGCGCGGTCCGCTCCGCCACTCGTTGTTCCAACACGCTGTTGAGTTCGCGATAACGCGCCTCGCTCATGCGCAGCTCGGTATTCGTCGAGCGCATTTGTTCGTTGGCCTGAAGCAGCATTTCCGTGAGGTGCTGAGCTTGCTTCTGCAGCCAAGCCTCCCGTGCGCCCAAGAACAGTGCGAACACCACGAACAGTGAAGTTGCCCAGATCGTGAGGGTTCGATTCCAAGTCTCGATGGAAGCGACCGCGACCAGCACCATGATGGTCATGAGTAGCGCAGGTAGGATGGCTTCGAGCCAGCGTTCGCGCGCTTGCAATCGCGCCGGCAACTCGCCCGCAGGCGCGTGACCTTCGCAAACCTGTTCGTGTGCGGCCACTGCAATCAAACCGAACAAGAGGAGCCAACTCAAATTCACCAAGTCATCCGCGCGATAACTGCCGCTGACCACGCCGCGCGAATAGACGAAGTTGGCAATGAAGTACACGCCCGTCGCCATGACGAGCAGGATCATCGTGATCCAACCGGTTTCCCAGCGAAACGACCAAAGCGAATAGAGCGCAACCAAGAACGCCAAAGAGACAAACGTCGTATGCACCAACCCAATCAACAAATGCTGGATCGGAAAATGCACGCGCATGGCGGGACCGAGCAGTCCCAGCACCACGATCGTCAATAGGCAGCAACTCACTAAGCCGATGTTGCCGAGATGCTGGAATGTGAAGGGTTCCGATCCGTGGGTGCGCAGACGGACCATCCCGGCGATCAGAAACACCGAAAAGCTGCTGTAGAAGATTTGGTGAATGCTCGGGAACGGCTGCGCCGTACCTTCGACCAACCGAACATAATCCCAATGCAATTGGCCGATGAACCAGCACCAACAGCCGATACCGATCAGGCGCCAGGCGGCGCGCAGATGCCCGTCCAATCGGCTTGCCGAGCGCAAACAGATCGCGGCGGCCGCACCGGCGGATAACGTCCAGGCGGCATCATCCACCCAGAGCGTCACCACGTCGTTGCTCAGAAAAACGGCGACGCAGTAGACGATCAATCCCATCAGCCACGCCGTTGCGACACTCCATCGTTGAGCGGGCTTGGGTGCGGGTACAGCGAGGGCGGCGGACATGCTCGCAGTATGCTGGAGGGCCTTGACGATGGCGAACGCACCCATCGTGTGAATACAAGCGCATTTGCTGCACCAGCACTAGCGTCGGCGGCCGGCGACGTATTGCGGATGCGTCGCTAGAAAGCAGCGTGTCGCATGTAGTACAAAGCTGCGACACAACGGATCTGGAGTTCTTGAATGCGTGTGGTGACTGCGTCGAGCATCCTGCTATTAGCGGCTTCACTGTACGGCTGCGGAGGTGGCGGAGGTGGAGGCGGGACGGGTGGACTAGGCAACGCCCTCGGATCGAGTTCGACAGGCACTGGGGATTACAAGGCGGGGGTCTTCAAGCCCTGGTCCACATTCATAGATACCTGCGCCGCGCCCACGGGCAACGAAAAGAAAGGCACCACGACCGATGAAAAGAACTTCCTGAGATCGCTCACGAACGATCTATACCTTTGGTATTCTGAAGTTCCCGACCTCAATCCCGGCACGAACACCTCCGTTTTAGACTACTTCGATAAGCTGAAGACGCCATCTCTGACGGCGACCGGGCAAGCGAAGGACAAGTTTCACTTCACCTATCCGACGGACGCCTATGAGGCGCTCGTCAGCGGCCAGCCCGTGGGTTACGGAATGGAAGTGGCCATCACGTTAACGAACGGCAACCAGCTGCCGCGAACGGTCGTGGTCGCGTACACCGAGCCAAGCAGTCCCGCGACAGGCGTAAGCCTGCAGCGCGGCGAGAAGATTCTTGAAGTAGATGGCGTGAGCGCGACGACGGGCAATACCGATACAGAACTTGCGATCCTCAACGGCGGCCTCTTCCCTGAAGACGGCAGCGCTTCGCACACGTTCAAGATTCAAGGCCTCGATCAGTCGACCAGAACGGTGACGATGACACCGACTGTGGTGACCTCGCATCCGGTCCAGAACGTCGAAGTGTTGAATGAGGGCGGTGTGCCGGTCGGCTACTTCACGTTCAACGATCACATCGAACCGGCCGAAGACGCGCTCATTGCCGCCATTAATCAACTGAAACAAGCCAATGTGCAGGACTTGGTTCTAGACATCCGCTACAACGGCGGCGGCTACCTCGACATCGCGAGCGAGTTGGCCTACATGATTGCCGGGCCGGCGCAAACGGGTGGGCGCACCTTCGAGCTGATCCACTTCAACGACAAGCACCCCAGCACCGATCCGGTCACGGGCGATGCGATCACGCCAACACCGTTCCACTCGACGAGCCAAGGGTTCGGCGGGACGAACGGCGCCGCGCTGCCGACGTTGAATCTGCCGGTGCCACGCGTATACGTTCTGTCGGGACCGGATACCTGCTCCGCAAGCGAGGCGATCATCAACGGCTTGCGCGGGGTGGGAGTGGACGTCTACTTGATCGGTGCGACTACGTGCGGCAAGCCTTACGGGTTCTACGCGATTCCGAATTGCGGCACGACTTACTTCACGATCCAATTCAAAGGCACTAACGACGCGGGCTTTAGCGGCTACGAGGACGGGTTCATTCCTGCCAACGAGCCCGGCTCAGGCGGAGCTCGCATCGACGGCTGCAGCGTCGAGGACGACTTCACTCATCAGCTCGGCGATTCCTCCGAGCGCCTTTTGAAAACGGCGCTGGATTTGCGCGCCGCGAACAATCAGCTCAGCGCGTGTCCTGCCGTCAGTGGGTTCGGCGGGGGCAACCAGTTGAACAAACCTTCTGCGGCGCGCCAAAACCAGCCCCTGCTGCGAAAGAATCCTTTGTTGACGAATCGCATCTTGCGACAGCACTCCTGACGAGCGCGCCGAAAATAGATTGTCGAGCGGCCGATGAACTTGCGTATCAGCACCGATCGCGATGAGCTGGATGTCGCACTGATCCACGAGTTCTTATCCGAGCACTCGACGTGGGCTCGTGGCATTTCGCGCGCGCTCGTGGAACGATCGCTGCATCACTCGCTGTGCTTTGGCGGCTTCCTCGATCGCACGCAAGTCGCATTCGCGCGCGTGATCAGCGACTACGCCACGTTTGCGAACTTGGTCGATGTGTTCGTGCTCCCTGGTTACCGCGGTCGCGGTTTCAGCAAAGAACTCATGCGCGGCGTGGTGAACCATCCTCAACTGCAAGGGTTGCGCCGCTTCACCTTACATACGGGGGATGCGCACGGTCTGTACGCGCAATTCGGTTTTGCCCAGGCAGCAAAACCGCACACCTATATGGAACGCTAC
>DASTSB010000179.1:0-10486 GCA_035760885.1 Steroidobacteraceae bacterium | reverse complement strand
CGTCGCGTCGTAACGTTTCGCCCCGGACAAAAACTAAAGGCACGAGTCGAGGCTTATGCTGGAAGCAGGCAATAACAGCGAACTCCCGGCCATTCCGGGAAAGCGCTACTTCACCATCGGTGAGGTGAGCGACTTGTGCGGCGTAAAACCGCATGTGCTGCGTTACTGGGAACAGGAATTCCCACAACTCAAGCCTGTAAAGCGCCGTGGCAATCGCCGCTATTACCAGCGCCAAGACGTCCTCGTCATCCGCCAGATCCGCAGCCTGCTATACGAACAGGGTTTCACCATCGGCGGTGCTCGCAATCGCTTGCAAGGCGATGATGCTCGCGATGACCTCACTCAAGCCCAGCAAGTGGTGCGGCAGGTGAGGGTGGAGCTCGAAGAGATTCTCAGGATTCTGAGACGGTAAGACGAAGAGCGAGCCCTTTGGGCAGGCGAGCCTGACGGCAGGGTAGCCGCCTCTGCGGCAAGCGAGCCTAGCGGCAGGCCAGATAAGAAAAAGAGACGAGCGCTCACGCGCAGGCGAGCCTAACGGCAGGCAAGCCGCGAAGACGCGGCAAGCGAGCCGCAGAGCGGCAAGCCAGAAACTTCCACCTTCTAATCGCGGAGCGTTCTTCAATTTTCCGTTCGCCCTGATTTTGTCGAAGGGCAATCAAAGCACGGCGTCGACCGCTTCCAAATTTCTGGCTTGCCGAAGGCTTGCCTGCCGCTCATGCGGCTACCTTGCCGGTAGGCTCGCCTGCCCAGCGGGCTAGCCTCTTAGTCCGAGTCGGCGTAGCCATCAGCGGCGCCGTCCTCTATCATTCGCACCCCTCTTTAGAGCTTCTCAGCTCACACCGGTCGGGACGTGGCGCAGCCTGGTAGCGCACTTGCATGGGGTGCAAGGGGTCGCGAGTTCGAATCTCGCCGTCCCGACCAATACTCTCCGATGAGTGAACAGTCCTTGCGAACCTGGCTCGTGGCGTTCGTCTCGTCGAGACAAGATGCTCGGGTCTTCGATTGATGTCGCGCCCCGGCCCGTCATATTGACCCGCGCAGGATCCGGGTCTGAACTGCGGGCCTGTCGCCTATTGCAGCCGACAGCTTTCTACTGCATCCGCCCGGGAAACTTCGCACCGTTCGCGAGTTGTAAGGGCAAGCCATCCGCCAAGGAGCAGTTCGTGTCTCGCGCCGATCGCCTCGCGCCTGCGTGGATTCCATTTGTAATTAAGGTCCTTGGTTCCGTATTGGTCGCCTCGTTCGCCTGCTCAAGGGCACCCGCCAACGACGACCCATTTCCGCGGCTCGCAGGCGTAAACATCGCCGGTCATAACTACGACGACCCCAGCTATCTCGCCGACCTCGCGAAGTTGGATGTCGTCGTCGTGAATATTTGGCCCGGTTGGAATCGGGGCAAGAAGATGCCGTTCGATCAGGCCGTCGGAACTATCAAGCGCCTCGGTCCCCACACACGTGTGTTCCTCTATGAAAACAGCATGGAAGTGGCTGCGAACGAACCGGCATGGGCGCCGTTCTATCGCAAAGTGGATGCCGAAAATTGGTGGCTCACGCATCCCGGTAGCGATGAAAAGATTCTGTCGCAGTACGGCGTGCGTACAAAGAAGCCGGTGTATCAGATCAACACGACCCGTTTCACTCCGCGCGATCGCGACGGCTACCAAGAGTGGGAATGGCATGCCCGCTGGATCGTTGATCAACTGTACAAACCCAATCCGCAGATCGACGGCTTCTTCGAAGACAACGTGTTCTATCAGCCGCGTATCGCGGGCGATTGGAATTTGGATGGCATCGAAGACACTCCTGCGAGTGCCGGCAAGTGGCTGCGTGAAGGTTATCGCGCACGCTTCGAGTTGCTGCACAAGCTAATGCCCGGCAAGCACATCATCGGAAACTTGGCAGATTGGGGCAACAAGAGCGCGGATCTGACCGAGCTCGCAGGGACGCTCGACGGCGGCGTTATTGAAGGAATTCTGGGTGCCCGATACTCCCCAGAAACCTGGGGCAGTTGGGCCGAGATGATGCGTTGGTACCGTAAGACGATGGAGGCAGTCGCAGAACCGAAGCTGGTCGTGTTTCACATGCAGGGAGAACCCAGCGACTATCAAGCTCTACGATACGGGCTCGCATCGTGTTTGCTGGACGATGGCTATTTCGCCTTCACGGATAAGAGCCAAGGCTACCGTGGTGCGGTTTGGTTCGATGAGTTCGATGCCAAGCTGGGCAAGCCAACTCGCGGTCCCGCGACGGCCCCTTGGCAGAAGGGCGTCTATCGCCGCGATTTCGAGAACGGGATTGCATTGGTGAACCCGAAGGGCAATGGAGCGCAAGAGGTGAAGCTCGAGGAGGGCTTCATGCATCTCGCGGGCAAGCAAGCACCTCAAATCAATGATGGCAAGCCAGTGAGGACGGTCCGTCTGCAGGACCGCGATGGGATCATCCTATTGCGTGTCCGGTGAAAGGCAACCTCCTTCCGCGTAGCAGGATTCAGTCCCTGTCCAGCTTCGGGTTCGTATCGCTACACCGGAAGTAGATAGCAAAGCTCGCGCGCACCCGTCAGTCGACGCCGGCCACCACCTCCGACAGGGTCTCGTCGCATCAATGAGTTGCGCCGTACGTGTTGCGTGCACCCATCCGGGGCCTGTATAAAACATCAGATACCAGACATATCATTGGTATCGAGGTGTGCCATGTTCATTACTCCCTCCGCATTGATCGACGAGACCCTGGAGAAACTGGAACTGCTCTCCGAACTGCTTACCGATGAGACAGGAGAGTCCGCCTACCGACTGCCATCGCGCAATCACGAAGCGCGACTGTGCAAAGAGGCTCTACTCACCGTCAGAGTCTTGCTGCCCAAGTTGAGAGCGATTCGCTGCACGTCAGTAGCCACAGCTGACTTCGAACGCGGTCGCTGCATTAATTGCGACGACGTCTGAGTCGATGCGGGAACACTCGCGTGCGAGTCGTCTTTAACGACTTTCACGAGGAGGAAGTGTCATGCCGAATATTCGCCAAGCTCGCATTGCCATTCTCGCCACCAACGGATTTGAACAATCCGAATTGGAAGTACCGCTCAACAAACTCCGCGAGGCCGGCGCTCGAGTGGACGTGGTTTCACCTGAAGAGGGTGAGATCAAGGGGTGGAACCATAAGGACTGGGGGCGGCCGGTGAAGGTAGATAGAAAATTGGATTCAGCAAATCCCGATGAGTACGACGCGATCGTGTTGCCCGGTGGACAAATTAACCCGGACTTGTTGCGTGTAAATCAAGCGGCGTTGCAGTTCATCAGATCGTTCCTCGACAGCGGCAAGGTCGTCGCTGCCGTCTGCCACGCACCGTGGCTGCTGGTCGAACTCGATGCTGTGCGCGGTCTGAACGTCACGTCGTACAACTCGATGAAGACCGATGTGATGAATGCAGGCGGCAATTGGGTCGACAAAGAGGTGGTCGTCGACCGCGGCATTGTAACGAGCCGGAATCCCGGCGATCTCGATGCGTTCGTCGCCAAGATCATCGAGGAGGTCGAGGAGGGCGCTCGGCATCATCAACAACGCCGCGCTGCCAGCCAGGTGCAAGGAACACTGACGCACTGATCCTCGTTGCTATGTCGCAACCGTATTAGGAGAAACATATGAAACGAGCTGGAGTAGTTTTCATCGCAGCATTGTTGAGTTTCGCGGGTCCCGCATTCGCCAACGATACGGCGACGGGCAAGGTCGACGACGCGTGGATCACGACGAAGGTGAAGAGCACGTTGGCCACGGATTCGACGACACCCGCAACGGACATTCACGTCAACACCAAATCGGGCGTGGTTGTTCTAACTGGCAACGTCCAAAGCAAGGAGCAAAAGAAAAAGGCCGAGGACGATGCACGCTCGGTACAGGGCGTGAAAGACGTGGAGAATCAATTGGTCGTAGCTGACTAATTTGTAATCTTCGCAGCAACCGTGAACGGCCTGGCCGTTCACGGTTCTTTGCAGCTCCCCTCGCAAGCCGTCGTCAACGATGTCACGCGATTCGCGTTCTGTTGCCTATGAGCCCATTCCGGGCTTTCGAGGAGAACGTTGATGTTGCGGAAGATTGCGACGACGACTTTGATTCTGGCTTTTGCTGCTGCCGCACATGCAGGCGATGCTAAGCCCATGCATGGGCATCACGGCGGCATGTTAGAAGCGGCGGACGCCGACAACGACGGCACCGTCACGCGCGATGAGTTTCTGGCGTGGCGCACCCAGCAGTTTGGCCACATGGATCGCAACGGCGATGGAGTGATCGACGATGCCGATCGTCAGATGACCGATCAGAAACGCGAGGCCATGAAGGCACGCGGCGAGCAGATGCGCGAGAAGCTCGATGCAAACGGCGACGGAAAGATCACCAAGGATGAATTCGTCAATGCACCGGCGCCGATGTTCGATAAAGCCGATACGGACGGAAACGGCGTTCTGGATGCGAAGGAGCTGCAAGCCGCTCGCGAGTCGATGCGAGCAAAGTGGAAAGAACACCGCAAGCAGCGAACCCAAGCGCAGTAAGCACTTCGTGCTGAACTTTCGCCGCCTCCGCGTTAAACCGGAGGCGGATTGCGGTCAGCATAGACAGAACGCTGATGCCAGTAAGGATAGATCGGCGTGCGGGCGCTCGATTGATCCAAGCGGGCGATCTGTTCCGGGGTGAGGCTCCAACCTACTGCGCCCAAGTTCTGCCGTAGCTGTTCTTCGTTGCGTGCGCCGATGACGACATTCGCGATCGTCGGGCGTGACAGCAGCCAGTTCAATGCGACTTGGGCCACCGTCTTGCCAGTTTCGTGCGCAACTTCTCCGACAGCATCGAGTACCTGGAAGACGTACGCATCATCGACCGGCGGCCCACCTTCAGCGCCGCGGGTCGGTTGTTGCTGCTGGCCACGCTTCAGTTTGCCCGTCAATCGTCCCCAACCCAACGGACTCCATACCATCGTGCCGAGACCCTGATCGAGCAACAGCGGCATGATTTCCCATTCGTACTCGCGCCCGATTAGCGAGTAGTAGCCCTGGTAAGTGACGTAGCGAGCGAGTCCATATCGCTCCGACACCGACAATGCCTTCATCGTGTGCCAGCCGGAAAAATTGGAACACCCGATGTAGCGCACTTTGCCGGAGCGAACCAGGTCATCGAGTGCGCGCAATGTTTCGTCGACCGCGGTAAGCGCATCGAAGCCGTGCATGAAGTACACATCGATGTAGTCGGTGTGCAGCCTGCGTAGACTCGCTTCGCACTGCCGCACTAGATGAAATCGCGACGAGCCCTTGTCGTTCACGCCTGAACCGACCGAGAAGCTCGCTTTGGTTGAGATTAGTACGTTCTCTCGCCGGCCTTTGATTGCAGCGCCGAGAACCTCTTCTGATGCACCCTGCGAATAAGTGTTCGCGGTGTCGAAGAAATTCAGGCCGGCCTCCAAACAAATGTCGATCAAGCGCGTCGCTTCCTTCGCATCTGTATTACCCCATTTGCTGAAGAATTCACCGACACCGCCGAAGGTGCCGGTGCCCAAACTCAACACAGGAACTTTCAGACCGCTACGGCCGAGAAGACGATATTCCATGGACGTACTTGGTTTGTTGGAAGGGAGGGGAAGTATTGCAGCGCTGACTGAGTATGGGAATCAGCGTGTGAAGACGGACGCTAACGCGTCAGGGAGGATCAGACGATCAGGTGGGACGACTGCGTCGTCAGGAAGGACTAGCGTCAGGCCAGAATGCAGACCGACGCTTCGGTGGATTAATCTAACGTTTGGAGGAACGCGGTCCTGCTTCAGTGACCATTGTCATCAGGCAAAGAGGAGCGAGGCGAGCAAGGACATGCGACTCATGCTCCGAATCCGGTCTGTCCTGCCCTTAGGCTACTTGATGCGCGAGCATCCATCCTGACGAGAGTCCATCTTGATGCGCAAGCATCCGTCGCGCCGCTAAGCAGGCTTAATCGGCACCCGCAATCGTGTAATCCGGGACGTACTCCCAACATCCGTCGTCGGATATCCCCATTTGGAAGTGCGAAGCCAGTCTTCGAATTTTGCGGGCGGCAGCGGCGGACTGAAGAAATAGCCCTGCAGGTGATCGCAGCCGTATTGTTTCAGCACCTTCATACCGGCTTCGTCTTCCACACCTTCGGCGACGACATTCAAGCCGAGGCTGTGGCCGAGTTCGATCGTCGATCGCACGATCGTGGTCGTCATCGCGTCCTCTGTCATGCGCGAGATGAACGCGCGATCGATTTTCAACTCGTGTACCGGCAATTGCGCGATGTAGGCGAGCGATGAGTACCCAGTGCCGTAATCGTCGATCGAAAGTTTGACGCCCAAATCATGCAGCCGCTGCATCACTGCACGCGCATGCGTTGGATCTTCCATGAATCCGCTCTCGGTGATTTCTAGGCATATCAGCTCCGCTGGCGTGGCGTTTTGGAGTAGCAGTTGTGCAATGACATCGGGGAGATCGCGGTTAGAAAGATCCCGTGCGGAGATGTTGACGGAAACGCGCACCGGCTGTCCGTTCGCGCGCCAGCGTCCGCACTGTCGAATCGACTCTTCGAGAACCCATCGCGTGAGCACCTTGATGTAGCCCGTCTGCTCTGCAAACGGGATGAAGTCTCCCGGTGGAATAAAGCCGCGTGTGGGATGTTCCCATCGCAGGAGCGCCTCCGCTGATCGAGTGCCCGCAATTGCAAGGGTGACTTTCGGTTGATAGAACACGCGCAGTTCGCCGCGTTCGACCGCACGGCGCAGTTCGCCAAGCATCGAAAGGTGTTGCTGTTGATGTTTGTCGTAATGCGGATCGAAAACAGCGATGCCGCTCTTGTTGCGCTTGGCTACGTACATCGCGATATCGGCGTTGCGCAACAGCGTGCCCGAATCTGCGCCGTGCTGCGGATACAAAGCAAGTCCAATGCTTGCGCCCACGTCCAAGAGTTGACCCTGATAGTCGATGGGCGGTTCGAATGCCCGTGCGATTTGCTGAGTCAGGTGCTCCGCCATCCGTTGATCGACGTTCTCCAGCAGTACTGCAAATTCATCGCCTCCGAGCCGCGCGATGGATTCAGGGTTGCGCACTGCTTCAGACAGCAATCGTGCGAACTCGCGAAGCACGTGATCGCCGACCGTGTGACCGAGCGTGTCGTTGATCTCCTTGAATCGATCCAAATCCATCACGAGCACGGCAAGAGAATGTGAAGCTGCACTTGCTGCCGCAATCGCGGCGCGCAGTCGGTCGTTGAAGAGAGATCGATTGGGCAACTGCGTCAAGGTGTCGCGATACGCAAGCCTCAAGATCTCCTGCTCGCGTGCAGCAATGCCCTCGCGCATGTGATTGATGCTGGTGGCGAGAGCGCCGATCTCATCGCTTCGCACGATGGTGACCGGTTCCTCATAACGTCCCTTCTGAATCCTCTCTGCCGCATCGGATAGATGGCTGATTGGTCTAGTCACGCTGAGCGCAATGAGCGCGCTGCCAATAATGGAGGCAATCAAACTCATCATGCCAAGCGCAATCAGCGTGGTCCTCAATCGATCGAATGCCGCGATGGCCTCGGCGACCGAACGCTGCAGCACTGCTACGAGCGCGCGATCCCCGAAGTGATCAAGTGGGATCACGCGAACCTGTTGTTCTTGTTCGCCAGCGCCGATGCTGTGAATTTCTCTGGCGGAAGGAAGCCCGGGCAGATCTGCCGTGAACGAGGCATCGTGTGCACTCAGAGTTGAAGCAAGCACACGCCACCGGCCCGCGTCCGTTGATTCCAAGAACGAAACTTCCAACGCAGTGAGCTGGCGGAGCTCGCCAGCTAAAGCGTTGTCGATCACAAAGCCCACCACGATCCACGCGATGGGTTCGGGTGCCAACACCGGAACGACGACCAGCTGGTAGGCGTGCCCGTTCAAGAGCTCGATCGAGGACGCATTGCCATACTGGACGGCGCGTTCGATCAGCAATGGGAATTCGAACTGATGCGGATTGGCTTCGCGAGCGAATGTGTCGGCAACGACGGTGCGATCCATGGACACTAGCATCGTCATGTCGGCGTTGATGCGATTGCCGTGGTTGCGAAGCGCAGAGATGACGGTTTGCACATCGTCAGTCGCGATTGCAGATCTCAGTGCATAGTCCGCGGCCATGACGCGAGCCGCCTGAGACAGACGATCGCGGTTTTGTTCAAGGAGACGCGCAAAAATGCGCTGACCGACCTCGAGTTCGCCGTCGATCTTCTCGCGGGCATTCGTTGAGTTAGCCGCATTGACGGCCAAGAACGCCACCACCTGCACGACCGCGAGCAATGCGACGAAGAAAACGATGATGCGAGTGCGTAGGCGGCGAAACATGCATGAAGCCCAAATAGGAAGTCCGCAGACTAGCCCTGCAGCCTGTGGCAAGGTGTTAACGAGATCACATCGGAAGCGACCGCTGGCCTTTATTCACATGGCATGACTCTCGAACGGCGGGAGCGCGAGCAGGGGGAGGGAAAATTGAGCCGGCGAGGGCTAGCATTACCGCGGAATGTGAGGAACACATGAAGCGATTCACGCGCAGAGGCCGGCCGCCACATGATGATATTTTGACGCCGGCGGAATGGCGGACCCTACACGCGATCCAGCATGGATCCAGTACACGCCGCGTAGCCCGGCGATTGGGAGTCAGTGCCGATGCCGTGAAATATCACGTCAACAACATTCGCTCGAAACTCGGGGTCGATGACACGAAATCGCTCCGGCGCCAGTTCGCGATGTCAAAGCAGAGTAACTTGAGGGGAGTAACCGTGCACAGTGCAGCTGCCATCTCGAGCGTGGGGCAAGTCGCTCGTAGCGTTCAGGATAGTGGAGCGTCCGAGGCTTGGTATCGCGATGTGCTGGGCCTGCCACATCTCTACACGTTCGGAACGTTGGTGTTCTTCGATTGCGGCGGGGTACGACTGATGTTGAGCCAGGCGGAGCAAGCGAAGGAGGAATCGATTCTCTATTTGCAAACTGCAAACATCTTGATGGCGTGCGAAGAGATGAAAAGCAAAGGCGTCGAATTCTTGAACGCCCCACATCTAATCCACACGCACACCGACGGCACCGAAGAGTGGATGGCATTTTTCAAGGATCTGGAAGGTCGGCCGCTCGCATTGATGTCGCGGGTGAGCCCGCTCTGATCGATTCGTCCTGGGAACTAGAAAAGCGGCTGCGGCCGCGGAAGTTCGCTGCGAAGCAAAGGGGCGCGGCCCCACCCGATCAATTGAGCGCTCGATGACTGCTGCGCTTGTTTAGCCTGCAACCCGCGTTTGTTGCGCTCGAATCCGCAAGTGCTTAGGCTCTGCACGGAGCTGGGCAGACATCCAGTATCACGCATTCTTTTGCGATCTTTTGTGTTACGTCCTAATTCCACTAAAGCCAGATGACCCGCCGCACCGGTAGCGCCGATCTGCCTCTGCATGGTGGCCGTGTGCCGCCGTGGTTGTCTGCGCGCATGGCAAAACTCGGCCGCGTGATGGTGGAAGCAATCGTGCATCACTACGGGCGCGATGAGTTGCTGCGACGGCTCGCGCATCCCTTCTGGTTTCAGTCTTTTGGATCGGTCATGGGAATGGACTGGCATTCATCAGGAATTACGACCAGCGTTATCGGCGCACTGAAGCGCGGTCTGGGGCCGGTGCAAGCGGAACTGGGCATTTACGTGTGCGGCGGTAAAGGTACGCACTCGCGTCAGACCCCCGCCGAGTTGCTCGACATTGGGCACCGAACCGGATTGGAGGCCACGCCCCTAGTGCGCGCGAGCCGCTTGGTTGCGAAGGTCGACAGTGCTGCGGTTCAGGATGGCTTCGATCTCTATCTGCATTCGTTCATCGTCACGTGCGAAGGCCGGTGGTGCGTGGTTCAGCAGGGCATGAATGAAAGCCGGCGCGAGGCGCGGCGCTATCACTGGCTCTCTGAAAATCTGCAGAGCTTCGTCGACTCTCCTCATTCGGGCATCGAAGGCAAGAATCAGGGCTCCATCGTGAACCTGGCGGACGCGCGGGCGGATCGGAATCGGCGGGCCGGACTGGAACTGGTGCATTCCGGTCCCGACGCCACGATCGGCGTGCTCAAGAAATTACGCACGGACGGAAGCGCGGCGCGGGACTTGTTTGCTGACCAGTTGCCGTTCATGCCCCCTTCCATAGAAACAGAACTCGCACGCCTACCTCGATTGCAGATGCCGGCGCACCACGAGGTGCGCGCTTCGGACGTCGTGTTGAAGCGGTTGCATGCGGCACTCGCGGCCGCTGCAGATCGTGGGCCGCAGGATTTTCCAGATCTGTTGCTGACGCAGGGCGTGGGGGCGAGAACGATCGCCGCGCTCGCGCTGGTTGCTGAGGTTGTCCACGGGGCGCCCGCAAGATTCTCGGATCCCGCACGCTTTTCCATGGCTCACGGCGGCAAGGACGGCCATCCATTTCCGGTGCCGCTCAAGGTGTTCGACGAGACGATCCGGGT
>DASTSB010000178.1:0-3523 GCA_035760885.1 Steroidobacteraceae bacterium | reverse complement strand
CTGCAACCCACTCTTCGCACGGACAACGCGTTTGATGCGGTCGATGGCCACGATGGGATCCGCCGTGTGCAGCGTGATTCCCTTGTCCCGATACCACTGGATCGGATTGAGGATGATCTCCTCGACGCGCTTTTCGCCGGCGAGCACCGGCGACAACAAGATGCGGTTGTAGTTGGGATGCGGCTCGGCACCGAATACGGTGATCTCGTATGCGCTCGGTGCGATCTCAAGTAGCTCTTCGATCACTCGAATGCCTGCCATACCATTGCCGATCACCACGAGATTGCGCTTGCGCGCGACAGCTCGTGCGGGTTCGCTCTTAATCCAGACTCGGCCATCGGTAACGCGCGCGGGATAGCAGCGCACCGAAGTGTCCGCATCTTCCAGGCAGCGGCCGGTAATTAAGCTGTAGTGTTGCTTGTACACCGGCGAGGCAACGACGAGTTCGCCCTGCACGTCACCAACGATGCCGCGAGATAGCACGTTGGCGTCGCTGTTCGGATCGAAGTTGTCCAATGCATAGACTTGATCGCCGACTCGGAAGATTGCGATCTGCTTGCCATCCACCAACGCCGCCACGCCAGCGTCGGGCAGAATTTCCTCTAGATCGCAAATGAACCGCCAAGGTGACTTCATACGGCCTCCCGCTGCTGCTGAGCACGTTCTTCGCTCGTCGCAGGTCTGATCTGTCCGCGCTCTTCGATGAATACGACGTTGTCGTCGTTGCGATCGCTGTTCACGAAGTGTCGGAAGCGTTTCAACGTCCTCGGATCATTGACCGCCTTCTTCCATTCGCATTCATAGGTGTCGATTACTCGCTGCATGTCGGCTTCGAGTTCAGCCGCGATGCCGAGTTTGTCTTCGACGACGACTTGCTTGAGATAGTCCAGCCCGCCTTCCAAGTTGTCGCGCCACACCGATGTACGCTGTAAGCGATCGGCAGTGCGGATGTAGAACATCAAGAAGCGGTCGACATACTTGATGAGCGTGGCGGTATCGAGATCGGATGCGAGCAATTCGGCATGACGTGGCTTCATTCCGCCATTTCCGCACACGTACAAGTTCCACCCTTTCTCGGTTGCGATGACGCCGACGTCCTTGCCCTGCGCTTCCGCGCACTCGCGCGTGCAGCCGGAGACGCCGAACTTGATCTTGTGAGGAGCGCGCAATCCCTTGTAACGATTCTCCAGTTCGATCGCGAAGCCCACGCTGTCCTGCACTCCATAACGACACCACGTCGATCCGACGCACGACTTCACAGTTCGCAGCGCCTTGCCATATGCGTGGCCGGACTCGAAACCTGCATCGATCAATTCCTCCCAGATCAACGGTAACTGATGCAGTTGCGCGCCGAACAAGTCGATGCGCTGTCCGCCCGTGATCTTAGTGTACAGGCCGTACTTTTTCGCGACTGCGCCGATCGTGATCAGCTTGTCCGGCGTGATTTCGCCGCCGGGCACGCGCGGCACCACGGAATACGTTCCGTCTTTTTGCAAGTTAGCGAGAAAGTAGTCGTTCGTATCTTGCAGAACCGCTTGGTCTCGCTTCAGCACGAACTCATTCCAGCACGAGGCCAGGATTGAGCCGATCGCGGGTTTGCAGATGTCGCATCCGTGTCCGCGACCGTGTTTTGCCAGCACGTCGCCAAAGCTCTGCAATTGACCGACACGAACCAGGTGAAACAATTGCTGACGTGAATAAGGGAAGTGCTCGCAAATGTTGTTGTTGACCGCCACGCCACGCGCCGCCAATTCTGCCTTCAAGATCTGCGTGACTAGTGCCGTACAGCCGCCGCACGACGTCGCGGCTTTCGTGCAGGTCTTTAATGCGCCTATGGTCGTGCAGCCTGAGTCGATAGCCGTGCAGAGATCGGCTTTGCTTACGTTATTGCAGGAGCAGATCTGCGCTGATGCAGGCAGTGCAGCTACACCGGTTGCTTTGGATTTTGTAGTGCCTGCCAACGCGGGAACGATCATCTCTTCGGGGTGGTCCGGAAGATCCACACCGTCCAGCATCATCTGCAACCAGATGCCGTAGTCGTCCGCTTCGCCGATGAGAATGCCGCCGAGCAGTTTCTTGCCGTCGTCGCTCACCACCAGTTTTTTGTAGATCTGCTTGCGCTCATCGACGAAAGTGTAAGCACGTGCATTGCTGTAGCTCGCGTGAGCGTCACCCAGTGAGGCCACATCGACGCCCAACAGCTTGAGCTTCGTGCTCATGTCGGCGCCCGTGAACGATGGACTCTCTTTGCCGAGCAACCGAGCAACACAGACCGAGGCCATTTGATAGCCCGGGGCCACCAGACCGAAGAGCTTGCCGTTCCACAACGCACATTCGCCGACCGCAAAGATGTGCGGATCCGAGGTGAGGCAGTTGTCATCGATGACGACGCCGCCACGCTGACCCACCTCCAATCCGCACTCCCGAGCCAACTCATCGCGTGGACGAATGCCTGCGGAGAAGACGATCAAGTCGGTTTCGAGGGCCGTGCCATCCGCAAAGGTCATCTGATGCCGACCCTTTGCACCGTCGACGATCGCCGTCGTGTTCTTGCCAGTGTGAATGCCGACGCCGAGCGCTGAGATTTTTTGGCGCAGCACGCGGCCACCGCCGTCATCGATTTGCACAGCCATGAGTCGCGGCGCGAACTCAACCACATGCGTTTGCAAGCCGAGATCCTTCAGCGCCTTTGCCGCTTCGAGACCCAGTAGTCCGCCGCCAATCACGACCCCGACCTTGCTTTCGCTGGCACCCGCTTTGATCGCCTCGAGATCCTCGATCGTGCGGTAGACGAAGCAATGCGACCGGTCCTTACCAGGGATCGGCGGCACAAATGGGTAGGAGCCGGTCGCGAGCACGAGCTTGTCGTAACTGACGACCTGTCCGCTTGCGGTGTGCACTTCGCGTGCATCTCGGTCGATCTTGGCAGCGCGCTCCTTGAAATGGATCGCGATGCCGTGGCGATCGAAAAATCCTGGTTGAACGAGCGAAAGATCCTCGGCGCTCTTGCCCGAGAAGAATCCGGAGAGCTGCACGCGGTCATATGCGGCGCGTGGCTCCTCGCAAAGCACGGTGACGTCGAACTCGCTGCTCTCAGCGACGAGCCGCTCCAGCAAACGCTGGCCGACCATGCCATTGCCGATAACTACTAGTTTCTGTCGTGACGACATGAGGCACCTTGGGTGCTGCAACCTGCTCGAGCAGGCGATCGCTTTGGGACAACGTTGGACGATGCGCTTCGTTGGGAATCGTCCGGGAGCGGCGGCGCTCCTCGTTGTTGCTGCACCCGACGTTGGAGCAGCGAAAGAACTTGTCGCGTTACGGCGTTGCAGCGTCCGCAACGGCGAGCGAACCTGCTGCGGCTGCTCGCGCATTCAACGCCTCTTCGTAGAGACGGCGCTCTTCACGCTTCTGCTCGCCGGTGAATCGCACCGCAAGCGCGCACACCGCAGTCGCAACCACACATCCGCCAAGGACGAACAAGGCTTGCTGAGCCGAGCTCGATGCTTTGACCAAGAACCCA
>DASTSB010000177.1:0-21337 GCA_035760885.1 Steroidobacteraceae bacterium | reverse complement strand
GCCAGCAACATTTGTGTTGGTGAGGGGTTGCCCCCAAATGTCGAAGAACTGACCTAAGGTGAACGTGGCCGGTTCCGGCGCTTCAACGTGCAGAATGCCGCTGTTGTCATGTGTGTGCAGGGAGTACAGGCACTGACGCGTACCGTCCGGAGCTTTGACAATCCCGACATCGGCAGGAATCGCCAGTACGGCGGGGTCATCCGCGTTCAGGTCATGGTCCTGGCCATTCAGAATGATGGCGAGGTGCGCGTGCACGTGATAGGTCTCCATGCTAGGTAAGCAGTCGACTCCATCCACCGTCTGACCCTGCCCTCCCTCGGCTGTATTCCCGCTGTCCCAGTGATGCACGCCGTAGTGGGCGGGGTGATCCTCTTTGATCGCGGTCTCGGATAGCGGAGGCACCTCAGTCGGCGTCGGCGTGGGATCCGGAGTCGGCTCCGGTGTCGGAGTGGGTTCCGGAGTGGGCGTCGGTTCCGGCGTTGGGGTTGGCTCCGGAGTCGGCGTGGGTACCGGCGCGGGAGTCGGTGCAGGCGTTGGATCCGGCGTCGGCGTGGGAGTCGGTGCAGGCGTGGGAGCCGGCGTCGGCGCAGGAGTCGGCGTAGGAGTTGGAGCCGGCGTAGGCGCAGGAGTCGGTGTAGGAGTTGGAGCCGGTGTAGGCGCAGGCGTCGGAGTGGCAGTCGGGGCCGGCGGAGGCTGGCTACCGGACGAAGGCGGCGGCGTCGAAGACCCACCGTCTCCGCCGCCGCACGCAGTTACGAGTGCGCCAACCATCATCGCCACAGAAACATCGCGAAAAAATTTCATCGGGAATAACCGACAGGCCAGTGTAGGTGGAGCCCTAACGCACGATCGAGGCAAAAAGATGCGCGGTCGCACATTGGCGACGGCTTACAACCAACCGCGACGAACCCGCAATGTTCCGCTCTCGCCTATATATGTTTTTGTTGGGGGCGAGTGCTCAGAGAGATAGTGATCGGCAACCTCGATCGATCTTTAGTCCTCGAAAAACATCGGGCCCGCTCCGTTCTCGCGAAACCATTTGGTGATGATGATTTTGTGACCGGCGGTGACGGGCTCGCCGCTGTGGAGCGTGTCGTGATTCGGGGTACCGTCGGCGTGCAAATTATTCCAGATGACGGCCTGCCCCTTTTTCGGCTGGAACGTTCTATCGATGGAGAAGAAGCGCGTGCCGCCGCCCTCCATCCCGTCGTTTAGGTAAACCATGAACGTCCAGGTGCGATTGCCACGTTGGGCGGCAAAGCGCGCGTATTCTGCAGTTCCCGGTTCGAAGTAGTCGGTGTGCTTCTTGAACTCCTGCCCTACGTCATACCACTGCGCCTGAATCCCTTCCGAATACGCAGGCCGGATCCCCAACGTTTGCGCGATCTTGAGGTCGAGTGCAGCGACGCTCGTATCTTTGAGCAGTGACAAATCGCAGGTACTGCTCGTGCGGTAGTACTTGTCCTCGTTTTCGATCGTTACCGTGGAAGGCCGCAAATGCCGCTTCGCAAGCGCCACGATCGAATCGCATTCGGCTTCGCTGAGGAAGTCATCGAGCGTGAACAACTGCAGGATTTCTGGCGCGACCGGCTGCAATTTGGCAGGCGGACGTTGCAGCAGAGGCGGATTCGCGATTGCTGCGTAGTCCGGTCCGAGCTCCGGTGACTTTCCGCCACTCTCCTGTGCGCGAGCCGCCATCTCCGTGATGGTCCGCATGATCGATTCTTCGGAGAAGCCGTGGTCCAGAAGCGTCTGCAGAAGCTGTTGCGGATCGCAACCGCGTTGAACGTTCTCGCGCAGCCAGTTCTGCCAACGGATGTCGATCGCAGGCGCCGAAGTAGTCACCGCCAGGGACTGAGCCGTGGCATGTGACGCCATCGCCTCTTTAATTGAAGCCTCGGCAAATCCGTTCTTGCGCAGGATGTCGGTGAGCTGGTCTGTCGTACAGCCGCGATCGAGATTTTCTTTGAGCCAGCGGCGCCAAGCTGCATCGAGGAATCGGTGATTGCGCTTCATGAAGATCCAGCAGCGGCTGTCGGTAACCCAGAGCCGTATCGTACTGACACCCGCACTGCACGCCAATCGCAAAGGCTCCGCTCAATCAGGCCGAGCTGCTCAGTGATGGTTTTTAGATCCCGATGCGCCTTGCCGCTCTTCAGATCAGCGGGGACCGACACATGTTCGTGGACGATGCACCACCCATGATCATCCTTTCGATAGCACGCAGTCCAACGCAGCCAACTGCATCGCCGTATCGCGCAGCGCGATCACCCGCAGCGTCACGGATACGCCGAACCATCTTTGTGGACGAACGTCCCATCCCGCGCGTGGCTCATAACATCGACATCGGAACACGTGGTGAGGTCCTCGCCGCTGCGAGATCCAACCTCCAGATACACCGCCATCGTTGAGCTTCGATTCTGCAGGTGATGCCCATTACCGGTATTTTTCGGAAACGCAGCGCAATCGCCTGCGCGCAGGATCGTCTCGCCATCATCCTCAACCAGCGTGAGCTCACCTTCTAGCACGTACACAAACTCGTCTTCGTGCGAGTGCCAATGACGTTGGCTCGACCATTTACCTGGTGGAAGTGTCATCAGGTTTACGCCGAAGTCGAGTAGCCCGCCCGCATCGCCGAGCCTCTTACGGGTCCGGCCCTCGCACGCGGCGTTAAATGGATCTGGATAGCCCGTGCCTACTCGTACCGGGACAGACGCGATATCGATCTTGGGCATGTGAGAACCCTTTCGTTGCTACTGATGAGGAGTGTGTATTAATCAAAGCATCGAAGAAACGATTCAACGTGTGTGCTTCGGGCTCAATGACGATCCAAGCGTCTATTCAAGTGCTCGATCTGGGCAATTGCGTTGGCCGGGCGGCTTTTCGGCCGCTATGATCCTTTGATCAAAATGAAGTCGGCACTTCCAAGCCGACCCACGGGCGGGAATCAATGGACATGATCGAGGTGTCGAGCCTTTCAAAACGCTACGGCGAGTTTGAAGCGGTACGAGATTTAACGTTCACCGTACGTGCAGGCGAAGTGCTGGGACTCGTCGGGCCCAACGGCGCGGGCAAGACGACGACGCTGCGGTGCATTGCCGGGATTATTCCACCCTCCGCAGGCCACATGCGTATCGCGGGGTGCGATCTGCTCTCCGATCCAATCACCGCGAAACGTGCACTGGCGTTTTTTCCGGACGAGCCACGGCTCTTCGACTATCTCACGGTCCGACAACATCTCGCGTTCGTTGCTCGTATGTACGGGGTCGCAAATCACGAAGCGATCGCACAGCCTCTGTTGCAAGAATTCGAAATCGAATCGAAAGCCGATCAGCTTCCTGGAGAACTCTCGCGCGGCATGAAGCAGAAGCTCGCGATTGCGTGCGGACTATTGCACTCCCCGAAGGTGATGTTCTTCGACGAACCGTTGACTGGGCTCGACCCACTTGGCATCCGCCGCATGAAGAATTCCATCGTGCAACGCGCCCGAGCCGGCGCCGCTATCGTGCTCAGTTCGCATCTGTTGCATCTGCTGGAAGAAGTTTGCTCGCACGTACTCATATTGAAACGGGGCGTGAAGATTGCAGACGGCACGATCGAGCACGTGTCCGCGCAATTCAGCAACGGCGAGCCGAACGTGAGTCTCGAGGAGATCTTCATTCGCGCGACGGGCGATGCGGAGCAATGAAATGAGTGGCATCGCTGGTGCGCTGTTCTACCTGCGAGTGAGGTCGCTCCAAAACGCAGTCCTCTCGCGAGTCAAACGACTGAAGCAACCCAAATATCTGATCGGTGCACTAGTTGGGGGCGCGTACATCTACTTTTTCTTCTTGCGGCGATTGGGCACCAATAACGGGACCGATTCGGGACAGATAGATCCGCAAATCCTCATTCAACAGTTGCCCGCAGTCGCAAATATCGCCGCGCTGCTGTTCATGATCGTGATCGTGCTCTATTGGATTTTTCCTAGGTCGCGTGCGGCACTGACCTTTAGCGAAGCCGAAATTGCCTTTCTATTTCCCGCTCCAGTACACCGTCGCACGCTCATTCACTATCGGTTGATCAACCTGCAGTTCCGGCTAGCGTTCACTGCACTGATATTTGGGTTGATCTCGCGCACTTGGAGCTTCTTGCCGAGCGATTGGGTGCTTCGAGCGGTGGGCTGGTGGATCATTCTCGGCAACATCGCTCTACACGACATCGCTTCGTCCTTCACGATTACGAGGCTCCTCGAGCGCGGCATGACCGGCCTTCGCCGTCAGCTCGTCAGCTTTGCCGCGATCACCATTGGCATCGCCGCGCTCGCGATGTGGACACGGAACAATTGGAGTGCACCGCGCAGCGAAGACTTGCAGAACGCACACGCACTGATGACCTATCTTGGGACCCAGTTGGCGGCCGAACCACTCTCATGGTTGCTACTTCCTGCGAAGTGGGTTGTTCAACCCGCATTGGCACCGGATCTGTCTTCGTTCTTCAAGGCGCTCATCCCGGCGTTCTGCGTATACGCGGCCCATTACGTGTGGGTGTTACGAGCAGAGGTTTCGTTCGAGGAAGCGTCGATCGAGAAGGCCGCCAAGAAGGCAACTCAAATCTCCGCGATGCGATCCGGGAATCTGCGTCTGGGCACCTCAGCCCCTAAGCCGCGCAGTGCACCGTTTCGCCTGAGACGTTTCCATCCTCCGGAAGTTGCGTTCCTTTGGAAGAACTTACTCGCGAGCGCCGAATACTTGCGCCCTCGAACCGCTCTCATCGCCGCAATCGTCGTCGTGGCCGGCTGCGAGTGGCTGCGGCAAGGCGAGCATGAGTCACTGCGCCCGGTCGTGTCGGTCTTCACGCTCGTGATTGCGGCATACACACTCATCTTCGGACCGATGTTTGCGAGGCAGGACTTGCGTACTGACATTGCCAACTCCGATTTGCTGAAGACGTACCCCTTACATGGTTGGCAAATCGTGCTCGGCGAGATGTTGGCACCGATCGCGATTCTCACGATGCTGCAGTGGTTGATGCTGCTTGCTGGTTCCCTCACGTTCGACACGAGCCGAATGCCCTGGCTCACGCCGAGCATGCACGTCGGTGCAACCGTCGCAGTCGCGCTTTTGATGCCCTTTCTATGCGCGATCCAGGTACTCGTCATGAATGCAGCCGTCGTCCTGTTTCCAGCTTGGATGCGAACGACACAAGATCATTCGCCGGGCATCGATGCGATGGGACAGCGCATCTTGTTCGTTACCGCATTGGTCTTGGCGATGCTCGCCGCACTGCTCCCAGCTGCCGTGGGCGCAGGCCTGGTGTTCCTGCTTTGTCGCTGGCTCATCGGGCCTGTAACGGCGAGCGCCGCCGGAACAGTCTTTGCGCTCGTCATTCTTTACGCCGAAGTCGGCTTCGGCGTGCAATGGGTCGGCGAACGATTCGAGCGATTCGATCTTTCTGGCGAACTCCGAGCGTGATGATCTCCGCGATCGGAAGCGATCAAGAGCAACACAGAGAGCACAAAGCCATACAAAGTTCACAAAAAAGACGGGCGGATTAGATTCCAAGCGACTCTGTTTCGTGTTCGATCAGCTCGCCAACACCAAGTACACGTAAACGCAGTACAAACCGAGCAGCATCACCCCACGCGAGCGTTCGATCTTGCCGGCGCGATTGGGGAAGCACAGCGCAAGCGCTGCGACGCCGAGCACCAGCGCAAAACTCACGGACCGGAACGGCACGGCGATCGGATGAATCATCGCGGCCACGGAAACGATCAGCAGGCCATTGAAGATGTTGCTGCCGAGCACAGTGCCGAGACCGACTTCATCGTGGCCGCGAAGTTTCGAAACGAGAGTCGTCGCGAGTTCCGGGACGGAGGTTCCGACCGCGACGACTGTCGCACCGATCACAAACTCGGAAACGCCAAACGAACGTGCGATCGCACGAGCTCCGTCCACGATGAGGTGGCCCGCAAGAAATAAGATTGCGAGACCCGCAATGCAGGAAGCAATCACCGACCAGCGACGATGCGCCGCGAGCACTTCCTCGACCGCGCTGCGCTGTTTGCGTGCTTGCACGATCGTGGCGCCTAGCCACAGCGCAAACATGCATACCATCAAAATGCCGTCGCCACGCGAGATCACGCCATCGAGCGCGAACAATGCCGTTACGATCGGCACCAAGATGGCAACAGGCAAATCGCGCTTAAGCGTGTCCCTCGGACTGAAGATCGGCGAGATGAGTAGCGCGGCGCCGAGAATCAGCGCCACATTGACGACATTGCTTCCGAGCGCGTCGCCCAGCCCAATTTGCGGCGTGCCGTTTACAGCTGCGCTGATCGAAACCGAGAGTTCTGGACTGGAGGTGGCAAACGCCGCGACCGTGGCAGCGACAATTCCTGGAGAAATACGCAGCCAACTCGCCAGACCGACGGTCCCCCGCACGAATAGCTCACCACCCGCTGCCGCGCAGACGACGCCAAAGAAAAGTAAGAAATAAGCAGTCAACGCTCTCTCCCTAGGTTCGACACGCGAGAAGTTTATTTCGGCAGCTGCAGCATTAGCTCGATAGTGAGTGTTGAGCCCATCTTTGTGGCTCCATCTGTGTCACTATCCTTGCCCGACGCTCTTGGATTCCCCATGTCAGTCTGCGTTTTGATGAACTCTGCCGATAAGAACACGATCGGCAATGACGCCGCGTTGCGAATCATCGGTTCGCGCGAGCCCCCGTCCAACATGGTCGTGCAAATCGCCATCAATGGATCGGCGAAAGTGCAGATTCAAGGCCGCATCGCCAAGGATGCACCGTGGCAGGACATCGGCCCGCAGCACGGCGCATCAGCGCTATTCCACATCAAAGCAGTGCAATTCTTGAGAGCCGTCGCCTCCGAAGTCGGTGCAGCCACCAAGGTTTCGGTGTGGGCGGACTGGGCCTGGTAGCATGGTCGACATTCCACCTCGCTCAATCTAAGGAACATCCGTGGCGCGACCTCCCAACTACAAGCAGGACAAGAAGCGCCGCGAAGAAGCGCAGAAGCGCCGCAACCACGAAGAACAACAGCGCAAAGCGGAACGCAAGAACAAACCTGCGCCTGGTGATCCAGTACCTCAATAAGCAGTAGGCCGCGTGCGAGCCGTCGCGGCCACAAGGGATTTTGAGATAGGTTCTAGTGTAGGCTCCGCGTCCCGGCACCCTCCCCGACTCCTGGCGGACTGCCCATCCACTTGGAGATCATATGAATTGGGGACTCGCAGAGAACAATTGGCAGCAATTCAAAGGGCATGTGCGAGCTCGCTGGATGAAATTCAGCGATGCAGAACTCGAAGCCATCGGCGGCAAACGTCCTGAGCTGCTGAAAGTCATTCAGAGCTCATACGGAATCACCCGCGCCGATGCGGAACGCGAAATTCGCGCGTTCGAAGCACGCAACAAAGACTATCGGCCGAAGTGATGACCTGTTGAGTAGGAACACGCAGCCCTGCGAACTACTCCCCGCTAGTCGCTCCTTAACTTAAGGCTTTTGAGCCAGGCGTTGTGAAAGCAACCATGGCATGTTATCTACCAGTTCAGGTTTATATCCACGCGGACGCGTGCGAAATAAAGTTTGGATCACATCGATACCAACATTTTTAGCTGTCCGTAGGGACTCTCTATGGGGGATTCATTGTGAAACTCGACAGAAAATTTCTGCTCTGCAGTCTCGCGTACGCGGTTGTCGGTATGTGCGTGGGCATCTACATGGCTGCATCGAAGGACCACAGCCAGTTCGTCGCCCATGCGCACATCTTGCTGGTCGGCTTTGTCGTTTCGTTTATTTACGGACTGATCCACAAGCTTTGGGTCTCAGCCGAAAATGTCGCCGTAGCGAAGGTCCAGTTTTACCTGCACCAACTCTCGGCGCTACTCATGGGCATCGGTTTGCTGCTCTTGTATGGCGGCATCTTCCAAAAAGCCGTTGACCCTATCTTGGCTATCTCCGCATTCGGAGTTCTGATTAGCGCCGTCTTGATGGTCTACCTTGTAATCAAATTTCCGAAGACTGAAAGCGCGAGTTCCCATGCAGTGCCATTGCAATCGCGCGTTCCAGCCGACATTGCTGATCCGGTAGGCTCGCTTGGCGGCTGAGCGCGGGCGAGGCATGGAGCGTCAGACGTAACACAAAGCGCGCAAAGCCAAACTCAGCTGTGAGTCGAGGGTTTTCGGTTGGCAGACGAATCCCGATCACGCCCTCTCCCGCGCTTCGCGCGACCTCCCCCGCAACGGGGAGAGGTGTTTGCGCTTGACGGTTGTCCGTTGACAGTTGACGGTTGGCAGACAGCACGCTTCCCTGTTCCGCTCCGACGATCCCGAACCCCGATCCCGGTATCACAGTTGTCCGTTGACGGTTGACGGTTGGCAGACAGCACGCTTCCCTTTTCCGCTCCGACGATCCCCGAACCTCGACCCACGAACCACGATCCTAGTTGCCGCATCGATGGGGCGGCCAAGCTTCGCGTTCCCTTCCGTCCTAATCACCAGTCACTAGTCACGAGTCACTAGTAGAGTCACTAGTCACGAGTCACTAGTTTGAGTTCCATGCCGACGCAACAAACCGCAGCTGGCCCGTGATCCCAGGAGAACGTGGTGGCGTTTGATCCGCAGTTCCAAATGGAATCGCGATTTCCACTTTGCCGTTGCGTAGCTCTTTCGGATTGACGCGCTTCTCGGCTTGCCCCGGATCCTTGCTCTGCCAGTTGTATTTGACTTGCCAATCCCCGTCTTCTTCCGCAGGCGGCAGTAGCTCGACGATGACGGAGTCGCGATACAGGTAATCGCCTTCGTAGTGACGATCCGGCCAGAACTTCTTGTTCACTTCATAGTCCGGCACCTTCACACCGATCGTTAGGCTGTACGCCAAGGTTCCCGGTGTACTCGTCACCTTGTAACGCGCGGCGAGAAAGATCGTCGAGAGATAAATCTGTTCCGGCTTCTTGGCCGTCGCTTGCCTCAGCACCGAATGATCGCGGCACGCAACCGAATCCTCTTCTGCAACTCGGCGCGTGAGAAACCATCGCTTGCCTCGGGGCGAGGCCAAGACCTCGAATTGATAAAGCGCCTCTACGTCGCCCTTTTCGTCCGCCTTCTCGAGTTCCTCTGCTACGCGCACTTCGGACACGTCCAGCCACACATCCACGCGCACGTCGCCAAAGAGAAAGCGCACCAGGTTTTGATATGACTCCTCGCTATTGACGATACCGAAGTGGCCCGAATGCGAGCGATAGGTGTACGCGGTCGCCGACGGCGCACTGAACTTGTTTTGCTTGTTCACTCCCCACACCGAAGCATTCGCGACCCGAACCAACCCATCGCTGCCGTTACCAGCGAAGGTCCGCGATACTCCCGCGGCTACGTCGTAGTCGCTCCGATTCGTACCCACCATGCAGAAAATCTTCTCGGACGGGAACGACTCCTCTGGAATCCAATCGACGCGCTTGGTGCGTTTGTATAACGCTGGATCGATCGCCAAATAGTCCGCCATGTAGTCGCGATTGAAATTCCTAATGTCATTTGCGCCGAGCCATTCCGGCACATTGATCCCGGCCATTTCGATGCCATTGTGCGGCGTCGCGTAAGTGAAGAACTTGTCGACGCATTTACGCGCTTGATCCGATCCGTTGTCCGGATTCTGCAAGAACGCACGACAAACAAGCCCGCCCATGGAATGTGCGACGAGATGGCAACGAAAATCCTGGCGCTTCGTCTGATTATTCGGATCGCCGCACACGAGATCCCGCACTCTGAGGATGAGGTCGCTCAATCCTTTCGCAAAATCTTTGATCGCCGGCGTCTTGCCAGACCCCAACAGCGTCGAAGCTGGATCGTAGTAACGATAGATCACGATCGATCGCAGCGGGATGAACCCGGTCCAATCCGGATCGTTGATATCGAGGCCGCCCTCGTACACGTCCTTGTATTCGAAATCCGACTGCAAGCGCACAAGGGGTGACTCGAAAATGAACTTGCGCGGCGGCGTCTTCGCATCCGGCGTTGCGCGATACACGGTTGATCCAATGTTGAACCCGCAAAACGGATCGGCGGTGGTCTCGTTGATTTCCGAGCGCGTCATCGCGTAGCCACGCACGTAGATGATGGGCCATGCCGAGTTGCACTGAATCGAATACATCTCACTTCCCCTTACTTCGAGTTGCGCGCTTGCGTCTCTTTCGTGTCGCTCTCTTACGCGACGACCAATCCGCCGGCCGCACACCTAATGCTGCTTCTTGCACGGTGACATCGCTCGGCTCGACATGAGTTGGATCCCAACCGACTTTGACCTGCGCGGACCAATGCTGCGTCTCGACCGCCGCCAGCACTGCGCTCTGCAAAGCGATCGGCAAGCCCCACGCAATGCCGGTAATGCACTTGACCTTAGCCGCTGCCGCAGCGAGACGCAGCAGATATTCCTTGCGCGGGTTCAAAGGGAAATCGTCGTCCAACAGATCGACCGCGAGCGATTCGGGCTTGCAACCAGCTCCAGTCACATTGTGAAAACCGAAACGTAGTTTGCTATTGCCCTTTCGATACGCTTCGAGCTGTTGTTCCGGAGAGCGCCACGCATCTTGGATTCTCGGCCGAAATCCCGCCGCTTCGAGCTCCGCAAGAATGGATGTGATGCGAGACGCGAAGCTGGGATATAGCTCAGTTAAGCGTTGGGCGTTGCGTGCTTGGCGTGCTGTTTCATCCATGACCGCTGATTCACTTGTTGTCGATGCAACTTTGTTCGCGCATTTCTACGCCGAACGACGTCGACAGACAAGGATGGTGGCGAGTTGGCCGTTGACCGTTGAGAGTTGGCAGTCAGCATCCGCAGCAGCAATGCATTCTGGCTTGCTGACGAACGTCAGCTTGCCTGCCGAAGGCTCGACTGCGCGCGAGCGCTCGCCTCTTCTTTACGGTTGGCGGTTGTGCGTTGGGAGTTGGCAGTGACGGTTGTGCGTTGAGCGTTGGCAGTTAGAACGCTTCGCGGCTGCCCCCCCTCTCCCGCGCTTCACGCGACCTCCCCTGCAAAGGACTGCAAAGGGGGAGGTGTTCAATTCCCCGTTCCCCGTTCCCTGTTCCCCGCTGCCTTCTGAATTTCCGCACGCAGTGCATTCTGGCCTGCTGACGAATGTCGGCTACCCTGCCGCGCTCTTTTCTTTCTCCGCGCGGCTACCTTGCCGAAGGCTTGCCTGCGCGCGAGCGCTCGCCTCTTCTTTGCGGCTGACGGTTGTGGGTTGAGAGTTGGCGGCCAGAGCGCGCTGCGCGGTTGTGCGTTGAGCGTTGGCAGTTGGAGCGCTTCGCGGCGCCCCCTCTCCCGCGCTTCGCGCGACCTCTCCCACAAAGGGGGAGAGGTGTTCTTGCTTCGCGTTTCCTGCCGCACAGGGACGTGCTAATGCCGCGAAGGCAGGACGCCGAGAGCGGCCGTTTCCCGTTCCTCGCCGCACAGGGTTGTGCCAATGCCTCGAAGGCAGGACGCCGAGAGCGACCGTTCCACGATCCACGACCCCCGAACCACGAACCCCGACCCCCCTGCCAACGCCGCGAAAGGCAGGATGCCGAGAGCGGCCGCTTCCCCTCACTCCCCACCGTTCCCCTCAATCCTTATCGCTGGTCCGTCTTCGATTCCGGAGATCTGCATCGTCGAGGATGCAATTGGAATTTGCGCCGTCTCGAGCTCGGACAAGATTTCGCGGCTCATGGCATCTTTGATTTCGCGCACGCCATGCTCCGGCACGATGAGGCGAACGGTCATTTCCACCCAGTTGTCGGTGAGTCGCACATAAACGCGTGGATGAATATCCGCTGGCTTCATGAAGTACCGTCGTTGCATTTCCTTGAGCTGCGCTTCGCTCAGCTCTTGAACTTTGACGCTGTGGTTTTGAGCGGCGTCCAGCAAAATCTTTTCGACACAGTCGCGATCGAAACCGTACGGAATGGGTACTCGAATCTCTTCCCATAAGAACGGGAAGTCGCGCGTGTAGTTGTAGACCGGCTCTTCGAAGATCTGCGCATTGCTCACCGTCACGATGCGACCGGTGTATTGACGACTTTGCACCCACATCGCCGGATCTGCATTCTGCACAGGCGGCGGCTGTCCCATCTCCATGATGGTCGTCTTGGTGAAATCGAGCGCGATCACATCGCCGCGCACGCCGCCCATGACGATTCGATCTCCGACATTGAACGTCTTCCCTCGCAAGATAACGATGTAACCCGCTAGTGCCGTAATTACTCGCTGGAGCGCGAAGGCGAGGCCAGCGGTTACGAGCCCAAACGCCGTCGTCAATCGCGTCGGATCGTCGAACCAAATAGACACGATTCCGAACACGAGCACGATCGCGGCGATCACGTTCACCATCTGGCGCGACCAGAATTGCGCTCTCGCCCACTCTGGCCGGCTGAACACCCGGTTCGTCAACGCTCGCATGAATTTCGCGACGAGAAGAAGAAGCACCACGAAGACGATCGTGAACAGCAGCTTCTTGACGTTCTCCGCTGTCGCACCGACGAGCTTCACGCCGAAGATTGCCAGGGCGTGGTTGGGGCCGACGATGTCGAAGATTGGGTTCATTCCTTGCGTCCGTACAAAACACACGGTACGGCAAGGCAACGAATGGGAGTGGGCTCAGGTTCGGAAGATCGTCGACAGGGGTATTGAAACGCGTTAGAAGGGATGCACGATACGGAGGCGCGATTGGACTTGTTGCACCAGATCCGCACCGCCATTTACTCCGATGGCCGCTAGGTACGCAGCCCGGCTTCGATGATCGCGAGATCTCGCGACTCTCAGGTAATTTCTCCAAACGGCATAGAGTCCATCCTTTCCACGCGTACGGATTTGTTCATCGATATACAGACTGAGCAGCAGTCCGCAAGAATATGCGGCGGACAAATCCTGAGTGTCAGCGGACAACACATCCTGCAACGTCTTCTCACTTAGATCCTGCGTGCACTTTTGTTCCGCCCGGCCCACTCGTTCTGCGACGTATGCCGCCTCAGCAGCTCCGCGATTGCGCAGAGCTATCGCCGCGAACGCCTCAGCGGACCCTTCGTGAATCCATGCGTCCCCTGGGCCACTCGGGTAGAGCTGTCGCTGATAGAGATGAGCCGTCTCATGCGCGAAATACCACGCGAGATCGAGGGCGAAATCCGGCTTTTGCATTTCGTCGCGCCAATGATTGCCATATATATGTGTAGCAATCTCGTTGCCTAGCACATCTCCTTGCCTGCCCCAACCAGGACGGTAGGCCTCGTCGTAGGATGCAAATACAATCGTGCGATCCTCGAGCTTCCCTAAGTTCGCAGAGAAGTCTTCGATCGATCGCGGCAGCTCTGTGAGCAGAGATGAGCGCACAGCATCCGGCAGTGCACGATCGATGATCGCTGTGAAGCCATTAGATTCCTTGCCGATATTCTTGCCTACATAAACAAATGTTCCGTCCCGTGAATCTTTCCACTCCGCGTAGTAGCTCTCCGGCTTTCCATTCAGCACGATCGAATCTTTTGGATCTGCCCATAAGCTCATCGACCAGCTCGCATCTTTCGAGCAAACACCGCCGCAAGCGAAGTATCTGCCGGTGTGAAACAGCATTCCACCATCACCAAACGGAGAGAACGGCGCGTAATCATTCGGGAGCACCCGATATTCGGCACTCATACGAATCCGCAACGTCGTGAACTCGCGTCCATCCTTACGACGCACTGCTTCGCCGTGATCGGTCTCGACGATTTCAAAGAGCTCATCGGGCAGCCACGCTCGCTCACGCGAATCGTCGGGCGACCGAGCGAAGACCATCTCCTTCGTTGGATGCGGCAAGTCGTAACGCACTTGCCATTGCTTGTCGTGGAACGCGGTGATGAGGATGTCAGCGGCAGGAGGCGCTGCCGCGTTCGAGTTGTTAGCCAGGATCGTGAGGGCTGCGAACGCAACGAATGGTTTGATCGATGACATGGATGAGTCTTGCGTTTGAAATGCGCCCCCATCCTAACCTTCCCCCGTCTCGAACGGGGGAAGGGATAAGAGATAAGAGAATGAGACGCGAGGTCCGCCACTTGCACTTCGGACGGAACCACCACAAGGGAGAAGATCGGCTCCCAAAACGGAGACGAATAAAACGTTCGCTCGATGTGCGCCTGAACTCGGTTGGGTGCTAACGAGTGGGCTGTAACTCGGTCGCTCCCGTGTAGACGGGAGGCTATCTTGATTCGGATGGGTCCCCGCCTGCGCGAGGACGACAAAAGATAAATGGCGAGCGGCTATCGTCCTTCCCGACGACGTCCTTCTCGATGCACCCATCGGAGCTGATGCGCGCATCCTTCACGTTCCCGAAGCGTTCACCCACTCACCTGCCTCGCCCCATCGCAATTCAACATCGAACACGCCCAGAACTCATCGTTCTCGCTGCGCTGTCCGGCAGCATGAATCATCCTGGCGCCGCACTTCGGACACGCCGGAGCTTGTATCTCATCTGGCAAATCGCCGCGACGCATCGACGTCACGTCGTTCGAATCGGAGCGCAACGCGCGCAGGATCACTTCATCGGATCTGCGACGGCCCGCGACGGAAGAACGGATCGCACTGGCCAATTTCGTCAACACTTTTGAATGAGTCATTTGCCCTCCTTCGCCACTCTAGTGCGTGCTGCGAAAGCGACTGTGCATGGCGAACGGATGTGGAGGCAAGGAAAAAATGGGTGCAGGGATTATGAAAAGTGGCGTCCGGCAGGCGTGTGGAGTGTGCGGTGTGAGATGCGTATTCGGATGTGAGTGGACCGTTGCGACGTTGTCAGTTGTGGGTTGGGAGTTGGCAGCCAGAGCGCGCTGCGCGATTGAGCGTTGGCAGTTAGAGCGCTTCGCGGCTGCCCCCTCTCCCGCGCTTCGCGCGACCTCCCCCGCAAAGGGGGAGGTGTTCAATTCCCCGTTCCCCCTTTCCCTGTTCCCCGCTGCCTTCTGAATTTCCGCACGCAGTGCATTCTGGCCTGCTGACGAATGTCGGCTACCCTGCCGCGCTCTTTTCTTTCTCCGCGCGGCTACCTTGCCGGAGGCTTGCCTGCGCGCGAGCGCTCGCCTGTTCCAGTCCCCGTCCCTAGTCCCGAGTCACTAGCTCGCCACCACCTGCGAATTCGTCGCACTCGCCCAGGCATAACGAGAGCGCCCCGATTGTTTGGCGTCGTACATCGCAGAGTCAGCAGCGGCCAACAGCGAACGGATGTTCATGCGTTTTGGATCGAACGTGGCAACGCCGATGCTGACGCCCACATTCGCGCGGTCGCCATTCGAGAGTGCAATCGGTTCGCCAATTCGCTCGATGATTCTGGCGATGAGTGCGTTAATGGCCGGAACATCCTCGAGCGTCGTAGCGAGAACGAATTCATCGCCACCCAATCGCGCGACCATGTCCGAGGGGCGCACCGATGACTGCAACCGCAATGCGACGGTACGCAGAACTTGGTCGCCGGCTTCATGACCGTACGTATCGTTGACTTCTTTGAACCAGTCGAGGTCCATCAGCATGAGCGTGACAGTTCCGGCACGCGACGCGACATTCTCGGCAAGAATCTTCTTGAGCACTTGCTCCATGCCGCGACGATTCAACAGACCGGTCAAAGAATCGCGCTCGGCCAACGCGAGTGCATCGGCCTCGGCACGTTTGCGAGCCGTGATGTCCTGAGCCATGCCCTGGAAGCGATTGGCATCGATCGGCTGCAGGAAGACGTTCAGCCACTTCGAGGACGTGCCATCGCGCTTGATCTCGAAGTCTTCCGACACGGCACCTTTCGCTTCGCGGCTGCGTGCAAGCAACAAGCGAACGCGCGCTGCGTGAGGCGCGAGCAGCGAATCCAACTTCAGTGCAGGGGCATCCGTGCGGCGCACCGGCGAAAACTCCAATTCACGCGCGAGCGCCGGATTCCATGACATCAATTCCGCATTGGAGTCGATCACGAAGATGCCGCAGTCGGCATTCTCGAAAATCGAACGCAATTGCCGTTCGCTGCGTTCGCGCTCTTGGCGTTGATGACGTTCGCTGGCCAGCAAGGTAACGAAACGGGAAATCAACGAATTCGTGTCGCGCGCCAGTCTGCCGATCTCGTTCTGCTCATCTCCCGGCGGAATTCTGAGCTGCTGGCCGGTCTCGATCTGCAACTGGTGCAGTTCATTGGACATACGAGTAATCGGCCGCACGATCGAGCGCAACACGACGAGTGCAACCAGTGCCGCCAATGCAGCAGTCTGCAGAAATAAGACCAAAGCAGAAAATGCCGAGAACGAGTAAGCCTGCGACCGAATCTCATCGCCCGCTGGAACCAGTACCAATTCGCCAACGATCTCGTGAGCGTCGAACGGCGACACGATCTTGCGCGCCACGACTCGGGAGGATTTGGATGGACGGGCGTCGCGCGCCGTATTGTCCAGCACCTGCGTTGCGCTGGATATTTTCACGCTTGCGATCGCTTGGTTCTTCAACAGTCCGAGCGCCACTTCGTGCGCGAGCGCCTTGTCGCCGACGTAGCACGCCACACTCACTGTGTTTTGAACCGTCGACGCGAGTTGCTCGACTTGCTCATTTAGACGACTCGTCTCATGCCGGTGCGCAAAGATCGCAGCCGCACCCGCAAACAGCAAACCGATGCCACAACTGAATACGACCACAAGCAGCGCGGTGCGCGTCGCAACACCGTGCCGGTAGCGGAAGACGAACCGCTGGATGCGTTCAATCGACAAGTTCTAGGACCACTCTTACGCGTGAATCGACGTCCTTCTTGTCCAGGTACGCAATCGCACCTTTGTTTTCGGCCACTGCTTTGAGTGCGGCACTTGAGTCCGGCACTTGTTGTGGAGGAGTTGCACGGCCGCTGAATAGCAGCCTTGCCCAATAGGCATTGATTTCCGGCACGGTCTTGCGCAGCAGCTTCTGATAGAACTCGCGGCGTTCGACGGACTGCATCCCCATATCGAGCGGCAGCGCTGTCACACCCGTGGGCAGATGTCGATCGCGCGCCATGAATACGTCCGCCACCTGCGAGCGCGTCATCTCACGCACACCGCTTTGAGGATTGACGACGACGACAATCTCACCCGCAAGCGTGTTCGTAGCGAAACACGCGGCTAGTACGAGCATCGCAAGTTGGAAGGAGATTCGCATGGCGTTAGAACATGAAATCCAGAGCCATGCTGTAAACCCAGAAACTGCCGTCCTTGAGCAGCCCAGGCTCCATATTCAGCAATACCGACGAGTCGGCGAAATGCACCCGGTCGAGCTGACCCTTCAATGCAAGACGCGGCATGAAGTCATATCGCACACCCGCCGCGATCGAATACTGGCGATCGCGCGCCGCATCTGCTGCCATGCCGAGCACTGCATTCAATTGCGCAACTTGCGGGCTCGCGGCGTCGGGTAATCCGGTTTGAAGATTCGCTCGATCGTTCCACGCGGCCGAATAGCCGACGTAAGGCGTCACTGATCCGAAGCGATTGCCGATCGAGAGCATCGCAACATCAGGGACATCGATCCCAGGCTGCGAGGTACGGCTATGACTGTAGAGCAACTGCGATTGCAACGATTCAATGCTGTACCGAACGCCGAGCGTATAAAAATCGATGGACCGGTCTTCGTACGAGAGCGCTTCCGCCGAACGCAGCGCATCGGGCGTACCGATCTGGCGCAACGCATCTTGCAGGGGAGCCGCGGGAGATTCGTGCGCGAACTTAACGCGCGCCGCACCCACACGAACATCCAGCCCTGCATGCGAGTACTGCAAATGTCCGCCGACGGCGGTCGATCCGTCGAGATTGAAATGCGAGAGGTCGTCGCCGACGGGTTTGCCACGCAACCAGCCGCCATACACCTTCGCTTCGAGACGCTGATCCTCCCCGAGATCCATCCCGTAAACGGCATCGGCACCGTCAAAGCGTTGCGCGAAGATGATTCCGAACACCTCGAGCGGCGGACGAATCATCATCGATGAATAGCCGACGCCGCGGGTATCGGCAGTCATATATATGTCCGCGCTCAGTCTCCCGACTCGCAAGGACAAATCGTCGTTTGGACTGTATTTCAGTAAACCGAGATTGAGCTCGGGCTTGAGCTTCCCGTCGCGATAAAACGCCGTCTCCTGTTGAATGACGACTTCCCATGCCGGGCTCAACTTCGCGTTCAGCTGCAAGCCGAAACGCGAGTCGGTGGTGAAGTCGATCTCGCCAGCCTCCGCGCCTCGCTCCTGCCAGCCGTCGCGACGATATTCGATGCCTTGCTGATCGTGATAAAGCGCACCCACGGTGCCATACCCGGCAATGGAGATGTCCGATCCGGGTTCATCAATCGATGCGGCGCCAGCTCGGCCCACGGCAACGAACAGCGCTGCGAACAGTACTGAAAATCTAGGTCGTCTCATCATTAATTAGTGCGCACGGCACTAGGTTGGTTCTCGTGTTTGCCAACGCGATCGCGGATTTGTGATCCGCTTCCACTACTGGTATCCGAGCGATCAGGGCTCCCCTTAACGTGCGGATCCAAACACGCTGTGCGCGGGATGGAACTACGTTTCGACGGCTTTTCTGAGCGTCACGCGCATGCTGACTTGTGTCGCTGGCGCGCGCGACCGGATGCATCACAGCCTGCGTAAAAGACTCGTTCCCTACGTGGTTTTCTTTTTGTGAACGGATTCCAATTCGTCGACGGGCGCACACTTTTCGCCTCACCGACTCGTCTATCGCCTGATACGTCGGCGAGTGAATTTGGCAGTCCGCAGATGCACTCGTCTAAGATCGCAGCATGCTAATCCACCTCATCGATGGCACCTACGAACTGTTCCGCCACTTCTACGGCCTGCGCCGTTTCAACAAAGGTAAAGACAAACCGTTCGGTGCTGTGGTGGGCGTGTTGAACACGGTGTTGGAGACGATCGAAGGCGGAGCGACTCACGTCGGCGTGGCGACCGATCACGTCATCGAATCATTTCGCAACCAACTCTGGGCCGGCTACAAGACAGGCGACGGAATCGAGCCCGCTCTGTTCGCGCAATTTCATCCGCTGGAACATGCGTTGCGCACGATGGGCGTTGCTGTGTGGCCGATGATCGAGTTCGAGGCCGATGACGCGCTCGCATCTGCGGCGTATCTCGCCTCCCAAGATGATCGCGTCGAGAAGGTCTGCATTTGGACGCCCGATAAGGATTTGGCCCAATGCGTCAGCGGCGATCGCGTCGTGCAAATCGATCGCAAGTCGAAAGCGATTCGCAATGCCGCCGCGGTGCGCGAGAAGTTCGGCGTCGACCCGGAATTCATTCCCGACTATCTGGCCTTAGTTGGCGATGCAGCCGACGGCTTCCCAGGGATCGAAGGTATAGGACCGAAGAGCGCCGCACGCATCATCAATACATACGGACACATCGAGGCGTTTCCGCCCACTGTGCTTGGTGAACACCTCGATGCGGCGTTGCTGTTCAAAAAGTTGGCGACGCTGCGAACCGATGCCCCGCTGTTCAAGAATGTCGACGAGTTGCGATGGAGCGGTCCGGCACAGGAATTCGAGGCGCTTTGCAAAGACATGCAAGCGGAGCGCACCTTTGCTAGAGCACGGAAGTTGCGGAGCTTACAGAGCTGAAGAAACGTCAACGCCCGTCCGATCACGTTGGCCTCGCGTCCTTAGAGCAGGCTTCCTGCAGGGTTTCGGCTGCGAACGAGCTTAGAAGTCTTATCGCCGCGGTCGAAAAGAGGATTGGCGAGAGCGCCCGCAGACGTGCAAGGCTTCAACCGAGTTGTTCACGACAGCGCCACACGCGCGTCGATCATTCACAGATCTGAAGAACCTCTATGCTGCAACGAGTTTTATTGTGTGCTGCCATGGCCATTTCGTTTCAGGTTCATGCACTCGATGGAGACGTCGGCGTGCACGATCCGGCAACGGTCACCGAAGAGGCCGGGCGCTACTACACGGCCGGGACCGGCAACGGCCTGCCACTACTCATATCCGAGGACGGTTGGACTTGGCGACGCGCTGGCTCGTTGATGGCGGCCGTTCCGGGCGGCAAGGCTGGCGCGGAGGTGTTGGCTCGCGGCGGCAACAACACGTGGGCGCCCGACATCATTCACATCGGCGACAAATTCTTCGTCTACTACTCAGCGCCCGCCACACAGCCGAGATCCGCGATCGGGCTGCTGATTGGCCGTACGCTGAATCCCGAGTCGCCCGACTACAAATGGGAAGACGGCGGCCCGGTGGTGTGGTCGGACGGTATCGAAGACAGCAACGCGATCGATCCAGGCGTGCTGCTGGCGCCCGATGGTCGGCTGTGGCTCACATATGGTTCTTACTTCGGCTACATCCGGCTGGTTGAGCTCGATCCGAAAACCGGCAAGCGGCTGCATCCGAACGAAGCTCCGCGCAACATCGCCATCAATTCCGAAGCATCGATACCGATTTATCACGACGGCTGGTACTACCTGCTCGTCACTCACGGTTCGTGCTGCGCCGGCGCGAACTCCACCTACAACATTCGGATGGGCCGTTCTCGCAAAGTGACCGGCCCGTATCTCGACAACATGGGCGTCGACATGGTCGAAGGCGGCGGCAAATTGTTTGCAGCGTCGCGCGGACGACATGTCGGTCCTGGCCATTTCGGTTTGCTCGATCTTGGACAAGGAGTGCAGAAGTTTTCTCTGCACTACGAAGCGGATCTCGATCGCGGCGGCATCAGCGTCTTGGATATCAGGCCGCTGCTGTGGCGCGATGGTTGGCCAGTCGCTGGCGACAATCTCACCGCAGGCACTTATACGATCGAATCGGCGAGAACCGGCACGGTTCTCGAGTCGGCTGTGCAGGGCATGCCGGTTGGCGGCTTCCGTAAGCGTCCGCCTGGTCCGCCTCGCGAACCTCTGCCCGGCCCTCCGGTCGCAGATCAGCACGCGATGGACGTGTCTGCATCTTGGCCCGCGACAACCGGCGTGCGCCTGGGCCCCGCCATGTTGCAAGCTCAACAGAAGTGGGCGTTCGTTCCAGTGACGAATGCGGGCGGTTATCCGGGCTCGCCCTATTTCCGAATCGCGATCGAAGGCACGGAACGATCGCTCACTGCGACGGCGGGTGGTGAACTCTCGGCAGCCACGTTCACGGGTGCGCCCGAACAACTATGGCGAATCGACCAGCTAACGGACGGCACGTATCGCATCAGTCCTAAAGCCGTTCCCGGAACCACGGAAGCGATGGCGCTCTCCGCTGTTGGCAGTAGCACCCCCACCCTCGCGAAGTTCGATCCGGCGAGCGATCGTCAACGTTGGTTGATTGGAGCACCGTAATGAACCGTTCGCTCACCACGCTGTGCATGTGCTTTGCTTTTGTTTG
>DASTSB010000176.1:0-5520 GCA_035760885.1 Steroidobacteraceae bacterium | reverse complement strand
CATCCACCCGGCGTTGTCTGCGGTGGCGCGGGTGTACGGAATGAGTTCGCCCTGCGGCGCGGATTGCACGATCGCTACGCGATCACATGGTAGCCATCGCGACCAATCGTCGAATCCAGTGCAAAGTGCTTGTTCGATCAGTAGTCCGCGTTGGCCTGAGCAATCGATGAAAAGATCCGCTTCGATGATCTCACCCGTGTCCAGCCGCACAGATGTGATGAAGCCGTCTTCTGCGTCAACCTGTGCATCGGTGAACGTGCCCTGAGCGATTCGAATTCCGCGCTGTTCTGCGTGTGTTCGGAGATAGGACACGTAAGCGGACGCGTCGAAATGAAAGGCGAAGTCCACAGTGGAGTAAATCGAGCGCGAGTCGGCATCGGGCAGTGCGAATTTGTTGAACTTGGCTGCCATCGCTGCCAGAGAGAATGCCGTCAGGCTGTCGAATTCGTTCCTAGTGCGCAGCCAATGCTGATGAAAGGCAATCCCATCGAAGCGAGCGCCGTTCTGTCCGAAGGGCAGAAAATACGATGCCCCGGGTTGCGACCAGTCCTGAAATTGCGAGCCCAGTTTGAAGGTCGGCTTCACTTGGTGGAGCCACCTCGATGAGTCGAGCCGAAGGCGTTCGTGCGCGGCTCGCATGGAGGGTAAGCCGCTTTCCCCGCTCTCCAAATAGTCTTCCTGCACGGTCCCACAGTCGATGACGCGCACATCGAAGCTAAGTCCCCATGACAAGAGTTCTAATGCAGTGGTCCAACCGGCCGCATTGGCGCCGACGATGACGATGCGTTGAATGGGCGATGGCATGGGCGCGTATCTAAGCAGCGGCGCAGTAGCGCTCGATGAATTCCGCGTGAGAGGCAGTTGCCTGTGCGGCTCGCGCCACCACATCTTTCATGCGCTGCAATTCGCTCTCGAGAGCGCTCTGAGGAGCTTGATCTGCAAGTGGGTCATAGCGTCGCGGAATGACGCGCTGGCCCAGGTAAACCGCAACCCAGCTCGGTTCGAGGAAAAAGCCTTCTTTATATGGAACCACGTACCCGCGCTCGCGGAACAATTCCATTTTGTACTGCAAAGAGTCCGGGATCTGCATCGTCCGGCAGTAATTCCAGAGCGGCGAGTCGTCTCGCTCAGTGGCGTGATAGTGAAGGATGATGAAGTCCCGTACGCGCTCGTACTCGACGGACATGATGCGGTTGTATTCGCACGTGACGGCGGGATCGAAGCTTCGATCTGGAAACATCTCCAAGAGGTACGTGATCGCAAGTTGGATGAGATGAATACTGGTCGACTCGAGCGGTTCCAGAAATCCGCTGGCGAGACCGATTGCCACGCAGTTCTTGTTCCAACTGAACTTACGGCGTCCGGTGACGAATCGCAGCACTCGCGGGTCGGCAAGCGGCTCGCCTTCCAGGTTCTGCACCAGCGTATCGCGAGCGCGCTCGTCGGTTGTGAAGTTGCTGCTGTAGACGTAACCGTTGCCGACTCGGTGTTGTAGCGGAATGCGCCACTGCCATCCCGCATCCCGTGCGATGGAGCGAGTGAACGCGACCGATTCGCTGCCCGATTTACAGGGCGCTGCGACCGCTCGATCGCACGGCAGCCAGTGAGTCCAGTTCTCGTACCCGGTCTTGAGGGCCTGCTCGATCAGCAGTCCACGAAATCCTGAACAGTCGACGAAGAGGTCACCTTCCACGCGCTCGCCGCTTTCCAAAATGACCGCTTCGATGAATCCGTCCTCGCCTCGAAGCTGCACATCCGTGATCTTTCCTTCGGTGCGTTTGACGCCGCGCTTCTCGGCATATTCCCGCAAGTACGGCGCGTACAAGGTCGCGTCGAACTGAAACGCGTACGAAAAAGTAGAAGCGACGGATCGAGGATCCGCTGCGGGGAAGGCGAATCGGCCCAGCTTGGCGAGTTGGACCGGGAAGGAGTAGTCACCGATATCGCCTGCGATGCTTGGGTTCGACCGCTGTGCGCGGAGCCAGTAATTGTGAAATTTCACGCCGTTCAGGGGGCTGCCGAAATCCCCGAACGGATGAATGTAGCTATCTCCGATGCGCGCCCAATTGACGAACTCGATACCGAGCTTGAACGTCGCCTGGGTCCGGCGCATGAAATCCGCTTCGTCGATCCCTAGCGCGCGATTGAAGAAACGGATGTGCGGAACCGTTGCCTCGCCAACGCCGATGATGCCGATCTCACTCGACTCGATTAGACGAAGGTCGTATTGACCTCGCAACTTGTTTGATAGCGCAGCGGCCGTCATCCACCCCGCAGTCCCGCCCCCAACAATCACGACTTTTCTAATTCGATCAGAGTCCATCAACTTCTCTCAACGTGGGCGCGATCGCCCGGAATACTTCATCAGATTTAGAACGACTCTAACGAGCAAGGGTACTCACGAACTGTCAGCGCGCCACCGTGCGGTGATATGTCAACAAATCTTTGTAAAGGGCAGCGCGCGTGAGTGAGCTCGGTGGAGTCTCGCCGAGTAGCGCAGGGCTTGCAAATAGCAATCGCTGCATCAATCATCGCGCCGCGGGGGATCACAGACTTTTAACAATGGGAGGCACCCATGTCTGGCCACTTCAAATGGCATTCATGTCGTTCGTCTATAGAAAATCAAACGTCTTCATCAACTCTTCGTTCGGCTCTGGGATCGATTCTGCGTCGTAGTGCGCCGGTGATTGCGGTGGCGGCATTTGCCGTCGAGCCGCAAGCATTTGCGCAAAACACGGCGGGGGGCGGTGCTTCGAGCGACGACAATCTCGAGGAAATCGTCGTCACTGGTATTCGCTCGAGCTTGCAGAACTCGCAGGAAATCAAGAAAAACGCTGAAGTCTTCGTCGACTCAGTCACGGCCGAAGATATCGGCGCGTTGCCGGATCGCAGCGTGACGGAAGCTCTGCAACGTATTCCTGGTGTGGCTATCAACCGCTTCGCTGGCGCCAACGATCCGGATCACTTTTCGATCGAAGGTAGCGGAGTCGTCGTGCGCGGATTGACTCAAGTCCGCAGCGAGTTGAACGGCCGCGACACGTTCTCGGCCAACAACGGGCGGTTCTTGAGCTTCTCAGACGTTCCGCCGGAACTTCTGGGCGGCGTCGACGTGTTCAAGAACCAATCTGCCGACATGATCGAAGGCGGTTTAGCGGGCACGGTGAATCTGCGCACCCGCGTGCCGTTCGATTCGGAAGGTCAGCAGATTTCGGTGAACGCCGAAGCCAACTACGGCGACTTTTCTGAAAAGACTGCACCGACGGCCTCTGCGCTGTACACGAATAGATGGGACACAGGCATCGGCGAGATTGGTCTGCTTGCCAGCGCTGTCTACTCGGAGCTGAAATCGCGTTCCGACGGCACGCAGATTTCGAACTTCCGCAAGAACACGCAAGTCGTTCCGGGAGACGAAGTTTGGCTGCCGCAAGGCGCGGCAATTCGCACGCAGGACTACGATCGAGAACGAACGGGCGGTGCGTTCGCTGCGCAGTGGAAGAGCAACGACGACACGATGCTCGCGACGTTGCAGTTCATGCGTTCCGACGCCAATACCTCTTGGTCCGAGCATGCCATTGAAGTTGCAACGGATGTGGTTGCCGGTGCGGGTGGTTCCCGGTTTGTCGGGACCGACTTCGGCTTCGATGACAGCAAGGTCTTTACACACGGCACGCTGACGTCGAATACGGGCTGGCGTGATGACCAAAATACGGCAGGCAACAATCGAACCCCGGCAGTCGGGCTGCAGAGCAACAATATTGCTCGCAGCGTCGATCAGAACTACGTGACGTCCGATTATGGGTTGAACTTCAAATGGACTCCGAACGATGCGTGGGGCTTCAACTTCGATTTCCAGCATGTCGAGTCGACGGTCAGCAATCTGGATATGACGATCTGGGGAGCCTCTTTTGAGGACGTCTCCATCGACAATCGCAGTGGCGTTCCGAAGGTTGTGTTCCTGCAGCCCTCGCCACCAGATCCATCACAGTGCAATAACAATGGATGTCCGACGTACTTCAGTGGCAGCCACAACAGCTTCTCGGATCCGTACAACAACTTCTGGCGTTCCGCGATGGACCACGCCGAAGACAGTGAAGGTGATGAGAATGCATTCAGACTGGATGTGGATCGTAAGTTCGAGAATCTCGGCTTCATCACCGGTTTGAAGTTCGGCGGTCGCTATTCCGAGCGCGACAACACCACTCGCTATACCAAGTACAACTGGGGCTCGTTGAGCGAGATTTGGGGCTCGGGCGGGCCGGTGTGGTTCGATGATCCTGTGAATGGGAATCCTGCCGTGGCTGGTGGTGCTCCATCTTCTGAGCACACTGAACTGTTCACGTTCGACAACTTCATGCGCGGTAGCGGCTCGGTCCCAGCGATCGCACCGTTCTACAGCGGCAACCTGGTGAAGAACGGCGGATACGCTGAGGTGTCCCAATTTGCCGGTGCCATTAGGGATGAATGGCGCACTTACAACGCCACGAATGGCGACTGGTATCCATTGGCAGACCCACGTCGTGGCGGTCCGGATTCAGTGCATTTGGGCCCTGGCGGACGCTACTTGCCGAACGAGATAAATGACAACAACGAAACCACCAAAGCGTTGTATGTGATGGCTCGATTTGGCAACCAGGATAAAGCCGGAGACGGTGTCTCGATCAGCGGCAACATTGGCGTGCGATGGGTGCGAACCGAACTAGAAGCCTCCGGTAACATCGCATATCCCACAGCGGGGTCGCTCACCGAGGAAGAGAATTGCACGAATCCTAAGGATCCGAATGCTCCTCTGCCCGTGTTCTGCTTCTTGTCCCCGCAAGAGCGTGCCAATGCACGCGCCTTCTCGACTGGCTTGACCGTTCCGGACAAAAAGACGAACAGCTACGACCGTTACTTGCCAAGCTTCAATTTGAAGGTGGGCCTAACACCTGACTTGCTGCTACGTTTCGGTTTCGCCAAAGCCATGGCTCGAGCTGACTTCGGCTTGACTCGCGACTACTTCAATCTCCAGCAACGGCAAGACTCGCAATTGGGTTGGCTTGGTTTCCAGGGCGATCCAAACGGTGTGGGTAACCCCTACTTGAAGCCAGTCAACTCGACGAACTTTGACGGATCGATCGAGTGGTACTTCTCGAAGGTGGGTTCGTTGACGTTCTCAGCGTTCTACAAGTCGCTATCCGACGTGCTGACAAATGGAACCTCCGTCGTGCCATTCACCAACGGCGGTCAGACCTACAACGTATTTGTAGTGACTCCAGTGAACGCGAAGGAGAAGGGTACGGTGCAGGGCTTCGAACTCGGCTATCAGCAGGTGTACGACTTCCTGCCCGGGTTCTGGAGCGGATTCGGCATTCAAGCCAACTACACTTACATCGACAGCCAGGGCGTGCCGCAAAGCACTCTTAGCAACGGCACAAACGACGTAGGTGCAGGTCTCCAGGCGAATGTCGACACGAGTCTGCTACCTCTGCAGGGTCTCTCGAAGGACAACGTGAACTTCGCGATCTTCTACGAGAAAGGCCC
>DASTSB010000175.1:0-4565 GCA_035760885.1 Steroidobacteraceae bacterium | reverse complement strand
CGATCAGCAGTTCTATGTGGGCGCGGCGGGTTTCTCGCTCGTCTTCAAACACGGGCTGCAGGCGTTCTTGCAGTATCAAAAGTCATTCGCACTCGAACACATCGATGATCAGGCCATCGCAGGTGGCCTGCGTTTGGAATTTTAGAAAAACCAACTCTCTCGTCGAAGCGAGAACTCAATGGACGCATCTTTCACTTCGCGTACGCTCGCGACCTTCTGCGCGTGTGTACTGCTGGCATCGTGCGGCGGCGGAAATCCGAGCAATGTCGGCGAGCAAAAATCAACGCCGCCGACGGCTGTGGTGACCGTGATCGGTCATCCTTTTCAATCCAGCAACGGCATCGCGACGACCAAGGTGAGATCGCAATCGCTCGTGACCCTTTCCGCGAAAGAGTCGGTGAACGGCAGCGCGCCTGCGGTAGATTTCACGTTCGCGCAGACCGATGCGAATCCGAAGATCGCCACGCTCTCGCGTGCTCGCAACAGCATCAGTTTCCAGGTGCCGTCGGTCACGACCGAAACCACGTACACATACCGGCTCACGGTAAGCGATGCGAATGGGTTGAGCAGCACGGCCGACGTGAATGTGATCGTCGAGCCGATTCTCGATACGAATCGCTTTTTGACATACACGCCGGCACCCGGCATGTACACGGTGGTCATCGTGCCGACCGCATCGGTTGCGCCGGACAGCACCGCAGCCGCGAATGCAGAGTTGGCGCGTTTCAAAATCAATATTCGACGCTTGCTCACGTACCGAGATCGCCAGGGGCAAGTGTGGACGGATGTGCCGTTGGATGTGGCGCCGAACGCTGCGCCCATCGAGGTCGAAGGATCCTGGTTGGCTCGCACCGGTGCCACTGCGAGCTGCACCAATGCGCCTGCCAATCCTCGCTTCACGTTTCAAGTGCCGAGCTTGAACGAGGACGACATCAACGTCTTAGTGCAACCGAACGATCGCACGCGCGAGATGGAATTCGCCGACGTGAACGATGCAACGTTGCGCGTGCAAATCGCTGTGCAACAAGAGTCGGGATCGGAGCTGCTGGCGCCGCGCGTCTGCATTCTAAGTCCCGACGACACGAGCACCGCGCTCGTCGACGCGAGTGCTTCGACAGCAACGGTTTCCATCGAGCAATTGCGCGGCAAGCCGAGCGATGCGCTCGACACGCCAACCTCCGCAGCCGCTTACTACCGCGCTCTCGGCGAAGAGAACATCAAAACCACGTACTTCGCCTGGCTCGAAGCCAACGGTTTCAATCGTGCGGCCGCGAACTTGGGTGCAGATGCGCATGCCGTCTACACCAACAACTTCGATCTCGGTTTCGGCCGTGACATGTATATGAAGATCGGCCACTGCGACACGCCGATGTTGGACATTGGCACCTGCGATGTTGCGGCAGTGGTCGTGAACTACCCGACTCTGGAAACGGCTGGCAAGAAGCTCGGCGCGATCAATGCGGTGGCGATGGAGTACCAGGCTACGCCGACGAGCGCTGGCCACCGACTCGTCAAGTTCTACGCGTACGCGCCGGATGCGAGAGATCCTAACGGCGATTTCAAGCGCATTCACAGCGTCAATCTCGATGGACGCGGCGAGAAATACCTGCCCGAGGCGTGCACGATTTGTCACGGAGGCACGCCAGGCGGTTTGGATGGCAATGGCGCCTATGCGAAAGGCGGCGATCTGAATTCCGGATTTCTGCTGTGGGATTTGGATACGCTGCTGTTTAGCGACTCGGACCCGAGCTTCTCGCGCAAAGCGAGCGATGAAACGCTGAAAGACCAGCTCACTCGTCCGAAGCAAGAATCCGAGCTACGCAAATTGAATGCCGGCGCGTATCTCACCTTTGGCGATGCGAATCGATTTGCGCTGGCACGCGAACTGATCAACGGCTGGTACACAGCGGGAACGTTGCCGACCGCGAACTTGGATGCTGTGTTGAGCGGCCCGCACTACGGCGCGTTCGTGCCGCAAGGATGGATGCCCGAAGGGCTCGATGGAGTGACATCAGGTGGCACGCCTGGCGCGGGCAATGATGACAACCCACCTGACTCGGCGCAGATCTATTCGCAGGTCTATGCGCCTCACTGTAGGACGTGCCACGTCATGCAGGCGCCTAATCCTGCAGCGGGCGACATTCGACAAGCGGCGCTATGCGATCGCGATCGGCCGATGGCTGAACTCTCGCAAGGACTCGGACGACAACGGCCGTTTGCGTGCTATTGGCAATTGGCGGGCGATCCGCAACTAGCGAAGCGGCTGTCCGAAGGGACGATGCCGTTGTCGCGACTCACGATGGATCGTTTCTGGGTTGCTGCGCCCGGGAGTTCGTCTTCAGCGGCAACAACGTTAGCGGCGCATTTGGAGTCCGTGTTGGGGCCCGATGGTCATGTGACCACGCCGGGCGCAGCCGCTGCGGGTATCGACGTCAAATTCACGGGGCTAACAGGAGCGGCCGAAGACGAGAGTTCGTTGGACATCGGCCATTTCGTCCGCGTGGAAGCGCAGCAGCCGATATTCGTCAACAGCTACAACTGGTCGCTCAAGCGCTGTGCGTCGCCTGGTGTGCGCTCGAGTTGCACAACATCGGTGACGCTCACGAACGCGAATGCGGCGAGTGCGTCGGGACGTTTGGATGCGACAGGCGAGTATCTGGTCGAGCTCCGCGTCAACGGTGATATGGATCCGATCAGTACCAAAACATTCGCAGTCGCAGAGCGTTCGCCGACGCTTGCGGCGACGTCGGTCGCGAAGAACTTCAGCATCGGTGCATCTGCGCCGCTCAACGACTTCGTGCTTACGCTGGGTAACGGCACTGCGACCGATCACCGCGTATCGATCGCGCCCGCGAGCAATCAATTGGTGATCTCACCGGCAGCTTGTCTCGCCCCGAGCACGTGCGATGCGACGACGTCGATCGTACTGTCTTCTTCGAGTCTGATCGCACTGAATTCGTCCATCACTGTATCGGTGCAAGATCTCAACGATGCTGCGCCGGTGCAGGCAACCTATCCAGTGGCGGTGGCCAGTACGATCACTGCGGGCGATCGAACCATCTGCACGCGCTCGAACTCGAGCGGCGCGAATCTAACGAGCAATCTCACGAACTGTGCGAATGGTACGGGACTTGCGAGCTCGATCGACCTCGTGACGTTGAATTCGGCTGCGTTCGCTGCACGTACCGATCTCGGGCTGCAATTCCCGTCCGGCACACAGATGCAGTTGCTCAATTTCGATGGGCATCGCGGCACGTTGACCACCGGCACAGCCGGATCCCCAGCACGCACGAGATTGGTGTCGTACACGCCGGCACTGCGTCTGGCGACACACAGCAAGACCGGCGCTACGGGCATGACGAGCGCGGGCCAGCCGGTGTACGACTCAGTGCAGTATCGACTCGTTCGCTTCGATGCCGGCGGCAACATCATCGAGCAAAGCAACACTGCAACCCTAAGAATTCAAATCGATGCGCGCACGAGCTTCGCCTCCGATGTGATGCCGGTGTTCTCGAACCTGACTTGCAGTAGTGGCGGATGTCACGACGGTTCCGTGAATGACCGCCCGAACTACAACCAAAGCGCCGCGAATGTGTACGCCATCTTCCGCGGCAGCGATGGTTCGTATCACACGATGATCCATGTCCCAGGGCGTGCGTATGTGGTCCCATCGGAAAATGCCACCACGCTGAGCACGAGCGGATTGCTTTGCTGGCCGATGAATGTATGTAGCGGTGGTGCCCACAGCGGCGGCACATTCACCAGCGATGAACTTCAAGCCATTCGCACTTGGATTGAAGATGGCGCGAATGGGTTCTGAGCGGGCGGCGTTCGCCGTCGCTCAGAGCTCACTAGTCACGTCAAGACCGCGGCAGTGAGCGCAGCTCACATCCGACACTCACAGGGATTAACAACATGAACAGGGTGGATGAAAGCAAGAACTTAGCGCTCGGCTCCGATCATCCTGTCGATCCTGTTCATCCTGTCCATCTCTTAACACGCGCGGCGCACACATCCATCCAATCGCCGTGTTCTCCGAGTGAAATCGTTTGATTCCAGTTGTCCGTTGACAGTTGGCCGCTGGCAGCAAGCCCAGGATAGGCACCCGCCTTCGCGGGTGTGACACAGTTTTTTTGCGTTCTCTGCGGCTAATTCATCTTCTGCTCAAATATCGACGCATATTCCTCCGCCTTGAACCCCGCGAGGAGCTTCTTGCCGTGCTCGAGGATCGGCCGCTTGATCATCGATGGCTGCTCCAGCATCAGTGCGATCGCGCGCTTCTCATCGACGCAGGCGCGGGTGGATTCGGGTAGTTTGCGGAACGTCGTTCCGCTTTTGTTTAGCACCCGCTCCCAGCCCAGTTCGCGGCACCAGCGTTCCAGATGCGCGCGATCGATGCCAACCGCTTTGTAGTCGTGAAAGCTGTACCCGATCTCGTGCTCATCCAGCCAAGTGCGGGCTTTTTTCATGGTGTCGCAGTTCTTGATGCCGAAGATCCGAGTCGTCATGGCGAGTCCGAAATGTGCGAGCGCGGGGCGAACAATCATGCCTGTTCAGACGTCGGG
>DASTSB010000174.1:0-2281 GCA_035760885.1 Steroidobacteraceae bacterium | reverse complement strand
GCCACCAACATCCTCGAAACGGATGACACGGGCACCAGAAATTCCGCAGGCAGAACATCTTCCAGCGCATCTTCGGGCCGAATTGGCACGGGATACCCCGAGACGCAACAGCCCACACAGTCACCGCAAGGAACGTCAGTTCCAGCCTCTCCGCGCAATGATGCGCGCATTGCTTGAAGCCACGTGCCGAAGTTACCGGCCTCCACAGATTCGTTCACGAGGACTTGAGAAACCTTTGAGAACCCATCGAAAATCGCCGCGAGCTTAGCGGCAGAACGCCGCTTCTGCACCACCAATGTCGCCACTTGCCAACACAATTCGCGTGACCAGTGTGAAATCTCATACGAAGCGGAACACGTGCGGCAAACTGTGCATTGCGAGCAGGCAATTGACCACACGCGCGGGATCTCGCCGCATTCCACGGCGACATACATATAGATATGAGTGCACTTTTGTGACTGCGACTCCACCCTAGCCTGGGCCGATCAGCAGGTGAGTTCGTCTTCGGGTGCCGCCTGTGCGCGGGCCCAATGGAGTTTGGCGCAGTGAATCGGAATCTACTTCGTTTACTAATATCGATCTTATGTCTGTGGGTGTTGTTCGCCACGATCGCGGACATCCGCGACGTCGGCAGCAGCATGGCGTCGATGTCCGCGACATCGCTGCTCATCGGCTTAGTAGTCGTGACCATCGACCGATGCTTGATGACGTTCAAATGGCTGCTGCTGTTGAAATCGGTGGATCATCATCTCCCCTGGTGGCGTGGGATGACGATCTACTGCACGTCCACGCTGATCGGTAGCGTGTTGCCCTCCACTGCCGGCAGCGATGTGATTCGAGGTGTTTGGGCGACTCGCGCCGGGCTGAGCGGGACCCACGTTGCGGCCTCGATTTTGGTCGAGCGCTTCACCGGATTCATCAGCGTCCTGCTGCTAGGTGTAGTCGCACAGATCTACCTCGCTACGCGAGCCGAACTCCCACGCGAAGCTCAGTGGCTATTTCTAGTTAGCATCTGCCTCTTCGTTGCGGCCATCGCGACTGTCATCCTCGCCCTGCGTCCGCAGACCAGTCATTGGCTGGTCGCTCGCATGCCCGCCAAGCTGCGTGAACATCGCACAGTGCATAAGATCTTCGGGGTGCTGGATGCGTGCCGGGAACTCGGTGCGGAAAGAGCGACCCTGATTCGGTTCTTCATCCTGACGCTGGCAGAGCAGTTGCTTCCCGTCGCACTGACCATTGCATTGGCAAAAGGCCTCGATTTGGCCGTCTCTCCAGGATGGCTGTTTTCGGGACTCATGCTCTCGCTCATCGCCGCCCGCGCACCGATCTCGATCGATGGCATTGGTGTGTTCGACGCACTCTTCGCAAGCTTGATGGCGATGGCCGGGGTTCCCGCTGCTGCGTCCGTCGCAATTACGTTTGTCAGCCGGATTCTGCAAGCGATCGCGTGCGCGCCGTGGGCAATCGTCGCACTCTGGTTGCGGGCAAATGCAGGTTCCCCGAGCGTCGTTCAAGAGGCGCCGAGCGTGCCCCGAGCCTGAAACCCTTGGGCTCTTTAATTGCGCAGTTCGTTGAAGCGCGACGAATGCGTAGGCAGGATTCCTTCCAGAGCCTCGGATTCCTCGAACTCTGAGGTCGCAGCTGCATTGACCAGCAGCCAGTACTTTGCAAGCTGCTGAATCTGCAAGAAGTAGTCGCGCAATTGTTCCGCTTTACACAACACGCTGTTCGCGCCCAGTCCGTAGCACTGTTTGATGATGTTCGGATCGCGTTGTGACGTCAACACCACGACAGGGATCGATTTGAGCTCTTCGTCCCCCTTGAACTTTCGCAACGCGTCCTTTGCATCCACGTCCGGCACATCATAGTCGAGCAATATCAGCTGCGGCTTACCCGCCTCTGAACCACCGCGCATCAAGTGAGCCAATGCTTGCTGGCCGGACGCGAACGTATCGACCGTAATATGCGTACACGTGCCGCGCAGTGCGTAGATCGTAAGCTCGGCATCCTCCAGCGAGTCTTGGATCAAAATCACATCTGCGTGGGCGACTTTGGCCATGATTCATCCAAACTGAAAACTTGACCGCATAAGCCCCAAGAGTGGGCAGAAGTTCCTACACGGTAGTCACTGGTGACTAGGGACTAGGGACTAGGGACTGGCAGAGTCTTGCTGCCAACCGTCAGCGGCCAACTCCGAACCGAGGACCAGCTGCTGATCCGAAGATCGGACGCAAACACAAAGCGCGCAAAGACGAGCGTGAGTGAGTGAGAGCGAGCGTTG
>DASTSB010000173.1:0-8600 GCA_035760885.1 Steroidobacteraceae bacterium | reverse complement strand
CTTACGATGCATGAAGATCAAATCGATTCCATGACTCAGGAATTGCGCTTCAACATTCCCATGCTGGGGCATCGTGTGGCCGAAGTGCTCGACTGGCTGGAGGTTCGCGATGACGTCGGCTCGCTACCCATCGGATTGTTTGGAGCCAGCACCGGAGCGGCGGCAGCGCTTCTCGCCGCAGCCTTACGGCCGAATCGAGTAGCGGCCATCGTTTCGCGCGGCGGCAGACCCGACTTGGCCGGCGACGCCCTGACCACCATCGACATTCCGACGTTGTTCGTCGTGGGAAGCGAGGACATTCACGTCCTAGAGTTGAACCGAATGGCGATGAGCAGACTGCGCTCGATCAAACAGCTCATCACGATTCAAGGCGCGACTCACTTGTTCGAAGAACGCGGTGCACTGGAACAAGTCGCAGAGCACGCCGCCTCGTGGTACTCCCACTATTTAATTGCTGAGAAGGCGTATGCGCATTCGGCCTTCGATCGCCCGCACGGCGGTGCGCCATGAAAGTCGCCTTCCGCGAACGCGCAAGACACTACGCTTAGCGAATGTACCGAGTCCGCTACTGGTTTATGACAGGTTTCTACCCTGGGCGAAGAGTGTAAGGATTCAGCACCCTAAAACGACTCATCAGCGGAATGGGAGCTGCATCATGAGACTGACGCTGTCCGTCATCAAAGCAGATGTAGGTGCAATCGGAGGGCACCTCGCACCTTCGAAGTCCGTCGTGGACACGATTCGCGAATCGGTGAGCGCTCACAAGCGCGACCTCATCGTCGACTATGCGGTGGGCTTCATTGGCGATGCCGTGACTATCTTGATGACCCATGCGCGCGGCGCCGCCGACTCGCAAGTGCATCGCATCGCCTGGCAGGCATTCGTCGACGGTGCACGAGTAGCTCGCGAACAAGGATTGTCAGGTGCCGGTCATGATCTGCTCACGGAGAACTTCCCCGGTCGCCTGGAATCCACCGGACCGGATTCGGCGGAGATGACGATCGATGAGCGCTCCCACGAATCGTTCCTGCTGTTTGCAGCGGACAAAGCGAATCCGACGGTGTTCAATTTGCCGTTGTATTTGGCCTTCGGCGATCCGATGAACACGCCGAGCTTGGCGCTCTCGAGTGCCTTGAGCCAAGGCTTCCGCTTTCAAGTGCTCGACATCGACGGCGAGCGCAATCGCATCATCGATTTGGAAGCTCCGGAGCGCCTCTACGATTTGGCGGCGGTGCTGCGAGTTCAGAACCGATACGTCATCACATCCGTGTGGACTCGCGCTACGGATGATCATGTCGCACAAGTCTCGCCCTCGCGCCTTCACAACGACGATCCGGTGATGCTCGTGCGCACTTATGGCGACTTCCCCACGACGGGCGAAGTGCTCGCTCCTTACGCTACCGGACATCTAGTAGGCAGCGGCATCCATGGTCTGCAGCAAATGCCTTTGATGCCGGTACCGCTCGCGACAAAATCGAGCTTCTTCGACGGACCGCCGCTCGTCAGTTGCGCCGCGTTCTCGGTGCACGATGGTTTGCTTACCGAGCCGATCGATGCATTCGCTCATCCGTTCTGGGACGCGGCGCGGGAACGCATCGCGAGCAAGGCAATGGATATTCGCAAGCAAGGATTCCTGAGTGCATCGCCTGCGTGGATGGGCGAATCGGCATACTCAAGCGCTCAAGCCAGGCTCGAATCCCTCGATCGCCACTTCACCAGCGCGAGCCCGTAACCGCGAACTCAGTTCCGCAAGAACCTCAAGATTCCGAGTAGCTCGTCGGCTTCAATCGGCTTGCGCGCGACCCGCGTCCTGTCATCGAGGGCGAGTTGCGACATGGCCTTCGAGGTATCACCCGACATGAGAACCGAGCCGATGTGGCGCTTGAGAATCTTGCGAACCTCGTCGATCACAGCCGTGCCCAATTCCCTGTTTGCCAGGTGGTAGTCGCTCACTAGCAGTTGGATATCGGAATTGTGTTTTGCAACTGCTATCGCCTGCGAAAGCGATGTTGCCTCGAGAACCTCGTACCCCTCCAGCTCGAGCAGCAATCGGGTCGCTAGCAACACGGACGGCTCATCATCCACGATCAGCACACGCCGCTTGGTCCCCTGGTGCTCCTCGATTGGCGGCTCTGCGACGTGAGGTGGCCCTACCATTGGCCGCCCCTTCGGCATCGTGAGCGAAAAGACCGAACCCTTGCCGAGTTCGGATTGCACTTCCAGAGGATGCCCAAGCAAACGTGCGGTTCGTTGAACGATGTTGAGGCCCAAGCCATGCCCTTCGCGCGCAGAATTGGGTGCCACACCGACTTGATAGAACTCTTCGAAGATATTCGGAATCAGCGCCTCGGGGATACCGATACCAGAGTCTGCTACCTCGACTCTGACCGAATCATGCGTCTGGGTAGATCGAAACTCGACCCAGCCTTGTTTGGTGTAGCGAATGGCATTGCCGATCAAGTTCCGGATGATCTGCGCCACGAGTACCGGATCGCTATGTACCCAGGCTTGACCGCCCCGGATGCGGAATTCGAGCCCCTTCTTTTCTGCCAACGCTGAAAATTCAGCACGGAACGTTTCGTGCAGCGATTGCAGATCGAAGTCGATGATCTCCGGCTTCACTGCACCGGATTCGAGTTTACTGATGTCCAGCAGCGCATTCAGAAGCGAGGAGATCGCCGCGATCGCTTGCTGCTGTTCCGCCACGATCCTTGCAGCATTCGAATTCGCGACCATACGCCGCAATGAGCCATTCAGCAGCGAGAGCGTCTGCAGCGGCTGGCGCAGATCGTGGCTGGCGGTGGCCAAGAATCTTGTTTTGCTTTGATTGGCGCGTTCGGCGGCACGTTGCGCGGCTCGCAATTCTTGCTCGTAACGCACTTTGACGATCACCTCCGCGGCAAGCCGCAAATAGGCGTCGGTGATCCGCTCATCGCGTTCGGAGAGTCGATGCGGCTCGCGAAAGTGCGTCGAGAGCACGCCCACGAGCGCACCATCATCATCGAGAATCGGACTGGACTGGACTGCACGGCAATCGCCCGTGTGCGCGACTTGGCGCAACACCTCCGGCAACCCCGGTGCTTGCAAGTCTTCGATAACGACTCGATGTCGAGCGCGCGCTGCCTGCGAACACGCGAGATCATCGGCAGCGCTCGTATTGCCGAATAGCGCCATGAACTCGGCTGGCAATCCTCGTTGCGCCACGATCATGAGCGAGTTGTCTTTCGGATCGTAGAGCTGCACGTTGCCGCGATCGGCATGTTGCAGGCTCACGATCGCATCGAGGATCTGCTTCAAGACCAACGAGAGGTCGCCGCTTTGCATCAGCCGCGTGCTCATCTCGTTCAATTTCACCATGTGATCGAGTTCGTCGGCCAAGCGGCCTTTCAACTCCTCGCGCTCTTTCTCGATGGCGCGCCTTTCGGTGAGATCGCGGCTGATCTTCGTAAAACCGGCGAGTTGGCCTTGATCGTCACGGATGGCGCTGAGGATCACATTCATCCAAATGCGCCGGCCCGTGCGGTGCACCCGCCAAGCGTCGCGTTCCACACGCCCAGTCTCCATCGCTTGAGCAATCTCTCGCTGCGGTTCGCCAGACTGAATATCTTCCTGCGTAAAGAACAGGGAGAAGTGCTTGCCGAGCACCTCCGCAGGGGCGTAGCCCAGCACGCGCTGCGCTCCGTCGGTCCACTCGCTCACCATGCCGCTCGGGTCCAGCATGAAAATCGCGTAGTCCTTCAGATTGTGCAGCAGCGTCGCGACTCGATGCTCTTCCTTGACCAAGGAACGAGGCGCGACCTGCGCCGATCGCGGAATCAGAGTCGCGAAGTGCGCGAGGTTGCTCAGCAGCCGTGCGTCTTCTGCATCGAACTTTGTTTTTGCGGTGTGCTGAAATGCCCAAACGACGCCGATGGCGCGATCGTCGAGCACGATGGGTGCGGCGAGACATTCGCGAATGGGCGGCTCAGCAACTCCGAGCTCGCCGAGGCCGTCGGCGACATGCGTCATAAACAGCACTTCGCGCTGCTGGATGGCCACGTCGAACGGGCTGGCATCTCTGCGCACGATGCGCCCTAGATTCGCAGCGAACATGCCATCCACTGTGCTGAACCGAAACGTCTCACCTTCGGTATTGCACTCTAAAAGGCAGACGCCCGCCGATTCCGCGCGACAAAGGGTACGAATCCACCGCGATAGTTGCTGCTCTGCAGCGCCGGGTGTAGCCGCGATTCCATGTGCAATCGCTGCGTAGGCCGCACTCTCGGCTGCGAAATCAGGCGCGCGCGCCGGCCGCGAGCGCAGCTCATTTGAGATGGCGACGAGTCTTAACGCCTCGACCGATCCGCTAGTCCGATCGTCCATCGATAGACCTTCAGAAAATCAGCGGTGCGGTCGCAACGTAAGTGCGAGCGTGGCAAGAACCAGGATTCACCGCCCGGACCTGCAACCTCCCTACCTTCTCGTCCTTGAACACGTTTACTTCGATCAACGCGCCTGCCGTCGACTCTTGAATCGCGGAGAGAAAGGCAGCGAGCACTTGTTTCGCCAGGACCTGTGGCGCTTCCAGGACTGCTAAGCGCTCGACGCATCCCCAAGTCAACCTCACCAGCGCCACTCGCGCTTCGGTCTGGAGCAGATCCATGAAGTCCGCGACCTGGTCAGTGAAGTCGATGCGCTCCATTTCAGGGACGGCATTTTCGTCCGTCGCCAACGCACGCCACACTTGCGCCTGCCGCTTGAACTTGCGCGCGAACTCGACGGCTGCATCGAGCGGATCGCTGGCGCTGGCGCCGCTCGAGAGTCGCGCCGCGGCCTGCTCCAGTCGCAACCGGGCAATCGCGAGTTTCTGCTCGATGTCCTGACGTAAGCGTTCGAGCACGCGCGCCTGCTCCGAATCTGCCGAGTACGCGAGCCAGTCCGCTAACAATTCGCACTCAGCTGCCTCCGATGCACAAAACAAAATGTCCCGCACGCGATCCGCCGTTTCAAGGCGGCGTACCGACATGCTTAGAACGGCAGTGATGGTTCCGTCCGGGCTGTGAACGGGCACGCCCTGGCATGTAAACGGATGAAACCCTTCCATGTAGTGCTCGGGTCCGACGAGTTCGACGTAGGCGTCTTCCGCGAGCGCCGTACCCACGCCGTTGGCGCCGGAGGTCGCCTCGGACAGTAAAGAGCCAGGATGCGGAAAGCCGTCGTCGTTCAAGGTGTCTTCATCGGCCGCGATCTGCAAGATGTGGCCATATTCATCTGCCAAGATGGCTGCGTGCCGATCCGGTGCGGCAGCTCGCGAGAGCGCGGTCAAGAATGGATCAAGCTGTCGGAGCAACTCCTCCCGCTGCGTCAACATCCTTAAGGTTGCCGTAGAGCTCAGCATCTCTGCACGATGCAGTTGCGGATCGCACCCCAACGCTCGCGAGCGCCGCCACGCTCGACCGACGTAAGAACGCACGTCCGGCGAGAGGCTTGCGCCTTCCAACGCATATTCGCGCCATGCACGGCGAACGACTTCTAAGTTGGGGAAGCGCGTTGCGCTCAGAAATTTCATGCTCCCGCTCCGCACCGTTCCTGATGCGGCTGGTCACTGCGACCATCGATCAAGCAGCGCAAGAGCTGGACCCGCTCGCGGTTCATGATCGGACCACTTCCATGGCAAGCTCCAAAAATTCCGCCTCGTCATCGATCATCAGGACGAGGGGTCGCTGTTCATTCGAATGATTGTTCGGACTCTGCGCGCTGGTATTCATGCCGCAAGCCGACGCTGAGAATGGGACGCTACTTTACTCGCCTGATATACGGGGTCAGTAAGTGGAACCACCAGTTCGTGTTGGAGTAAATCGCTACAGTCTGTATACACAGACAACTGCTTTCGTTGATCGCGCCAACTTCGTCATCCGCTCGACGTTGATTTCACAATGACGCACTGCCGCAGCAGACGCATCAGCGTGTATTGGAATGGAGCTGCCATGGTGCAGCGGCGGATTCGTAGATACGCACGCATGCCCGGCCCGATTTCTTCGCCTCGTAAAGCGCCGCATCGGCTTCGCGAACGGTTGCTTCCACATCGATTTCGCCAGGACCGAGATAGCGGATGCCGATGCTGGCACTGATCGACACCTGCCTGTGCCCGGCCAACGTGAACGGCTCGCTCAATTTCTTCAACAGCATCTCGCCCACGCCGCGCGCCTCTGCGAGGTGATGCAAATCGCTGAGTAGGACGACGAATTCATCGCCGCCGATGCGCGCCACCATGTCTTCTCCGCGAACATCGTGCTGTAAGCGCGCAGAAACCAAACGCAGCAACTCGTCGCCGGCACTGTGTCCTAACGTGTCATTCACGCGTTTGAAACCATCCAGGTCTACAAACAACAGAGCACCCAATGCCCCAGCCGAATCGATGCGGCTGATGACCTCGCGAAGTTTGGAGTGCAGCAATAGGCGATTCGGCAAATTGGTCAGAGTGTCGTGATGCGCCATGTGCTCCATCACCTGCGCCCGCTTCTGCGGCGTGATGTCCGCGGCAGTGATCAAAAGATGTGCGCGCCCCTCCAGCTGGATCATCGTGACCGACACCAATGCATCACGACGATTGCCATTTTTCTCGCGGATGGGCAGCTCGTGCGAATCGCTGTTACGGTTCTCGGTGAGGGTCTTGATGAATTGTGCGGGCTCGATCCACAACTGCAGCTCAGTTGAGGTGTGCCCCTCGAACTCATCGCGCGTGTAGCCCCAGAGCTCACAACAGGCATGATTCACGATCGCAATCCGCCCGTCTGCAATGCGCACGATCATCATCGCGACCGGAGCGGAGTGAAAGACCAGCGCGAACTGCGAATCCGCCAAGACCGACTCCGCCGAATTTTTGTCGGGTTCGATCCTCTCGGCGGGCACGCGGACGAGCCTGCGCATCGCCATGATCGCGATGAGCGCTGCCCCGCCGAGCACCAGGACAAGCATTGTTCTCGCGAAATCCAGCGACGACATCATCCTTTCCCCTGCTCGTGATCGCACCGCTCCTTTCGCCGGCACAGGCGCGAGAGGCGATTGTCCCTCCGTGAGCAGACCGGCGTGGATACGCGATACCGCGAGCCGCGTACGCGGGAGTCGCGCCAAAATGATTCATTTCTCTGCAATCACAGACTCGGTCCGGCCGGGTACCCGAGGATCTCTCGCGGGAATCCCGCATGTAGCTCGCTGGCATGCACATTTCAATGTATGCACCACACAGACGCGAGGTCGAGATGACGACTGCTTCAGAGCTGCAGGCGATATTCACGCGACAGCTCGCAGCATCGAGAGCGCATGCATGTCCGAGTCTGGCGCAAAGGCGAGAATGGCTGGGGACATTGCAAGCACTGCTGTACACCCATGGCGCCGCCCTCGGTGCTTCGATCAGTTCGGATTTTGGACACCGCTCGCTGTTCGAAACCGATTTGCTGGAGCTGTTTCCGTCGCTTGAAGCAATCCGTCACGCGCGACGTAATTTGAAGGCGTGGATGCGTCCCAAGCGCTGTCGCCCGAGCATTTGGTTTGCTCCCGCGTCTGCTGAGATTCGCTATCAGCCACTTGGTGTCGTCGGCATCATCGTGCCGTGGAACTACCCGATGTATCTGGCAGTCGGGCCGTTGGTTGGAGCATTGGCCGCCGGGAATCGCGTGATGGTCAAGGTATCCGAGCATTCCGTGAAATTCGGTCAGCTGTTCGCACAACTCATCGAACAGCATTTCCCGGAGGATGTCTTGCGTGTCGCAGTAGGCGACATCGAGCTAGCTCGCGAATTCGGCAAATTGCCGTTCGATCATTTGCTGTTTACCGGCTCTACGGCGGTGGGACGGGAGGTCATGAAAGCCGCCGCGCAGAGCCTCACACCTGTGACCCTCGAGCTCGGCGGCAAGTCGCCCGCAATCGTGTGTCCCGATTTCGATTTGGCCACCGCCGCGAAACGGATCGTGTTCGGCAAGCTCGTCAATGCTGGCCAAACCTGCATCGCTCCCGATTACGTACTCGCGCCTGAGGAGCACGTGAGCGATTTGATCTCTCAGATGCGGACCGCCGCGCAATCCCTCTACGCCACAGGCGTGGCCTCGACTGATTACACCAGCATCGCAAGCGATACCCATTTCAGCCGACTGCAGTCGATGCTCGATGACGCAGTCCGTCAGGGGGCAGTCGCCGAACCGCTGCTATCTGCAGGCAAGACTGACTTGCCGCGAAGATTCACAGCCGTTGCTTTACGCAGCGTCACCGATTCGATGCGAGTCATGCAGGAAGAAGTCTTCGGCCCGATACTGCCGATCGTGAGCTATCGAACGATTGAAGAGGCCATCGAGTATGTGAATCGAGGTGATCGACCTCTGGCAATGTATCTGTTCGATCGAGATCGAAGACGCCGCGACTACCTCCTGCGCCGAACCGCGTCGGGCGGCGTGACGATCAATGACACTCTGCTGCACATTGCACAGGATGAGTTGCCGTTTGGTGGCGTGGGCGCATCGGGCATGGGTCGCTATCACGGCGTTGAAGGGTTCAAGACGTTCTCGCAGCAGCGATCTGTATTCACTCGCGGCCGCGTCAACGCAACGCCGCTGCTGTATCCGCCC
>DASTSB010000172.1:0-8047 GCA_035760885.1 Steroidobacteraceae bacterium | reverse complement strand
ACCGACTTCGGTTACACGCAAGTGCCCGTCGCTGAGAAGGCCGCCAAGGTGCGCGCGGTATTCGAATCCGTCGCCAGCAAGTACGACATCATGAACGACCTGATGTCCGGCGGTGCGCATCGGCTCTGGAAAGCGTTCACGCTTTCTCAAACGGGGCTTCGTCCCGGACAGCGAGCCCTCGACGTTGCGGGCGGCACCGGCGATCTCGCCACTGGCATGGCCAAGCAGGTCGGTCCAACAGGATTGGTGCTGCTGACCGACATCAACTCAGCGATGCTCGCCGAAGGACGCGATGCCCTACTCAATAAAGGCGTCGTCGGCAATGTGCGATTTTCATTGGCGAATGCCGAATGCCTGCCATTCGCAGACGCGAGCTTCGACTGCGTGACGATCGGTTTCGGTTTGCGCAATGTCACGGACAAAGCGGCGGCATTGCGATCGATGCGACGCGTGCTGAAGCCTGGCGGACAACTGCTGATTCTCGAGTTCTCGCATCCGACGCTGCCGGGACTCAAGCCGATTTACGACGCCTATTCATTCGGCGTGCTGCCGCTGCTCGGCAAGCTGGTTGCGAACGATGCGGACAGCTATCGCTACTTGGCCGAATCCATTCGCCGCTTCCCAACGCAAGAGGCGTTGCTGGAGATGATGCGCGATGCCGGGTTCGAGCAGTGTCGCTATCACAACCTCACCGGCGGCATCGTGGCTCTGCATCGCGGGTACGCGCTGTAAGTCCATGCTGCTCGCGCCGTTTCAAAATCTACTGAATCGAAATATCGCAGCGTCTTCTGCGGCACGCGGGATGTGCCGACGTTTGGATGGAAAGCTTCTGGCACTGAAGTTTGAGGGCATTCCCCTCAACGTATTTCTGCGCGCCGAGGGCGAGCAGATGATCTTGAGCTCGCAATCAGAAGCAACACCCACCGCAACGCTCAGCGGAACGCCATTGGCATTCATGCGCATGATTGGCCCGCAACCTGAAAATGCACTGCGTGGCGGTTCCGTTCACATTGCAGGCGACGCAGAAGCGGCGCAGGCGTTCAGCGAATTGCTGCAACACGCTCGACCCGATCTGGAAGAAGAGTTGTCGCGCTTGGTCGGCGATGTGCCCGCCCATCAAATCGGCCAAGCAGCGCGCTCGGTCTTAGGATTTGCGCGCCGCGCGGCCGACACCTTCACCCAAAACGTCTCGGAGTTCCTTCAGGAAGAAGGCCGCGACACACCGAGCCGCACTGAAGCGGACGAATTTGCTTCTGGCGTAGATAAGGTGCGCGAGGACGTCGATCGGTTAGAAGCGCGCATTGCACTGCTAGAACGGAACAAGAACAAGTGAAGCTTCGCGTCCTCTCCCGGCTCCTGCAAATCCAGCGGGTGCTCGTTCGTCACGGGCTCGACGAAGTCATTCTCGCAACGCACCTATTCCGGCCGTTGCGCTTTGCGTTCTTCCTCTCCCCGGCAACATGGTTTCATCGCGAACGCGGCGGCACTCGTGCGGAACGCTTGCGTCTCGCGCTCGAAGAACTCGGTCCGATCTTCATGAAGTTCGGCCAGATGCTGTCGACACGACGCGATTTGTTGCCGCGCGATATCGCGGACGAATTGGCGAAACTTCAGGATCGAGTCCCTCCGTTCGATGCGAACGTCGCACGCGGCATTGTCGAGTCCGCGCTCGGACAACCTGTATCGGAACTATTCGCATCGTTCGACACCCAGCCGCTTGCTGCCGCAACGATTGCTCAAGTGCATGCAGCAACATTGAAGGACGGCAAAGAAGTCGTCGTCAAAATCGTGCGGCCGGGAATTCGCATCGCGATCGAGCGCGATATCGAAGTGCTCTACACACTTGCGGAACTCGCAGATCGTTATTGGTCGCAGGCTGAACGATTACGACCCGTTGAGTTGGTACGCGAGTATCAGAAGACCATTCTCGATGAGCTGGACTTGATGCGCGAAGCGGCCAACGCGGCGCAAATCAGGCGCAATTTCGCAGGCTCGCCTTTGTTGTACGTTCCCGAAGTGTATTGGGATCTGTGCCGCAAGAACGTGATGGTGATGGAACGGGTGCGTGGCGTGCTCGTGAACGACGTCGCCGAGCTGCAAAAACGTGGCGCGAACATTCAGCGGCTGGCGGAGAACGGCGTCGAAATTTTCTTCACGCAGGCTTTCCGGCACAACTTCTTTCACGCCGACATGCACCCCGGCAATATTTTTGTGCTGCTGGATGATCCTGAGCACCCGCGTTACGCGGCAGTGGATTTCGGCATCGTCGGCAGCTTGGATCCGCGCGATCAGCACTATCTGGCGGAAAATTTCCTCGCATTCTTCAACCGCGATTATCGCCGCATCGCGCAATTACACATCGATGCCGGATGGATTCCTGCACACGTTCGCGTCGATGAATTGGAAAGCGCAGTACGCACGGTGTGCGAGCCGATTGCGAATAAGCCACTCAAAGAAATTTCGTTCGGTCAAGTGCTGATCAGTTTGTTCGAGGCCGCGCAGCGCTTCGATGCGCAAATGCAGCCGCAGCTGATGTTGATTCAAAAGACACTGCTGCAAATCGAGGGCGTCGGCAGACAGCTCTATCCGGACTTGGATTTGTGGAAGACCGCGCAGCCGTTACTCAGAGAATGGGTCGCCGAGCGCTGGAGTCCACGCTCGATCGTGCGCGACTTGAAGCGTCAGCTGCCGGATCTGGTGCAAGCGCTGCGACGATTACCGCCGCTGTTCGAGAACACGGTTCAGAAAGCCGCGGATGGCCGTCTGACCATCCCAGTGCGAACCGATGAAGTCGAGCTCCTGCGTGCAGAAATCCGTGAACACAGCCGCCGCCGTGATCGCTCGTTTGTTTCGCTGTTCAGCGCCTTTGCTGGCGTCTTATGGATCGGCTTCAGCCCGCAACCGGCGTGGCCCGGCGTTGCGCTGCTCGTTGCCGGTGCGATCGCTTGGTGGGCCTCGCGAGACTAAGAATAGGAATGGAATTAGCCACAGAGAACGCAAAAAAGAATTGGAAAACGAAATTCATCCAGGGGCTGCGAACACCACAATTGACGCTCAAAGAGTCAATTTCGAAAGATGACCGCGAAGCAATGATGACGGTTCGAGGGCGATACTGCCTACGGCACTACGCTTCGCTTGCTCCGAATATCTACTTACTTCTTTTTTGCGTTCTCTGCGGCCAACTTTTTCTTGTTTTCGCTCTTCAAGAGACTCCACGCAAACGGCAGTAGCGACACAACGATGATCACGATCGTCACGACGCCGAAGTTGTTCTTGATCAGAGGCACATTGCCGAACAAATAGCCGCCCCAAATAAACGCGGTGACCCACGCAATGCCGCCTGCGAAGTTGTACATCGAGAAGCGCGACGCGCGCATCGCACCGACGCCGGCAACGAACGGGGCGAAGGTGCGAATGATCGGCATGAAGCGCGACAGGATGATGGTTTTGCCGCCGTGGCGTTCGTAGAACTGCTCGGTGCGCTCGAGGTACTCCAGCTTCAGAAGCGGCACGTTGCCGCTAAACGCTCGCGGCCCGATCGCTCGACCGATGCGGAAATTCACTTCATTGCCAAGGATCGCGGCAACGATGAGCAGGATCCAAAGCGCCGTCGCATTCAACGTTCCGCTCGCATCCACGGCCGCCAAAGCACCGGCTGCAAACAAGAGCGAGTCGCCCGGCAAGATCGGCGTGACCACCAACCCGGTTTCGCAGAAGACGATCAAGAACAGAATCAAATATACCCACACGTGGTACGTCGCCACGAGTTGGGTCAGATGCTTATCGAGGTGGAGAACGAAATCGATGAACCAGTGGATCAGGGACATGACTCATCCGATGGGATGCGCCCACATCGATCGATGCGGACGATTAACGTGCGAGCTTTAAATTCTTGGTTTGCAGCGGACGGTTTTGCTCATCCACCAGCACGACCACTGGCTGATACTGCTCGAGCTCGGCTTCCGAATACATCGAATACGCGCAGATGATGAGCAAATCGCCCACCATGGCGCGACGAGCGGCGGCGCCATTCAGTGAAATCTGACCCGAGCCGCGCGGCGCCTTGATGATGTAGGTCGTAAACCGTTCGCCGTTGGTGACGTTGTACAGCTCGATGTATTGGTATTCCTTCAAACCCGCTGCTTCGAGCAAGGCTTCGTCGATGCCGCACGAGCCTTCGTAATTCAGATCCGCTTCAGTGACTCGGACGCGATGCAGCTTGGCTTGGAGAAAAGTTCGCAACATGACTTGAGCGGAATACTCCGACAACGATGCTAAAGGGCGCCGCAAGGCTGAAGGCAGTGCACTGCAGTGTCAAGTTTCCGGTGGGTGCATCCCGAGTGCATCCAGCAATGCGCCGAATTCCTCGTGGACCTGCAACTGCTCCAAATCGCGCTGACTGACGAAGCCCTCATCGGTCGCGTGATGCAAAAAATCGATGAGCGCATCGAAGTAGCCGCCCGCATTCAGAAGCGCACACGGCTTCCGGTGCAGATTTAGTTGGGTCCACGTCCAAACCTCGGACAACTCATCCAAGGTGCCAAGGCCCCCAGGCAGCGCCACAAAGGCGTCGCTCAGTTCCGCCATGCGCAATTTGCGCTCTGCCAGCGATTTCACGACGTGTAGCTGACTTAGGCCCGGATGACCGACCTCGCGGTCGAGCAGCATCTGCGGGATCACACCGATAACCGTTCCCCCTGCAGCGAGCGCCGCATCCGCGATGGCGCCCATGAGGCCCACACGCCCGCCACCATAGACAAGGGCGATGCCGCGTTCGGCCAACATCGTCCCGCACGCTCGCGCAAGCTCGACGTACTCCGGGTGGCCGCCCGCGCGTGAGCCGCAAAAGACACAAAGGCTTTTCATGACATAAGTCTAACCTGGGTTAAGGACCTCGCTCGTCTGAGCCGTGACTCGAATGAGATTCACCGCTCAAATCCCGCGGCCAGGTCAATTTGCACCGCTTACACGCTCAAGATGGGATCGCGCCGCCCGATAGAAATATCGGATGAGCTCATCATCGCCTTGGGCGTTGCATGCACGGAATCTTCACACCCTGGGTCGTGTGCCTATCGGTCGTCCTGACGGCGGCCGTCTGCCATACGGCACTGCTGTTAGCGAAGCGGATTAGCAGACCCGATCTGCCGCGTCGCCGCACTTGGATTGCGTGCGGTACGTGTGCGATTGGAGTGGGACTGTGGTCGAGCCACTTTCTCGCGCTGCTAGCGCTCGAGCGCGCGGCCAATGCCTCGTTCCACGTCCCGCACATCTTGCTGGCCGTTGCTGTTTCAGCCGCCACCGCATTGGGAATGCTCCTAGGCGCGAAACCTCACGCACAGTCGTGGTCGCGCTGCATTCTCGCAGCCGCAGGTCTGGCCTTTGGGATTGCGGCGATTCACCTTCTCGACGTCGCCGCGCTGGCAGCATTGCCAGCGCCGCAGCTTCCTATGGCGGAAAGCGCCGGTGCGTTTGCGCTCGCCTTCGCGTGCTTCATGCTGGCGCTGCAATCCCTGCGCACAACGGCCACACAGGCGAAAAGCCCTCGACGACTGCTCGCCTCCCTGCTTGTGGCTGCAGCCGTACTGGCCCTCAATCTGCTCTGCCTGAGTGGCCTGAAGGTCGATCCATCCGCGCATTCGACATCCGGCATCGTCATTGAACGCGATTGGTTTGCGCTCGCGCTGGGAATGTTCGCTTTGGGCATCACGGCGCTTTCACTGCTCACCGTAATCTACGACGCTTATCTGTCCCGGCACGTTCGCGATCGCGATGAGGCATTGCGGCGTGCAAATGCGAGTGCTCAATACGCAGCGCGACACGATGCGCTAACCGGATTACCCAATCGCCTGGCGCTCGTCGATGCAGCAGAGCATGCAATCGAAGCGTCGAAGCGTCACGGCGATGCGTTCGCTCTGATGGTGCTCAACGTCGATCGTCTCAAGCCCATCAACGATTCGCTTGGGCACCAAGCTGGCGATGAAATGTTGTGTGAGATCGGTCGCCGATTGCGCGGGGTATTGCGTCGTCACGACGTGTTGGCGCGACTCGCCGGCGACGAATTTACGATCCTGGCGCGAGAACTCAATTCCGCTCGCGATGCTGAGTCGGTTCTGCAAAAGATCGGCGATGCGCTGAGCGCACCGCTCAAGATCGGCACGCTGGAGGTGCATGCATCGCTGAGCATCGGCGTCAGTATGTTCCCCACTGATGGCGACTCGTTCGACTTGCTGGTCAGGCGCGCAGACACCGCAACTCGAATCGCCAAAGAGACCTCGCGCGGCACGTATCGCTTCTTTACACCCGACATGACAAGCGCGGCGGACGATCGTCTAGCGCTGGAATCGCAGTTGCGAGCTGCACTCGAAGCTGGGCAGCTCGAACTGCACTATCAACCGAAAGTCGACATCGGCACCGGACGCGTGCGTAGCGCGGAGGCGCTGATTCGGTGGCGACATCCGCAACGTGGACTCGTGCCGCCGAACGTGTTCATTCCGGTCGCCGAAGAAACTGGACTGATCATGCCGATCGGCGAGTGGGTGATTCGCGAAGCATGCCGGCAAGTGCGTCGGTGGCTCGATGCGGGCATGCCGCCCTTGCGCGTATCTGTGAATCTTTCGGCGAAACAATTCCGCCATGCCGATTTGACAGCTGTCGTGCGCTCAGCGCTCGACGAAGCGCAATTGCAACCTGGCTATTTGGAGCTCGAACTCACGGAGAGCGCGGTGATGCACGATCCGGAGAAGTCGGCACTCACGCTCAAGCAACTGAGCACCATGGGAGTGCACATTTCTATCGATGATTTCGGCACCGGCTATTCGAGTCTGAGTTACTTGCGCCGCTTCCCGCTCGACAAACTCAAAATCGATCGCAGCTTCGTGCGCGATCTCATGCAGAACCCGGATGATGTCTCGATCGTGCGCGCCATCATCTCCCTCGCGCACAGCCTTCGGTTGCGTGTGGTTGCTGAAGGGGTCGAGACTCTCGACCAGTTGAATTTCTTGACTGAACTCGGCTGCGATCAATATCAAGGCTTTTACTGCAGCCCGGCGGTGCCGCCGAATGATTTCGTCGCGCTCATTCAACGCATTCGCGCTGGCAAACCAGAGTACACCGAAGCTGACATGCTGCGTACGCAGAGTCGTTTGTCGGCATTTACGCCGGCGAGATAGAGACAGATTGGTGATGAGGTGATGGAGTGAAAGCGCTGCGCGCGTGAAGCGTGTGGTGTCGTGGGCGATTCACCGCCTCGAGTGCAATCGTCTATGAACAGCCGCCGAGAATGCAGACCCGGACCCTGATGTACGCGAAGTTGGCCAGCGTACAAATACGCTTCGCCGTTCACGTGCAGAGCACTCTCACCTCATCACCCCATCACTGCATTCTCAATACCGATCCTCGGCACGCCGGCCACGCGTTGCACGTCGCTCCACGCCATTGAACGTGCCCGGCATGAAGCCGACATCGGCGCGGCGGCGAGGACCGGCACGCCGATCGTTGTGGTGTTTGAAACGGCACGTGCATTCGGGCGCATCGCAGTTTGGTAACGGCAGGCGCGGCGCTTGTTTGGAAAGATAGCGCGTACCCGCGAATCGATGCGCGCTCGCGCATGAGGCGACCCCGGGAATGATCGAGACAGCGTGATAAGGATTGGCAGGTTGCGTAGCGCGCGCCGTCGGTTGCGGCGCAGCCGGCTTCTCGCGCTTGAAAAGATTAGCGATAGACCATCGCGACTTGGAATCCATCGACCTTCACCATCGCGCTAGCGACGCATCTATAAGAACAAAGCGGCAAGCATTGTTCCGATAGCGTGAAGGCGCAATTGGACTTAGGGGCGGTCAGGACCCGTGATGAAGTGATGGAGGTGATCGAGTGAAAGGTGCACGTTGGAATCTACAACAACGGTCACCTCGCAAGTCTGCGCCGTTCACGCGCGAAGCGCTCTCACCGCATCACGTTATCACCCCCGCAGGGTTCTTAAGAACATTGCGGGATCCTCACCCCTCTCGATCACTTCCACGAGTGCCGAACCGACGATGACACCATCGAC
>DASTSB010000171.1:0-4549 GCA_035760885.1 Steroidobacteraceae bacterium | reverse complement strand
CCGCGAGGATTCTCGGCGGTGTCGAGAAACCCTCGGAGCTGAATGCCAGAGCTCAGCGAGATAACTGCTTCGACGGCTTTCGTTTCCATGGTGGATCCTGCAGGGCGCGTGGAATGGCGTTCGCGCCAAAACCAATCGAGTACGCAAACACTATGAAGAACCCAATTTGCGCGTGCCAAACGGACTTCCACGCGTTCGGTTTCGGTTGTGCCGGAGTTCATGCAAAAAAATGCCGTGATCACGGAGTTCTCCGTAACCCTGCCGTGGCACTCCTGATGGCCGCGCAGTATGGGGAGCAGATGCTTCGGCAAACGTCCTGAGTCCTTCGTGAACACTGTGGAGTTCCATGGTCGGTGAATTTCTCTACGAGCCGCGCGTGGCGTATTTCTCGATGGAGATTGCGCTGCGCAACGAGATCCCGACGTATGCAGGCGGCCTCGGAATTCTGGCGGGCGACACGCTGCGGTCGGCAGCCGATCTCGGTTTGCCGATCGTGGCGGTCAGCCTCGTGAGTCGTGCGGGATATTTTCGGCAGGAGATCGATGCAGGCGGTCGGCAAATCGATCGTCCCGATTCTTGGGAGCCCGCCAATTGGGCGCGTCGGCTTGAAGCGAAGGTCGCTGTGCCGATCGCGGGAAACCTGGTGTGGGTGAGTGCTTGGCTATACGTGCTCGAGAATCACTGGGGTGCGCGTCAGCCGGTGCTGCTCCTCGACACCGACTTGCCGGAAAACGAAGTAGCGGATCGAGAGATCACCCATTATCTGTACGGCAACAACGAGGAGTATCGGCTCAAGCAAGAAATCGTTCTCGGCATAGGCGGCGTGCGTTTGCTGCATGCGCTTGGATTCGAGATCCGTCGCTATCACATGAACGAAGGCCACTCCGCACTGCTCGGTATCGAGCTGTTGCGCACGCATGCATATCCACCGGAGGATTTGCAGCCCGGAGAGGCGCTGTATGACATTCCGCGAGTGCGCGATTTGTGTCGCTTCACCACTCACACACCGGTGGAGGCGGGGCACGATCGATTCTCTTACGAGTTGATTCATCGCATTCTCAGAGGACCCAGTTCGCACGATCAGGACTTTGTCGACCTCGCCACCTTGAAGCGACTCGGCGGCGAAGCCGATCTGAACATGACGCGGTTTGCTCTCAACTTGAGCGAGTACGTGAACGGTGTTGCCGAGCGGCACGCGGCGTTGTCGCGAACGATGTTCCCTGGCTATCGCGTGAACGCGATCACGAACGGCGTGCATCCGTTCACGTGGGTGACTGAGAGCCTGCGATCGTTGTACGACCAGTACATTCCCAATTGGCTGCATGAGCCGGAGTTGCTTACGCGTGCGAGCAGCATTCCCGATGAGAAAATCTGGAATGCGCACCTGCAGGCGAAACGCGCATTGCTCGAGCGAATCAAGAGCGTCACCGGGACGGCGTTGGCTCCCGATCGCGCAACGCTCGGCTTTGCGAGACGCATGACGGCCTATAAGCGACCCGATTTGCTTTTCAGCGATATGGAGCAGCTGAAGTCTATTGCGCGTCGTTATCCGTTTCAGATCGTCCTTGCGGGAAAAGCACATCCTCGCGACGAACCGGGGAAGCGGTTGATCGAAGAGCTTCATGCGCACGCTCGGAGTCTCGCGGATGCGATTCCGATCGTTTTCTTACCGAACTACGACATGTCCTTGGCGCAGCTGCTCGTTGCAGGTGTGGATGTATGGCTGAATACACCGCTGCCGCCGCTCGAGGCCAGCGGCACCAGCGGAATGAAAGCGGCGTTCAATGGCGTGCCGCAATTGTCGGTGTTGGATGGATGGTGGATCGAAGGCTGCATTGAAGGAGAAACCGGCTGGGGTATCGAAAGCCGCGGCAATATGGGTGCGGATGCCAATGAGCTGTATCGAAAGCTGCAGACCATCGTGCTGCCTCTCTACTACGCGGCCAATCCGGATCGCAGCGGCTGGATCAAAGTCATGAAAGGCGCGATCGACAAGAACGCCTCGTACTTCAATAGCCATCGCATGATGCGCCGCTATGCAACAGACGCATATCTGCGTTGAGCAGTTGCGGGTCGTAATCGTTCTATTTCGGAACACGGAGGGCCGGACGCAACGCAAAGCGCGCAAAGAAGATGCGTGAGTAAGCGAGAACGAGCGTTGCTCGCGTGAGCGCTTCGCGATCGGAATAGGAACTCCACGGGGCACATCGGGAACACGGGGCGAGAGCCCCTGTTTGCTAGTCACGAGTCACGAGTCACTCAAGATCTGCACACGGAGAGCACGGAGATTCAGAACGCCGACAGGATTAACAGGATGGTATGAGGCAGGGGCCTCCGCTTTGTGATCTTTGTTTTTCTATGTGCTCTTTGTGTTGCGTCTTTTTCTCGAGCCGCGCTCGTGTGCGACGCAGCGTGCCGAGTAGCACAATTCACCTAGAGAATATGAGGAGTTCCGATTTGTGGCAGCCGGTCGTCGCATGCAGCATTTCGCCGTCTATTCAATCGAAGGAGTGCAGACATGAATGCGAAATCCCTGCTGATGTTCATGGCGATCGGAATGGCTTCGTTGGCGGTGCAAGCCTCGGAAGATACTTCGCCGACCGTCGACAAGATGAAGGCAGCCGTGACGCCGGGTGAGATCGTGCTCACCGGTAATCAGGTCAAGAAGATTCACGAAGGCAGGGAAGCCCGTGAGTATCGCGTTTGCGTGAAGACAGAAGCCGATGCCGCGCCAATGAAGGTGACCTATGACGGCGAGCAGTCCGTGTTGATGCCTGGGGATTGTCAGAACATCGTCGGCAGAAAGATCGACGCATCGCCCCAGAAACCACTCAGCGGCAAAACGCACATCGTTGCGACTTTCGAACACATCAAGTCGAAGGGCTGATGCTTGTGGGGCCGGCTTCGCCGCCGGTCCCCCTTTTCTTGCTATGGCGACTGTCTCAAGGAGATCGGCCGCTCCACCCACTGGGTTCCCAGCTTTTCATAGTCGCGCTTCACGGCTGCCCAAGCGATACGATGAGCAATCTCCTCGCGCCTAGGCGGCGATGCAGAGCGATACGTGTTCCACGCTGAGTTGAAGGCGCTGCGATAAATGTCTTGTGCGTGATCGGGCAAATGGGAGCGCACGCCCGCCGGCAGATCTTCATTGCGCATGTATGGCATAAACGTAAAACGTACTACCGCAGTTGATGACTTGGCTGCGAGCGTGGTTGAGGACTCGCAACCTTTGGTGCATTGGCGCGTGTCAGTAGCTCGATGACCTCATCATCCGTGGTTTGACCGAAGTCGAGGTAGTACTGACCTACGGCGGCAAATCCCTCAGGAGTCTCGATGCAAACCACATGGCTCGCCTCTCGACGTAGCGATCGGTACGCATCTTCGGATGCCACCGGCACGGCCACGACGATCTCCTTGGCGCCAAGGCGCCGCGCAGCGCGCACTGCAGCAAGCATGCTCGAACCCGTTGCAGCGCCATCGTCCACGAGTATTGCAACGCGACCGTAGATAATTGCGGGTGCTCTCCCGCTTCGATACGTCTTTTCGCGCCGCTCGATCTCAATGCGCTGGTCGATGATGGCTTGTTTAATCGCACCCCGATCGATCCAGGAGTGCGCGTGCGGATTCATGACCACAACACCGCCCGACGCGATTGCGCCCAGTGCGAACTCGGGCTGTAGTGGTGCGCCGAGTTTTCGCACGATCAGAACATCCAACGTCACGCCCAAGTACTGCGCGATTTCGAACGCAACGGGAACACCGCCGCGAGGCAATCCCAGTACGACGACGTCGTCTCGATGTGCGTAGGTAGAAAGCAGCGGCGCCAGCACTCGACCGGCCTCGCTTCGATTGGTGAATGGGTGCATAACAGCCTCGCACTTGAATCATTGCGTTAAGTGTCGCTCCGCGGCGAGCGACGGCTATTCGCGGAATCGCGTGCGCGGTGCGGGAATTCCGAGCCGTGCAATTCGGACGACAGAAGAAGGATTGGCCGCAGAGAACGCAAAAAAGAATGGGATGGGGTGATGGAGTGAAGGAGTGAAGGAGTGAAGGAGTGAAGGAGTGAAGGAGTGATGGAGTGATGGAGTGATGGAGTGATGGAGTGATGGAGTGAAGGCGCGGTGCGCGGCGAATCTGTTCGAACGGTATGAAACCAAGAATAGATTTCTTTGGTCCGGACATCCTGTCAATCCTGGCGTTGCCACAAAAATGTGGTTCGACAAGCTCACCACGAACGGATGAATGGAAGAGTCACCGCGACTGCATCACACCCGACACTTCATACCCATCAGCCTCTGTCCTGCCGTAAGGCCCTCCTGATCCGAAAGGATCCTTCCTGCCAAAGGCCTTCCTGACGACGCAGTCGTCCGTCGATACATGACGTCACGATCAGAACTGACCTGTCCTGTCCTGTCCATGATCTTGCGAGCGCGACCTTCCACGGTGCGCTGCGGGACATTCCCGATTGGAGGCACACACGCGCGCGCTTACCTTGCGAACGAAACATATCCGCTCGCACTCATGCTGCGACTGCGTTGGAGAAGGAGAA
>DASTSB010000170.1:0-8720 GCA_035760885.1 Steroidobacteraceae bacterium | reverse complement strand
GCGCGATCGATTGTCATAGCGAACCCCGAGAATGGATGTGCCGCTGAGGACGCATTGAAGAGTGCGGCTATTCGTTTGGCCGATTTCTCACGCCACTTTGACCGGAATCTTTCCAATCTTTCCGCGCCACTGCGCCGGCCCCGTTTCGTGCACCGATTCACCACGTGCATCCACTGCGACGGTCACCGGCATGTCTTTTACTTCGAACTCATAGACTGCTTCCATGCCGAGATCCGGGAACGCAACGACACGGCTGGAGCGAATTGCCTTCGAGACCAAATACGCGGCGCCACCCACTGCCATTAAGTAAGCGGCTTGGTGCTTGCGAATTGCATCGATGGCTTCCGGCCCGCGCTCGGCTTTGCCGACCATCGCGATCAATCCGGTATTGCCGAGCATGAATTCAGTGAACTTATCCATTCGCGTTGCCGTCGTCGGGCCGGCGGGTCCGACTGCTTCGTCCTTGACTGCGTCGACGGGCCCTACGTAGTAGATCACGCGATTCGTGAAATCCAGCCCTGCAGGAAGCCCCTGTCCCGACTCGATCAGCGTGTGAATGCGTTTATGCGCAGCGTCGCGTCCCGTGAGCATTTTTCCATTGAGCAGCAGTCGCTCGCCGGGTCGCCAACTCGCCACTTCTTCCTTGGTGAGCGTGTCCAAATTCACATGGCGTGATTCGCTCGATGCTTCATATGAGAGCTTGGGCCACAGAGATAAGTCAGGCGGATCGAGCTTTGCAGGGCCGGATCCGTCCAGCACGAAATGCGCATGTCGCGTGGCGGCGCAATTCGGGATCACGGCAACCGGCAGGGATGCTGCATGCGTTGGATAGTCTTTGATCTTCACATCGAGCACGGTGGTGAGGCCGCCAAGACCTTGAGCGCCGATGCCGAGGGCATTCACTTTGTCGAGAATCTCCAGGCGCAGCGCTTCGAGTTTGTTCTGCGGCCCACGAGCACGGATTTCATGGATATCAATGGGATCGAGCAGCGATTCCTTTGCAAGCACCATGGCTTTTTCCGCTGTGCCACCGATACCGATGCCGAGCATGCCGGGCGGGCACCAACCCGCGCCCATCTCGGGGACAACTTCCATCAACCAGTCGATGATGGAATCGGACGGATTGAGCATGGTGAGCGCCGACTTGTTTTCCGAGCCACCGCCTTTGGCAGCAACAGAAATTTCCACTTCGGCCCCAGGAACGACCTCCATGTGAATGACGGCGGGCGTGTTGTCGCGCGTGTTTTTTCGCTCGAATGCGGGATCGTAGACGATGGATGCGCGCAGCTTGTTGTCTGGATTGTTGTACGCGCGGCGGACGCCTTCGTTGATCATGTCCGTGAGACTCATCGTCGCGTCCCACTGGACCTGCATGCCGACCTTTACAAACACGGTGACGATGCCGGTGTCCTGACAAATCGGCCGGTGGCCTTCGGCGCACATGCGCGAATTCACCAGGATCTGTTTGATCGCGTCCTTTGCGGCCGGGCTCTCTTCGCGCTCGTATGCGTCGGCCATGGCTTCAATGAAATCGGGAGAGTGGTAGTACGAGATGTACTGGAGCGCATCGGCGACGCTCTGAATCACGTCGTCCTGTTTGATGGTAGGCATGAGCGGAAACGACTGTTTTTTAAGGGTGGCGCAATCTATCACACGGCCGCGGTCAGAGCAGCGGAAGGGGCCGCGGACCCGCCAACAGTCCCCCTGTGGCGGGGAAGAACGCCGAGCGAGAGGCGGTCGCAATCGAGTAGAATGCGCTGCCAGTTTTGACCCGGAGAGAACCCGATGACTACACCCCTCGAGGCGCTGCAGCGGTTGCAAGAAGGCAATCGTCGTTTTGTCGAAAACTTGAGCAATCGCGATCCGAATTCGAGCGGAGTGCGCAAATTCGAGCTGACGCAGGAGCAAAAGCCTTCTGCAATTATTCTCGGTTGTTCAGATGCGCGCGTCCCGGCGGAGATTGTGTTCGATCAGGGTTTGGGGGATCTGTTCGTGATTCGCGTCGCGGGCAACATCGTGGCTCCGTCGCAAGTTGGCAGCGTCGAATTCGCTGCGTCCCGCTTCGGCACGCCACTCGTAGTGGTGCTCGGGCATTCGAAATGCGGCGCGATCCAAGCGACCATCGAAGAGCTGCAACGTCCGGCTGAAAATCAATCGCGCAATCTGCGTTCAATCGTCGATCGCGTGCGGCTTTCTGTCGAAGTGTTCATGCACACCGATGTGATTCGCGATCACGACCACCTGGTTCGCGAAGCGGTGCGAGCAAACATCCGTGTTTCGGCAAACCATTTGCGCCATGGTTCGCAGATCCTCGAGCAGCTCATTCAGACCGGCAAGCTGATGGTCGTTGGTGCTGAATATTCCCTCGAAACCGGCGTCGTGGAGTTCTTCGATGGCATGCCCAACAAGAACGCCGATGCGAACCTGCGCGCAGTGAAGTAGGTAAGAAATCGTTGGCCGCAGAGAACGCAAAAAATAAAGCGTCGTGAACTCGTAGGGGAGCGCGGCCTTGATGTTTGGCTCCGCGCTCTCACGTTTGCGTACCTATGCCTTTCTTCCACAATCAAAGTCGAGACGAGCTCCGGCGCTTCTATATGGAAGCGTGGCGGAAGCATCGCGAGCGGTTGCCGATGGAGCCGTTGGAGGCGCAGATCGCAGACTTGATCGCGCTGCATCCGGAGTATCAACCGGCACTGGAGAATCCCGACGCGCTCGATAAGGACTACACACCCGAAAGCGGGCAATCCAATCCTTTCTTGCACATGGGGTTGCATATGGCCATTCGGGAGCAGGTTTCCACCGATCGCCCGCAAGGCATTCGCGCTGCCTTCGATGCGGCGGTGAAGAAATTCGGATCCCCGCACGATGCAGAACATCAGATGATCGAATGCCTGGCTGAAGCTTTGTGGGATGCGCAGCGCTCGGGGCGAGCGCCGGATGAGATAGCGTATCTGGAGCGCGTGCGAAAGATCTCTCGATAAAGGCGCTGCGCGCACGAAATCGACGGACGAAACACAAAGAGCACATAGAAAAACAAAGAACACAAAGACAGCTCGCCGCAAAGAATGAGAAATATCCGATGGGTACGCACTCGAAGCGGCTCCTTGCAACACCTCCGTTCGTGCTGAGTCACTCCATCGCGCTTAAGCGCCAGAGCGAAACGAAGAAATAGAATGTGCGGATCGCTCTCTTCTTCCGACCTACAGCCTACAGCCTAGCGAAGCTGTTCCTTAAGAGCTTGTCGAAGCATTCTTTATACGAGCGTGTCTTTCGATGTGGTTGGACGAATGGCACGTCACATCCACGAGCATTGCGCGTGCGTCGTCACGTTCTTTTTTGCGCTCTCTGCGGCTAAATCCTGTTTATGATCTTTGTCCGGCATAGACTCGCCACATGGGAATCCTGACCTTCAGCATCAACGTTACCCTCGACGGTTGCATCGACCACCGAGAGGGAGTCGTCGACGATGAAACCCATGCTTTCTTCACTAGCCTCATGGACGAATGCGGGGCGATGTTGTGGGGTCGCGTGACATACGAAATGATGGAGAGCTACTGGCCGGCGGTCGCTCGTGGCGAGGCACAGGCACCACCAGCGATGCGCGAGTGGGCGGTCAAACTGGAGGCGAAGCCGAAGTACGTCGTGTCATCCACGCGCAAGAACTTCCCGTGGACCAACAGCCAGCTGATCGCCACCGATTTGCGCACCGACGTGCAGAGGCTCAAAGACGAAACCCCCGCCGGCGTGCTTCTCGGTAGCGGCAAGCTCGCAACGGCACTCGATCGGCTGAATCTGATCGACGAATACAGGTTTCTCGTTCACCCCAGGATCGCCGGTCACGGCCCGAGGCTTTTCGAGAGTGGGCTTTCTAGCACGCGTTGCCTTGAATTCGTTTCAGCCATGCCACTGCGCTGTGGCGCGGTCGCCATGCACTACCGTCGCGAGCGCGGCTAACCATCACAAGCGATATTTTTCTGTCCGCTCTTGGCTCGTTGATCTAACGTCGCTAACGACCCGGAGCGGACATGTGCTGTGCGACTCGCTCACTCGGTCGTGCGCACCATTTCGCGACTCTTCGTAACAACGGGTGCGCGTAGCTCGTAGCTACTTGCTGTGTAATTGGATAGGACGACGGTCGGTTCGCAAAATGCTGCTCCCTAACTTAGCTAGAGCGGCAATGCAAATCCCGGTGATGAGGACGTTCAACAAGAAGAACGGCACGTGGATCGAGAAATTGGAGGATAACGGCGAGTCGAAGGCAACGTAGATAGGAAAGTCATCCGGGAGCGGGGTGTACCGCATCATATTCTGAGTAATGAACGGAGTCGGATACCCGAGTGCTACGTGTGTTAGCTGTTCCTGCGTGTCAACCCGCACGGGAACCATCAGGGTTGCCATCGTGAGGACCACACCCAAACATAGGCTAAGGCCATAAAGCTTGGTTTTCTTCATCAGCCGTTTTCCCAGAGAGGCTCCAAAACTGAAGACAAACATATTCCCATCGTCAGAGATTGGCATCGGCACGAGCCGTAAGGCCACTGTCCACGCATTGTGCGCCGCTTTGACACGAATCGACGATCATGCTGCCGTTCTCACGCTACGCTCTCTGCTCGCTGAGAACGAGCAGAGAGCGGACATCGCCAGCTCAAGCTGATCGATAAGACTTAGAAGTTTCACCTTCTCCGTTTTCCCGCTGGGCTCTTCGAACGGGTTCCCCGAATGTCCGCTCTTGGCGTGCGCCGTGAAAAGGCGGCGCTTTCCAGTGGGTGTAAGGCCCACCCGGCAACTGCTCCAGCCGGAAGCAACCGGAGCAACGATGGAGGCAACGAAATCGTTGAAGCCTTCGGGTAAAGCGTGTCACGACATACGGTGACAGCGCGAGTGTGCAGGCCGTAACGCGAGTGAACGCCGAGCAAGCCTCGAAAAGGACAATGCACGGGCCGACCTGACTGCCATATTGGGGAAGGCTGACATGACTGGGTGATAGAGCAAAGATGATCCCAGTCGCCGTGCCGGGGTAGTGGCGACAGCATGTACACAAGGGAAGCGCGCGCAACACGGGAAGCCCCATCGCGTGATTGGGATGATCAACCGGACGCTCGTGAGAGATGGGTCGGGCGTGTTGGGGTGGCGGAGAGGTTCGTAGTACCGATGAAGCCGCGTAATGCTGGCGGAGGGAAGGGACCTCAGTTCAAGACAAACGCAACAAGTAGTGAGGGAGCGGAGATTGGGCAACCTATCAACTCCGACCAGTATTCAGAAACTGCAGACGGCGTTACACACCAAAGCGAAGTCGGAAGCTGACTACCGCTTCTATGCTCTGTACGACAAGATCCATCGCGAAGATGTTCTCGCTCATGCCTATGCTCAATGCCGCTCGAACAAGGGTGCGCCGGGCGTGGATGGTCAAGACTTTGCGCAGGTTGAGGCGTACGGGCTGCAGCGATGGCTCGGCGAACTGGCGCTTGCACTCAGGCAGGAGACTTACCGACCCGATCCAATCAGACGAGTGTTTATCCCGAAGGCCAACGGCAAACTCAGGCCGCTGGGCATCTCAACCCTGCGTGATCGGATATGCATGACAGCAGCAATGCTGGTGCTTGATCCGATTTTCGAAGCTGATCTTCCCTTCGAACAATACGCCTATCGCTCGGGCCGCAACGCTCAGCAGGCGGTGCTCGAAGTGCAAGAGCTGTTGTTCCGTGATCATCCGGAAGTCGTTGACGCTGACCTTGCGGACTACTTCGGAAGCATCCCGCACGCCGAACTGATGTTGTCGCTCTCTCGACGCGTCGTGGATCGGCGAGTGCTGCATCTAATCAAGATGTGGCTGGAATGCGCCGTGGAAGAAACCGATGAACGAGGAAGGAAGACGCGAAATACGGAGGCCAAGGATAAGCGGCGCGGCATTCCGCAGGGCTCACCCCTCTCACCCTTGCTGGCGAACTTATACATGCGCCGGTTCGTGTTGGGATGGAAGAAGCTCGGACTTGAGGAGCGTCTCGGCTCTCGCATCGTGACCTACGCGGACGATCTTGTGATCCTATGCAAGCGAGGCCAGGGCGAAGAGGCGCTGGCTCGTATGCGAGATCTCATGAGCAAACTGAAGCTGACGGTCAACGAAGAGAAGACACGAATCTGCCAGGTGCCGGAAGGCGAGTTCACCTTCCTGGGTTATACGTTTGGGCGAATGTACTCTGCGAAGACCGGTAAAGCCTATCTTGGTTACCGGCCATCGAAGAAAAGCATCAGGCAAATGATCGAGACGATCAATGCGCTCACCGCCCACTCGCTGATATGGCAAGAAACCGATGAGGTGGTGACGAAGTTGAATCGTGCGCTGCGCGGTTGGGCAAACTACTTCAAAGTGGGAAGCGTCAACCGAGCCTATCGCGCGATCGACAGCTACACCGCGACACGGTTGCGTCGGTGGCTGCGTACCAAGCACAAGATCAGACGACGTGGGGGCGGTGCTTATCCACCATCGCACCTTTACGGGCACTTCGGACTCGTACGTCTGACGGCGCGAGGTCGCGGCCCGTCGTGGGTGTAAGTGTGATGTCTTGTCCGAGAGCCGGATGCGGGAGATCTGCATGTCCGGTTCGATGAGCGGGATGTGGAAACGGAGTTAGGGATCCTTGATTGCGACACCGCCAGACGAAAGGGGCGGCAAACAGTTGAGAGGCTCCTACTGCCACCGCGCCACATCTCGACTCTACCGAAAGCGGTCAATGAACAAGATCGCTCGAACAAGCGAAGCGTCCCACTCCCGCCTCCGTTTCGGAACGTCAAAAAGACGGACCTTTTTGTCGTGGCGCCACATGGATGTACTCGTGCGCGGTCGTGAAAGGAGGCGGGAGCGGTGCGGGACTCTTCCGCCTTGTGGGATCCTCTAGCCCTTACGACCCAAACTTCTTTTTTGTGCCCCTTGTATTTTTTGTGCTCTTTGTGTTCCGTCCGGTTCCTGCTCTAGCAGCGTCTTTACAACCTTTGTGTTGCGTCGGACTTCTTGCTCTTCTGGTTTTGTCTTAGCGGTGTATTCGCAAAGATCGCGAATGACGCACTCCGGGCACTTCGGTTTGCGCGCGACGCACACATAGCGGCCATGAAGCAGCAGCCAATGGTGTGCGTTCTTTAGAAACTCTTCGGGCACAATCTTCGCCAGCTCATCTTCCACTTGGCGCACATTAGTGCCCGGTGCAACACCGGTGCGATTGGCGACGCGGAAGATGTGCGTATCCACCGCAATCGTCGGCTCACCGAACGCAGTATTCAAAATCACATTCGCGGTTTTGCGTCCCACACCAGGCAGCTCTTCCAACTCTTCGCGAGAACGCGGCACGTCGCCGCCGTGCTTCTCGAGAAGCAGCTTGCACATCGCGATGACGTTTTTTGCTTTGGCGTTATACAAGCCAATCGTCTTGATGTAGCGCGAAATGCCTGGCACGCCCAACGCAAGGATCGCTCTGGGCGTGTTCGCGTGTTTGAACAATACGCGCGTCGCGAGATTCACGCTCTTGTCCGTCGCTTGCGCAGACAAGATCACCGCAACGAGCAATTCAAACGGTGTGCCGTATTCCAGCTCAGTGGTGGGATTGGGGTTCGCGTCGCGGAGGCGAGAGAAGATCAGGTGAACTTTCTTGCGGTTCATTCTTGGTCAGTACGCGCGAGTCTTTGATAGAGGGCGAATGCGATTCCGATGGCGAAGAATGCGCCCGGCGCAAGCATCGCTAGCAGGAATCCCATGTCGGAACGAAATGCGATCAATTCGCTGACTTGCCTGCCGATCAGCGCACTCGAATCATGCAGCAGCGACCCTCTGCCGACGAGTTCGCGTCCAATGCTCAGCCCGATCAGTATCCACGCCGCCAGCAGGCTACGGACCAAGGACCGGCGGATGGGACGTGCTGGACGATCGCTGCGAAAGCCAATATCTGCAAGCAGTACGGGATTGCAGACGAGCATCGCAAGAAACACATGCAAGCGATCGTGCAAATCGTGGAGCCAGGCGTCGAAACCGATTGCGACGGCCGCGGCAGTGCACGACACGATCAAGACTGCCGCGATCCATCGTGTCTGATCGGGAATCAGTCTTCCAATCAAAGTCATCAGAGAACTCGCGATGAGGACCATGACGATCATCGCCAAACTAATGCCAAGCGCATCGACCACGGTGTCGCTCATGGCGATGAAAGGACAGACCGCAATGACCGCCAGCAGAACCCACGACGGTTCGCGAGTGGGCGACGTTGGGTTAGTCGTGGCGCTATTCATTGCGGGATGCTGCGGGCAGCGAGAAGAGCCGATCTCGTTGGGCTGAGTAGAACTCGAGTGCGCGACGCACCCCCTTCACGATGGCGCGTGGTGTTGTCGTTGCGCCGGTAAATGCGTCGAAGTCGCCGCCTTCCTTGCGTACTGTCCAACGTTGTTGCGGAGGGTCGCTAAGCGATAACCCTGCGAATCGTCGCAGCCACTGCGGATCGCGCGTCTCGAATGCATCTCCGAGACCGGGCGTTTCGTTGTGGCGGAGAACTTGCACGCCGATCAACGTACCGTCGTATCGGATCGCGGTGAGCAGTTCGATCGGACCGCGATAACCGTCGGGCACAATGTATCGAATGGCCACCGCAATCGGCTGGCCTGACTTGCGCACTCTGAAGATCTCGGCGGGCACATCGGTGCCGAGCAGATCCGGTGCTGTGACCTGAATGCGATCGTCG
>DASTSB010000169.1:0-5534 GCA_035760885.1 Steroidobacteraceae bacterium | reverse complement strand
ACGAGCTTGGTCATGTTCTCGAGTTGCTCCGCCGTCAACGGCGTTTCGGTCACCGTGCCGTCATCGCTCGTCGAGCGCAGGTTGTCCACGAGCACCGCCACTGTCAGGCGCTTGAGCCGCCCCGCGGGTTGCTTCGTATAGGCAACGGTGCGGTCGATTTCATAATTGCGTGTCGACTGCTTCGACATGTTGTCCGGCGGGGCAACGGCCGGCGCATTCGGCGCGGTCGATGTCTGGGAGTTCGATTGCGCGCCTGTCGCTTGCGCCGGCGCAGACGTGGCGCCCGGCGGCAACGCAGTTCCAGGTGTCGGCGGCTGATTCGTTAGCGCACCGGGGACGCCGGCAGTGCCGGCACCGTTGCGGCTCGCCTCTTCGGAGGTTTGTTCGCTGCGCACGACTTGGCTATCCGGGCGATATAGTTCGCGCGCTTCCTCGGTCGACGAAAGTTCGACGTCCGCGACCACTTGTGCTCGAACGCGCCCTGGGCCTACGAGCGGCGCGAGCAATTCCTCGATGCGGCTCGTGTACCTTTCTTCCATCCCGCGAGCGATCTCGAGCTGCTTTTCGCGAGCGGCCAGTTCGCCATCGTGCTCGGGCGAGGACAGCAAACGCCCTTGCTGATCGACCACCGTCACTTGTTGCGCCTCGAGCTCGGGGATGCTGGATGCAACTAGATTGGAGATCGCCGTCACCTGCTCGCTCTCCAAACGCCGGCCGGGCTTCAACTGCAGAAACACAGAAGCGGTGGGAGCGCGACGATCCCGCACGAATGCAGATTGCCGCGGCAACGCGAGATGCACACGCGCACCTTCGACGGCCTGCAGATTCGAGATCGTGCGAGCCAATTCGGTTTCGAGGGCATGTTGATAGCGCGCTCCTTCCATGAACTGACTGACGCCGAAGCCGGGATCTTTCGATAGAACAGCAAATCCACCGTCGCCTTCCGGCAGCCCCTGTCCCGCAAGCTTCAACCGCGCGTCGTGAACGTGATCAGACGGCACCAAGATCGAACCACCGCCATCGAGCTTGTACGGAATGCCTTGCGTATCGAGCGCCTGCGCAATCTGTGCCGCATCCTGCTGCCCGAGATTGCCGTACAACAAACTGTAGTTCGGCTCCTTCGTCCACAACACGATGCCAACACCGGCAGCAACGGCCGCTGCGATGCCGATGAGCAACGCCAACGGCCGCAGACTCGGCGGGATCAAGGAAGCGCGCGGGAGCGTGGCGGCGTCGGAGCTCATGCTCTGCTCCTGTTGGTCGCGTGATGGAGTGATAAGGTGATGAGGTGAAGGGCGCAGCATGCTGCGTTCTTCAAGCTCATCGGCCCCTGCGGGATCAAACACTTCATTGCTACACCTTTCACTTCATCACTGATCGATCGTTTACGCTCGATCTACTCACTTCATCACCATCTAGCGGCCCCGCCGCTAGATCTGCATATTCATAATGTCCTGATACGCACTCACGAATCTGTTCCTGACTTCAGTGAGAGCGCGGAAAGACACATTGGCTTTCTGCATCTCGAGCATCACTTGCGGAAGTTCGACACCCGGCACGCCGCGTTCGAACTGGGTCGCCAAGTCCGACGCGCGCGTCTGTGCGGAATTCACTTGATCGAGGCCTTGCTTCAACACATTGGCAAATGAATTCGCGGGCGCCTGCACCGCATTACCCGCACCTGCAACTTTCCCGACCTCATTCTGGGGCGCGCTCACATGCTGGATCTGCGACTGCATCGCGCGGATCTGCGAAAGGACGGCGTTGATTTGGAGGGAGGACATGGTTCAAACCTCGTGATGAGGTGATGGGGTGATGGAGTGAACGGTGCATCGCATCGCGCTCTGTGTGCGAGGCACGTCGATTGAGACAGGTTGGCGAGTTACGACTTTCACTTCATCACCTCATCACTTGATCACTGTTCCCAGTGCTTAGCGCGCTGCGCTAAGCACTGGGAACTTCCACCCCCGCCTCTCGCAACCGCTGCAATTTGTATCGCAGGGTGCGAGGGCTGATGCCCAGACGCTTCGCGGCGGCTTGACGGTTGCCGTTGTCCGATTTCAATGCTTCGAGGATCAGATCGCGCTCGGCCAAATCGAGCGAGTTCGACAAGCTGCCGGCTTCTTCGGCGGAACGCGCGGTGTGAGCAGCCGCCTCGCGTGCGCTCGACGGTGTGGCCGACCTTGCAACGTTCCAAGATTCAGGAGAAATCATTTCGAGCTGGATGTGCGAGCGATCGATGACTGGACCGTTCGCGAGGATCACGGCGCGCTGCATGACGTTGTCCAACTCGCGGACGTTGCCGGGCCAGGGATAGGTCAGCAGCAGATGCGCAGCATCGGCACTGACTGCCGGGATGCGTTCGCCTGGACGGCACCGTGAGGTCAACAAGCGCATTGCTAAAGGCAACACGTCATCTCGGCGTTCTCGCAGCGGCGCTGTCGCCAAGGGAAATACATTCAACCGATAGTAGAGATCTTCACGGAAGCGCCCTTCCGCCACTTCGCCGCGCAGATTGCGATTGGTCGTTGCGAGTACGCGCACATCCAACGCGATCGGCGTGCGACCGCCTAGACGCTCGACTTCGCGCTCCTGCAACACACGCAGCAACTTCGCTTGTAGTCCAAGCGGCATCTCTGTCACTTCATCCAACAACAGCGTGCCGCCTTGCGCTTGTTCGAACTTCCCCGGATGACTGGCGTGTGCGCCAGTGAACGCGCCGCGCTCGTAGCCGAACAGGATCGCTTCCAGCATGTTCTCTGGGATGGCCGCGCAGTTCAGTGCGATGAAAGGTTTCGCGGCACGCGAAGAATTGCGGTGAATGAAGCGCGCGAGGATTTCTTTTCCGGTGCCGGATTCGCCGGCGATGAGCACGGTGCAGTCGCTTTGTGCGACTCTGCGCGCGAGGTCTGCCAACCTTCGCGATACATCCGCCACGGCGACCATATCGCCGTCCGCGGCGAGCGCATCGGCTTGCCGCAACGAGCCGTCCTGAGACGTTGCCGTCTCAGCCTGCTCGAAAGTTTCGTATGCGGATGCGTTCATGCTTGCCGTTTCGTAGATGCCGGACTCGCGGCGCTAACAACGTTGCATGGGTAAGAGCAAGTTCTGTTCCAGTGCGGCAGAAGCTTGCCGGGATGCTGAGAAGTTGCTGCTCATGTCACAGATGGCTGGCATGAGGAGTGTGACGGAGTTCCGCGAACGGCAAGATCTCGTCAAAGTTCCGTCGCCGCTGTCTCGTTGAGCATTTGGAACTTGCGGAGCTTCTCGACGAGCGTCGTGCGACGCAGCTTCAGCAGTCGAGCAGCGTGGGCCACGGTGCCGCCCGCGCGGCTCAGCGCTTGTTGAATGAGATTGCGCTCGATCGTGAACAAGTGGTCGCGCAGGTCCAAACCCTCTGGCGGCAGTTGGACTAACAGATCTTGCGAGTCTGGCTCACTCAGGAGTGTCATCACCTCGCGATCTTCGAGCTCGACCATGGCGTCGCTCTCGGTTTCGTCTTCGAAGTCCGGCACTGCCGACTCGACGACCGGATCCGATCCATCGTCCGCTGTGATCTCTTCGACCAACTCCGCAGGACGATACTTCGCGGGCAGATCGACGATGTCGACACGACGATTGGGACAGAGGATCGAGAGTCGCTCGATCAGGTTGCCGAGTTCGCGCACGTTCCCGGGCCAGGGATAACGGCTCAGGAGCTTCAATACTCGGGGCGCGAGTTCAATTTTTCCCCGCCCTTCCGCTGCGTTGCGAGCACAGAAATCTTTGACGAGCATCGGCAAATCATCGATGCGCGACCGCAGCGACGGCATTTCGATGGGGAATACGTTCAGGCGATAGAACAGGTCCTCGCGGAATGCACCGCGAGCGATTGCATCTTCGAGATTGCGGTGAGTCGCAGCGATGATGCGCACGTTGCAGCGGATCGGGGTGTGATTGCCGACGCGTTCGAAGACGCGCTCTTGCAACACGCGCAGCAGCTTCACCTGCATGGGCAGGCTCATGTCGCCGATCTCATCCAAGAACAAAGTGCCCCCTTCAGCGATCTCGAATCGGCCCTTGCGAGCTGATATCGCTCCAGTGAAAGCGCCCTTCTCGTGCCCGAACAGCTCGCTTTCCATCAGCTCAGCGGGAATCGCGCCGCAGTTAATCGCCACGAACGGACGTTGGCGACGAGGGCTCGCCTCGTGAATTGCACGCGCGGCGAGTTCTTTGCCGGTACCGGATTCGCCGAGAATCAAGACGCTGGAATCGTGCGCCGCGACCTGGCGAATCAACTGCGAGACGTCGCGAATAGCGCTCGATGCCCCGGTCGGCATCGTGACTTCACGGGCTTCAGCTAGGGACGCCTGCGCCGGCACGCGCAAGGCGGCGGCGAGCACGCCTTCTTTGAACGGGAAGCTGAGCCTGCGCACTCGCGCCGCACCGACGGTCTCGATCAAACGATCCGCAATCACATTGGACCCGTATGCGACGACGGGCACATCGCTCAGTTGTTCTCGCAGCGCGGCTCCGAGTTCGACCCAATCGCAGTCGATGACGTCGCCGATCAAGAGCGCCGGCGGCGTGGTGGGTGTTTGAATCACGGCGCGCATCAGTGCGGAGTGATCGATCAACAGCGGCTCCAGAGAGAGCGATCGCAGGACGCTCGCTACTTTCTGTGCTCGCTCGACGTCCACGTCGTATACAACCGCTTGCTGTACCGCGAGTGTGCGTGAGCGAACCGTGTCACTGAGATTCATTCGTCAGCCTCTTTGTTTTCGAAGTGTTCCAACACGTGCCAGTTCGTCCGTGTTGAGGCCTATTCTGTGCGTGAATCAAGTGCTCACTATCAGGCTGACCCCTAACGCCGTTCGTTCGTGATGTACTGCCAGAAATTTGGCGCACGCTTAAGGGAAGCACTCATCGCTCACTCACTGTAATGAGCAAAAACTTCGGTAAACCGAGACGTGCGTGGAGCACACATCGTCTCGACGAAAATTCACGTGCGCAAAATTGACGTAACGAAGTGCGGATGCTGACGCGTGAGAGGAAGAGAAGAACTCCACGGGGAACACGGGGACACGGGGAAAAAACAATGCATGGACGGCACATGAGCAGAAGCGCGGATCGAAGTAAATCGAGTGTGCATCCTTAGCCATCGGGCTCAAGGGAACCCAGCAAGGCACTCGCGTGATGCCGATAGATGTCCGCCGAGGAGATCTTCTCTGTCGTCCGCTGACAGGTGAGGGTTGGCAGTAAGATGCGCGTGAGGCAGACCACACCTCACACCCTACACGTGCGGTTCACACGTTCGTTGTCTTGCCCCTCCGTGCTCTCCGTGTCCTTCGCGGACATAACTTCTTTTCTGCTTCTTACCCCATGCTCCCCGTGTTCCCCGTGGAGATCTTCTCTGCCGACTACTTCTTCGGATGCCGGGCGCCGGCAACTTGCCGCCGGTGTTTGCGGAACGCCAGTTTCTCGAGCAGATCGGCAACATGTTCGCCGGGTGGGAAGAAACGGAATTTGACGCGGCCATCGGGGCCAACGCTTGC
>DASTSB010000168.1:0-6323 GCA_035760885.1 Steroidobacteraceae bacterium | reverse complement strand
AGGAGCATGGCTGCGCTCAGGATCGTCCCTACTGGGTTTGCGATGCCTTTGCCGGCGATGTCCGGGGCGGAGCCGTGAATCGGTTCGTAGAGACCGAGCTTGCCGGAACCCAGGGAAGCTGAGGGCAGCATGCCGAGCGACCCTGCGAGCATGGAGGCTTCGTCGGTGAGGATGTCGCCGAACATGTTCTCGGTGAGCATGACGTCGAAGGAAGCAGGTTTGCGAATGAGGTGCATCGCTGCGGCATCGACGAGCATGTGTTCGAATTTCACTTCAGGAAATTCGCTACGCAGCACTTCTTCGACTGTGGTGCGCCACAGTCTCGATGTTTCGAGTACGTTTGCTTTATCGACGGACACAATCGATTTACGACGGCCCATCGCCAACGTGCCGGCTACACGCGTGACTCGACGAACTTCCTCGACGGTGTACGTGCACAAATCGCTCGCCGAATCCGCAGTGCGATGTTTCTCACCGAAGTAAATGCCACCGGTGAGTTCGCGTACCACGATGATATCGGTTCCCTGCAAAACGGCAGGCTTCAGCGGGGACGCATCCAGGAGTGCCGGATGCACGCTGACGGGGCGCAAGTTCGCAAACAGGTTGAGCGCCTTTCTAATTGCAAGCAGGCCTTGTTCCGGCCGCACTATCGCAGATGGATCGGACCACTTCGGGCCGCCGACCGCACCGAGCAACACCGCATCGGCAGTGCCGCATGCGGAGACGGTGGAGGCGGGGAGTGCCGACTGTGTTTCGTCGATCGCAGCACCGCCGATTAAATGCTGTTCGAAGACGAACGTGTGCCCGAATCGTTGTGCGACCGCTTCCAGAACGCGCACCGCTTCATGCGTGACTTCTGGACCAATCCCATCGCCGCCCAAGACAACGATGCGTGCTTTGCTAGCGCTCATACGTGTGCCTGTTCGAAGCGTGCAATCGCATCCGACTGCTTCAACAAAAAGCCCAGCTCATCGATACCGTTGAGTAGGCAGTAACGCGCGAACGCTTCGATCGGAAACTTGACGGACACTCCGGTTGGAAGCGTGAGGGTTGTCGACTCCAAATCGATATGCACCGTTGCACCTGGATTCGCGAGCAACCATACATGCGTCGTCTCGTCGATGACGATCGGAAGCAACCCGTTCTTCAGTGAGTTATTGCGAAAGATGTCGGCGATCTCAGTGCTGATCACCGCTTTGAATCCGAAATCTCGCAGCGCCCATGGAGCATGTTCGCGCGAGGAGCCGCAACCGAAGTTGCGACCTGCGACCAAAATCTCACACCCCTGAGCTTCGGGACGGTTCAGGACGAAATCGCTTTTAGGCGAACCGTCAGGGTTGTAGCGCCAATCGGAGAACGCGAGCTTGCCGAGACCTTCTTTGGTCGTGGTCGTCAAAAACCGCGCTGGAATAATTTGATCGGTGTCGATGTTCGTGAACGGCAATACGGCCGTTCGCGATTCAATGATTCGAATCGGTTGCATGATGGCTTACGAGTGGGCGGCCGATTTGAGTTGGGCGGTATTCAAGTATTCGCGCGGGTCGGTGACTTTGCCTGTGATCGCCGCGGCGGCTGCGGTAGCGGGACTTGCCAGCAGTGTTCGCGATCCCTTGCCTTGGCGGCCTTCGAAATTCCGATTGCTGGTGCTGACGGCATATTGGCCATTCGCCACCACATCGCCGTTCATGCCGATGCACATCGAACAGCCGGATTCGCGCCATTCCGCACCTGCGTCTTGGAAGATCTTCGCCAAGCCTTTGGCTTCGGCATCGCGCTTGACTTGCTGTGATCCAGGAACGACGAGCATGCGCACGCCCTTCGCGACTTTGTGTCCCTTCAATACGCGCGCTGCAAGCTCAAGATCGGAGAGGCGCGCATTCGTGCAGCTGCCGACGAACACAACGTCGATGGGTTTGCCGATCAGCGGTTCGCCGCCTTGCAGCCCCATGTACGCGAGAGACTTCGCATGCACGGGATCCTCTTTGCGTTCGGGCACAGCCGCCGAAATCGGCACGACCATGCCAGGGTGTGTGCCGTAGGTGATCATCGGTTCAAGTTTCGATGCGTCCAACTCGACGACGCGGTCGAATTTCGCACCAGGATCGGTCTTGAGATTGCGCCAACGTGCAACCGCTTCATCCCACGCTTTGCCTTGGGGCGCGAAACGTCGGCCTTTGAGATACGCAAATGTCGTCTCGTCCGGTGCGATCATTCCGGCACGTGCCCCCGCTTCGATGGACATGTTGCAAACGGTCATGCGCTCGTCCATCGACAATGCTTCGATCGCGGAGCCGCGATACTCGATGACGTACCCAGTTCCGCCCGAGACGCCGATCTGGCCGATGATTGCGAGAATCAAGTCCTTCGCCGTCACGCCTTCACGCAGCTGGCCGCTCACTTCGATCGCAAGCGTCTTCGGACGGCGCTGCAACAGGCATTGCGTCGCCAACACTTGGCCGACCTCGGTTGTACCGATGCCGAAGGCGAGGGCGCCGAATGCACCGTGCGTTGCCGTGTGACTATCGCCACAGACGATGGTTTTGCCTGGCTGCGTCGCGCCCAACTCGGGCCCGATGACGTGAACGATGCCGCGTTCCTGACTGCCCAGACCCAAAAGTTCGATGCCGAATTCCTGGCAGTTCTTTTCCAACTGCTTCACTTGCTTGGCAGCCGATTCCACTTTGATCGGAATGCGACCGAAGACTTCGTCGGGATCGGTGGGCGTGGAGTGGTCCATCGTCGCGAGGGTGCGATCGGTGCGTCGTACTTTAAGGCCCTGCTCGCGTAGTAGCGAAAAGGCTTGCGGCGATGTCACCTCGTGAACGAGGTGCAGATCGATGTAGAGGACTGCAGGAGTATCCGCGGTTTCCGGAACAACTTCGTGTTGCTCCCAAACCTTTTCGAACAGCGTTTTGGCGTTCATCGACTTTGCTTGCGACCGTTACTTCACGAAAGAATGCCCGTTAGAGCCGAACCATGGCTTGAAGGTTCGGCAACGAGTCATCGCGTGCGGTGATGGCCTATGGTGTGAGTTTTGAAATGCGGCGTTGCGAATCGTGTTCAGGTGCCCACTGCGGCTTCGCTTGGTGTCTCAACATCGCAGCGTTCCAGCCAACCCCAACGATCGGGTGTTTTGCCCGTGAAGAGTCCGAAGAAAGCGGACTGTAATGCTTCGGTGACCGGGCCGCGCTTGCCGCTGCCGATCGCGATTCGGTCAACTGATCGGACCGGCGTGATCTCGGCTGCCGTTCCAGTCAAGAACATTTCATCGACGATGTACAAGAACTCGCGAGGCAGTGCTTGCTCGCGAACCTCGAACCCATGTGCACGGGCTAAGGTGATGACCGTATCTCGAGTGATGCCTTGCAGAATCGAGTTCGCCACGGCAGGCGTATAAATGACTCCGTCGCGCACGACGAACAAATTTTCGCCCGCGCCTTCACTCACATTGCCGTCGGTGCCAAGGCCAATGCCTTCGGCGAATCCCAAGCGCTTCGCTTCCATGCTGATGAGTTGGCTAGAAAGGTAATTGCCGGCGGCCTTGCCCAGTGCAGGAATCGTGTTCGGCGCGAGTCGTTGCCAGGAAGAAACGCACACGTCGATGCCGTTTTCCAATCCCTCGGCACCAAGGTAGGCGCCCCATTCGAATGCAGCCACGACAGTGTCGACAGGTGGTGGATTCTTAGGCGCCACGCCAATTTCGCCATAGCCGCGGAATGCGAAGGGCCGTAGGTACGCGCTCTTCAGCGAGTTGGTGACGATGATCTGTTTACACGCGATATTGATTTGCTCTTGCGTGTAGGGGATATCGAGACGGTAAATCTTCGCCGAATCGAACAGGCGGCGAGTGTGATCCTTCAAGCGGAAGATCACTGGGCCTTGAGGCGTGGAATACGCGCGTTCGCCTTCGAATACAGTGGAACCGTAGTGAAGCGCATGCGCGAGGACATGGACGGTCGCCTTTTCCCACGGCACCAATTTGCCGTTGTACCAGATGTGCTTGGCAGCATTGATCGGCATGACAGAGCTCCTGTACGGGTTGGACTAGATCGCGGAGATGACCGAGCGATCTACTTGAGTCCGTTCCACACCCGTTCGCTGTGCACTTGCACGCGTGGATTCGATACGGTTGATGACTTCCAAATACGCGCGAGCTGCTGCCTCGATGATGTTCGTGCTGACACCCGTGCCGCGATAACTCCGGCCGTTGTGCTCGACAGTCAGGAGAGCTTCGCCTTGTGCGTCCTCGCCAACAGATACGCTATGTACTTCGAACTTGCGCACCTGCACCGAGGTTCCGGTCGCAGCATCGATCGCTTTGACGACTGCGTCCACTGGGCCCTCTGCGGTGGCTTGCTGCGTAATCGTGCGGCCGTTCGTATGTTGCAGTTCGAGCGAGACGGTCGCGTGATTGGTGGAATCAGTATCGACCTTCAAACTCGACAATGACCATGGAATATCGGCGCCGCTTTCCGCTCGCATCACGAGCGCTTCGATATCGCCGTCGAACAATTCCTTCTTCTTGTCCGCCAGCGATTTGAATTCTTCGAATAAGCGATTGAGCTCGGCTTCGTCGATCTCGAAGCCAAGTTCCTTCACCCGTTCGCGGAAAGCGTGACGGCCGCTGTGTTTGCCAAGCACGAGATTCGTGCGTGATAAGCCGACATCTTGCGGGCGCATGATTTCGTACGTCGATGCATGCTTGAGCATCCCGTGCTGATGAATGCCGGACTCATGAGCAAACGCGTTCTCGCCGATGATCGCTTTGTTGCGCGGAATCGGCATGCCGGTGATCTGCGAAACCAGGCGGCTGGTCGGATACAGGCGGGTGGTCTGGATGCCGGTCGTGACGTTAAAGAAGCTCTCTCGAGTCTTCAGGGCCATCGCGACTTCTTCCAGCGAGCAGTTGCCCGCACGTTCGCCGATGCCGTTGATCGTGCATTCGATCTGACGAGCGCCGGCCTTCACGGCAGCAAGGCTGTTCGCGACGGCCATGCCGAGATCGTCGTGGCAGTGTACGGACAACACGATGTTGTCCACGCCGCGCACGTGGCGCTTCAAATAAGAAAAGACTTCTTGGAATTCCTGCGGCACCGTGTAGCCCACTGTGTCAGGAACATTCACCGTCGTTGCACCGGCTTCGACGACGGCTTCGACGACTTGCGCCAGGAATTCGAGCTCGGTGCGGGAAGCATCTTCCGGGGAGAACTCGACGTCCTCGCAGAAGCTCTTCGCGATCTTCACGCCTTCCACGGCCATGCGAATGATTTCGTCCTTGGCCATGTTGAGCTTGTACTGGCGATGGATCGCGCTCGTTGCCAAGAACACGTGAATTCGTGGACGCGAGGCATCCTTCAGCGCCTTCCATGCTTGCTCGATATCTTCGCGATTGCACCGCGCCAAGCCCGCAATGATCGGGCCTTCAACTTCGCGTGCGATGGAATTTACCGACTCCCAATCGCCTCGTGAGGCGATTGGGAAGCCGGCTTCGATCACATCCACACCCAACTCAGCCAGTGCTTTTGCGACGCGCAGTTTTTCATCCTGCGACATGCTGCATCCGGGCGATTGCTCGCCGTCGCGCAGCGTGGTGTCGAAAATCAAGACTCGATTGGGATCGTGGGGCATGCGTTCACTCCATCAGCGGTGCTGGTTGATACCGCTTGTCTTAGCGAGCTTCCTCCAGCCAAGGCATGCGGTCGCGCAGTTTCGCTCCAACCTTTTCAATCTTATGGCGCAGGTCTTTGTTCATCAGTTGGTTGTATTTCTTGCGGCCTTTCTTGTTTTCGTTAATCCACTGACGTGCAAATTTGCCCTGCTGAATTTCCTTAAGGACTTTCTTCATCTCGCGCTTGGTGCTGGCATTCACGATGCGAGGACCGCGGGTGAGATCGCCGTACTTGGCGGTTTCGCTGATGAACTTGTGCATCTTCGCCATGCCGCCTTCGTGAAGCAGGTCGACGATGAGCTTCAGTTCGTGCAAGCACTCGTAGTAAGCGACTTCAGGCTGGTAGCCGGCTTCGACGAGCGTCTCGAATCCCTTGACGACGAGTTCGGTTGCGCCACCGCAGAGTACTGCCTGCTCGCCGAACAGATCCGTCTCGGTCTCTTCCGCGAACGTCGTTTGGATCACACCACCGCGTGTGCCGCCGATGCCGTGTGCGTAGGCGAGGGCATTGGCTTTCGCGTTGCGTGTTGCATCTTGATACACAGCCAGCAAGCAGGGCACGCCGCGGCCTTGTTGATACTGACGACGCACGAGATCGCCAGGGCCTTTCGGCGCGATCAGGACTACATCGATATCTTTGCGCGGCTTGATTTGC
>DASTSB010000167.1:0-10814 GCA_035760885.1 Steroidobacteraceae bacterium | reverse complement strand
GATCCCTTCTGCTGGCCAGGAGTGGGCGTGTAATCCATCGCACGCAGTTCGTCGTAGTTAGGGTGATCGCCGCTGTACGTGATGCCGACAACGACGATGTCCGGCATCCACTTGTCGTACACGAGGCCACCGACCACCGAGTCGAGCAGTTTGAAATCCCATTGCCCATCGAGCAGATAGAGCACCGGATATTTCTTGTCTTTGTCCGTGTCGAAACCCGCCGGCTTGTGAATGTAAAGATCGTAAGTGCGTCCAGTCGATGTGGACTTCATCGTTCGCACTTCGGAGTTCGCGATCGTCACCGCGCGAAAGTCTGTCGATTGCGCAGACCAAGCAGGCGCGAACGAAAGTGAAGCGGCGAGAAGCACGAGGGCTTTTAGGGGCAATCGCATTCGAGTGACTCCGTAACAATGTTCCAGCCAAAAATATAGAGCACGAGTCCAAGTTGTCTGTCGTGAGACGCCGCAAAGGCCCGGCGGGTTGCACACCGGTTGCGGCCGCTATCACTCGTCACGTTCCGATGGTTCAAGAAGCCGAGCAACTTCTCGGTCACGATCGGGCTCGCACATATATATGTGTGCGGCGATCGTATGGGTAATCGCCACCCGCGGCGAAACGAACGGCGACGATTAGCAATCGTTGCGACGGCGACGCTGCGGAGGTGGAGACCACAGACAACAGGAATGAATGCCGAAACAAACCCGCTCGTCGGCTGATCGTCCGCCTACAAATCCGATCGACGTCACGATGAATGTGTTGATAGCACCAGTACTACCACGTTGAGGAAGCAACAAGAGAAAGCGAAGGATCGTTGTTCTAGCGTAAAGAGCGCAGAAGCGATGCGGCCTAAGAAACACGGCAATGGCTGCGCAATATGTACGACATATTGGCCATCCGCGGACGTGCTGTCGCTTCCTGAAAACAAATCGCGACGTTCGGGGAACGCCGCTATACTCGCGCGCGCTAAAACACCGCCGCCGACCAATGCCGGGAAGCTGCTGGTCGCACGTTCATAAAAATTCAGCGGTGATCGCTCTCAGCTCATGAGTGCGGTCGCATTCTTCATTTACATAAGAGGTTGAAGGGCATGTTCACGAGCCGGGCACATGGGGTGCTGACTGTTTTCATCGCAATGTCTATGTCGGCGTGTGGAGGCGGCGGTGGAGGTGGCGGCACTGCTTCCGATTCGCAGTTGTCGGCACCACTGGTGACATTGAAGGTCAATCAAACCTCTGTGGTGACAGGTCAGACGGTTGTCTTGTCGTGGTCGACGTCAGGTGCCTCTACGTGCACGGCGAGCTCGGGATGGATTGGCACTCGAGACACGTCGGGAAGCGAGAGTGCAACTGCAAACGCAGCCGGTTCGGTTTCTTATACGCTCACCTGTCAGAACACCTCGGGCTCGACGGCACGTACGGTGACAATCACTGCGGCACCCGCAGTCGTGAGCGGAAAACTCTTCGCACCCGACGGCGCGACACCCGTGGCCGGCGCAAGGGTCTATGCGGCAACGACGGCGACACTGAGTGCTCTTCGTCCGAATCGAAAAGCCAATCCTCTTAGCGGTGACTGCGCGCTACCCGCCTTGGCTGCGATTGCTTCTAGCTGCACAGCGGCGGATGGCTCGTTCTCGTTCAACGTAGATTCGGTGAGCAGCGACACGTTTTCGCTGGTGGCTGAGAAGGGCATGTTCCGGCTTGCGCAAGAAGTTCCTGTGGCAGTCGCAACGGCTGTCGGAAATCTGAAGCTCCCGAAGGATGTCACAGCCGGTGCGCCTAGGATCGCCCTAGTAACGGGTAATTACGGCTCCATCGATCGCGTGCTCGCGAAGCTAGGATTGGCCACACTGAATCTCACCAGCGGCAACATCGATGTTTCCACTGCGTCCTTTGCAATGTTCTCCGGCTTTATTCAGATCCAGCCGGGTCCGCTTAGATACGATCTCCCGGATGTCGCGACATTGTTCGCAATCAACGCGGGAACCGGCCTGCCGAAGTTGCAGGAATTCGACATCATTATCGTAGACAGCGCCGCGAACACGACTGTGCTCGCCGACGCAACCAATCGTGCCGCTTTACGCACCTTCGTTGAGAAGGGCGGGGTGCTGTTCGTGATCGACAGGGCCATCGACTTCATTGAACAGCCGATGCCGGAGTACTTGCGAGCCGTTGGCGCAACCGACACGAGCCCACAGACACCAGATGCTTACTATGCCGGGCTCGAAGGCCCACTCGGAGTCGCAATCGATGCGAGCACCGATGACGCGCTCCTTGTGCCGTGGCTTAAAGGCGTGTCCTGCCTTGGCGGCGCTTGCGTGAATCAGGACAACACGATCCGCATGGATCGCTTCGATGAAGCATGGATCGTGTTGGCGGGCGCGCACTCGGTTCATGCGGACGATGTGTACGTGACGACGCGCGGTGTCGTTGCACTAACGGCGACTACGCAGGAGCGCCCTCTCAGCGTGATGTTCAAACTCGGTCAGGGGCAAGTCATCTTTTCTTCGTACGGCAGCGTCTTCGACGATGTCGTGTCCGACGGTCTCCATACGCAGGAGCGCGTGTTGCAGTACTTGATGCTTGCAGCGGGTGAGTAGCTAGACAGCACGGCTCTCACGGTTATCGGTGTGGTCTGCGGATCTGTGTCAGGTCTGCAGACCATTAACAGCAAAGTTGTCTGCTCAGCGCGCCGTTGGATCACGCTCCAGAAAAAACCAGCGATGTCCTTCTGGGTCTTCAGCTCGGTATCGTCGCCCAGGTGGACCTTCTTCAATCGCCGAAAGAATCGCTGCTCCTGAATTTTTCGCGCGCTCGAAATGCGCATCGATATCGTCGACCAGAACGAGCACGCCGTCGATCACCCACGGCACAGACGACCATTTCCTCGCGCGTTCGCATCCTTCGCGATGGCGCTTTGGACTCTCGTAGTCGGGAGTCGGTGAGGCGAGCATGATCAATCCGCCTCCCGCTTCAAGCTCGCCGTGCATGAGCCGGCCGGCGGCATCGCACATACGAGTTCGTTCCCGAAAGCCGAATGCTTTGGCGAGCCACTCGAGCGCTGCGACGCCGTCTTCATAGCTGATCATGGGGATGACGGTCGGGTTTGCGTTCGACATGTTGATAGCCGCGTTGGTGGTGGAGCGTTTCCTCGCGATCGGCCAATCATAAGCGCGAATGGACAGTTCCGTCTTAAGCGATTGGACGTTGACGATTCTGCTAAAACGTCATTGGACAGCCATGAATCTGGGTATGACGCCGCGATTTGGTGGATGTCCAATAGCCAGCGGCGCATATATATAGCTGTGCGGCGGCTGCATCGGCAACCCGCCGCCCGGAGTCAGCGATCCACGCTCGGCGAACGCCGCCAAAATCAACGCCTCCTCCGTGCGCAAACGAGGTCCTGCGTCACCGGCTTGACTTGGCAATAAAGTCCCCCCATCGGTCAATCGAGAAGGGTGCCATATTAAAACGCGCCTGCGGAGTCGCGCACATGCTGCATCGTTGATTCGACAACGCACACACCATCGACCAGCTGTATCATCAACCGCCTTCGCAAACTGAGGGCGAACTCATGAAGCGACCTCCACGTGTGCTGATGTGCGTTGCAGCGCTCATGCTCGTATGTGCCTCGCCTGAAGGCTTTTGCAACTGGGGACTGGATGTGGGCCGAGCGAGTCCGACAGATGCCAACCGGCTCGCAGTAGACAAGCTCGCTTTGAAAGAAGCGGAAAGCCGCTACAACGCCGTGGTCTCTGCGACGCAGCAGATGATGGTCACCGCACGGCAGCGGCAGCTCCTTGGGTCTTCCGGCGATACTGTCGGTGAGCTGTATCGGCGAACGTATCTTTGGTGGTTGAAGAGCGTGCTCGAGCCGGCGGCGCTTATCGCCACCAACCCGGCCGCCACTTGCGCCGAGGCACGCATGGGTTATCGACGATATGTAGAAATGCAGCGACAGAGGCAGTTCATCGGCCTCGCAACTGATCCCGACGATCGTAGTTCCGACGCAGAAGAACGACGCGGTGAGAACAATTTGCTCGAAGGCATCGGCGAGGAGATTCATGCGGCCACGCTGCGTCGCTGCCACGAAGAAGCACTTGATGAATGTGTGGAGACCGGTCGTTACATGGCGTTGTTCGAGGAAGCGTTGATAGAGAAACGACAGAGCGAGCTACTCGATAGGCCGCAGGATATTTCCTGGTTGAAGGACGCTCTCGACCAGTGCGCTCGATACGAGCTGAGATTCTCTTCGACTGGCGGTGCTGGAGCGGAATTGCGAACTCCAGGTTACACGCGAACCGTGGAGGGAACCGTTCAGATCCAGTCCGACCCGAAAGGCGATGAGATCTCCCCGGTTTTGCCCGGCATTGGAGGACTGGTCGGGAGCACGCAGAGCTCAACGTCTGCCGCGGACGATCTCTATCTCGATGACGATGACGAGGATTCCGAGGATGCCGCAGCCAGCAATCCGTTCCTCAGTGCGCACGAGTGCGTCCCATCGAAGTCGAGACTTGCGACTTTGGTTATCACCTCATGCGGTCCTGGGCACGCGGATGCGCGCCACCCGACGCGGGCGCGGATTCAGTTTCTCGATCTCAAACACATTGTTTACGAGCTTGACGCCAACGAGGCAGTGACAACAAGTGAAGCGGGGCAGGACAAGTTGGTGTTCGATTTCGAGCCAGGAGCGGTGCGACTGCCCTTGAGCGCTCATTGGAAATCCAAGCTCGGCCCGACAGACTCCTTCGACCTCAACTTGGAGGTCTTCCAGCAGTCTTACGGCGCGAGTCATGCAGTCCACGCCGGTGCTCACACGATTTCGATTCAACGCACCGGCAGTTCCGGCCCGGCGCTCGAACTTGCAGAGCATGCACGGCGTCCAGCCGGATACCCGGACCTATTCGTGACCACCCTCACAGGCGCGGGACGATGCACCGCTAATGTGCCGTGCAATGACAAGACCGAATTCACGCTCACGCATAAACCCCAGCCAAAACCGTTCGGGCCGAGAAACACCGAGCTGCAGGCACGGATCGATGCGTTGATCTCAGCGGCGGCTCAGGAGATTGCAGAACGCTGACCTGTTGGGCCCCTGTTCGGAATCGTGCGAACGAGAAACTTCCCATCGTGTAGGCGCGTTCAAGACGCGCCATGCGTACATCGATCAAGCATTTCCGGACGATCGCGATCAGCCAGGTTCGAGCGGCCATCCGATGATGGTTGCCGTTTGGATCCTCGTGGGCGTGATCATCGCGTGGGTCTACGTGCTGGTGAAGAATCGTCGACGCACGCCTTATTTCAAGCTTGATCTCGATTCGCTCCCGCCGCTCGAAGAAGGCGTCGAGACGCTCGCAGGACTGACCGAGGGGAGCGTTTACGAAGGTAATGCTGTCGCCGTGCTGCAAAATGGCGATTTGTTTCCTGCAATGCAATCTGCAATCGCCGCTGCTGAATATTCCATCCATCTAGAGACGTTCGTTTGGACGAAGGGAGCTCTAGAGAAAGATGTGGTGAGTTGGCTTTGCGCGAGGGCGAAGCAAGGTATCGAAGTTCGTGTCCTGGTTGATGCAGTGGGCGGTTCGCGTGGCGACAGTCGATGCTTCGAACAACTCGCCGCTTGTGGAGTGGAGTTCGCGCTTTACTGTCGTCCTCGCTGGGCGAACATCCGCAGATTCAATCAGCGAACGCATCGCAAACTGCTCGTCATCGACGGCAAAGTCGGCTTTGTGTTTGGCCACGGAATTGCTGATCAGTGGCTAGGGCAAGCCGAGGATGAGAAGCATTGGAGGGACACTGCTGTGCGCATCGAAGGTCCGGTCGTGCGCGCATTGCAATCGGTGTTCATGGAGAACTGGATCGAGGAAACGAAGTGCGTTCCAGCAGGACCAGGTTGCTTTCCCGCGCCGGAACGCAAAGGGAATGTCAGTGCACACGTCTTCAGCAGCGCGTCGGGCGATGCTGTTTCGTCCGTTGCTTTGGTTTACACCGTCGCGATTGCGTCTGCCCGCTCGGAAGTGATCATTCAGAATCCCTACTTCGCTCCAGATGATGGGGTGTGTGATCTCCTGAGCAAGGTGGTGAAGCGCGGCGTGGCCGTCCATCTCATGATTCCTGGCAAGCACACGGATAGCCCGTTCGTTCGCGATGCCGGATGCTATCTATATGAGAGCCTGCTCAAGGCCGGCGTGCGTGTCTACGAATTCGAACCCACCCTAGCGCATCAAAAGATCGTGATCGTGGATGGCATTTGGTCACACGTCGGCTCGACTAATTTCGACTCGCGCTCCCTGGCGCTCAATGAAGAAGTGGGGATCGGATTGCTCAGCCGCGAGATCGCGCAGCAATTGCGTGATGCGTTCTTAGAAGATTTGAAACGCAGCGCCGAAGTCACGCTCGATCGATGGCGGCGGCGAGGTTGGCATACCAAGGCGTGGAACTGGCTGGCGTATCAGCTTCATGATCAGTTGTGAGTGTGCGTGCGGAGGTTGACGGCCCCGAGGAGATTTGCAGATCTGCAAACCTGACACCGGATAGAGGCACCGCTGTTTTCCGTTCGCCCTTTTTCCGTTCGCCCTGAGTTTATCGAAGGGTTCTGGAAATCAGGAGTGCTTCGACGAGCTCAGCACGAACGGTGGGGTAACTATAAGCTGCTGTTTAGTGTGAGCGATTTGTGGGGAAACCTCAGGTGCGGAGGAAAGAGGGCCTCCCGGAGATTTGCAGATCTGCAAACCTGAGACGGATAGAGGCACGCGGATAGCGTGCGTGGGCGAGGCTCAAGTGTCGATCGAGCTATTCCAGCGCTCGATGGTATTGATCCCATCGTAGGAGCCGAGAACGCTCAATGTGGCCGTGTCGAGTTCGAAGAAGGCGCCGGCTGCTACCGAAAGACCGATCCATCTCGCAGCCAGCACTCGGAGAAGGTGTCCGTGTGCGAACAACGCGATGTCTCCGTTGATTCCACGCGTGCGCTCGATCACGCGGTCGACTCGTGCGCCGACATCAGCGGGTGTTTCTCCACCTGGGCATCCGTCATCGAAGAGCTGCCAGTTGGGAGAGGTGGCGCGAATTTGCTGCGTTGTGAGCCCTTCATAGTCGCCGTAGTTCCATTCGCGCAGGTTCTCATCAACAGATGCAATCGATCCAAATCCTGCCAAGTCGCATGTTTCACGCGCGCGCTTGAGTGGGCTCACCAACACCAGATCGAATTTCTCCCGCGCGAGTACAGGCCGAAGCTTTCTGGCATCGGATCGTCCGTTATCGGTGAGAGGAATATCCGTCAACCCAGTGTGCTTGCGATGCAAGCTCCATTCGGTTTCACCATGCCGGACCAAGAAGACTCGTTGTGTGGTTTCGCTCATTGGCGTTCGCACTAGTTGAGCTATTTAAAACGCGACCGATGATGATTGTTTCCGTTGAAGCCTACGAGGTCCGTACCGTTGCTTCATCGGCACCGTTGCTTCATTCTGCCGACACCGTTCCGGTTCGGCAGCCGTAGCCTCGCTATCCCTCTCTGGCGACAAATCGGTTATGGAGTAATGAATGGCGATCGCTCTGATCATTGGGTTGCTTATCCTCGGCGGTACGCTCGCCGTCTATGGCCCGGCGATTGTCGCGATCATCGCGTTGGCAGGCGGGGTCGCAGTTGTGATCGACAGATTCGTGCGGTTCGGCAACGAGGGAGCGGAGCGAACCAAGCGAGTGTTGCTCGGCGTAGCTGTCGCAGCCATCGGTGCATTCGCGTTCGTCACGGGATTCTCACAGATACTCGACGATAACAAGGCGAAGGCAGGCTGGCTTCCAGCTGTGGGAGCTTCGGACCGGCCTTCCGAGCCTGCGGTAACACGTGTTCCGTCGCTGAGGGATCGCGCACCCGATGCGCTCGACGAGCTGTGCCGAACCGAATGCAAGGCTTCCTTTCAGTGGGATCCGGCTCATTTCGAACGCTCGAAGGTGATCGACATCGCCAATCCCAACCTGCCGGGATATACGGGCCTCGAGTGCTTCTACAGCGAAATGCCCATGAAGGTCGGTTACGAGCAGCGCAGACGCGATGCGGAGATCGACGAGCAGTGCCGCAAGATCGGCAAGGAAGGCTGCTTCTGGTCAGTGACTCACACCTTTGCAATCAATCATCCGATCGATTGCAAGCGTGCAGTGTTGGATCCCAACGCACGCTGATCCGACCAGATCCGAAATATTTCTTCGCTTTGTACCGGACCCGAAGTTAGGAGACTGGACAGGATGAACAGGATTGACAGGATGGTCGGAGTGAAGACATCTGAAGCGGAATGAAGAGGCAAGCCCTGCGGGCAGGGTAGCCGTTGGCAAGCAAGCCCTTCGGGCAGGCAAGCCTGACGGCAGGCCAGAGACGGAATTGAAGAGGCGAGCCCTGCGGGCAAGGTAGCCTGCGCGCGAGCGCTTCCTCGTTCATCTTCTTTACCCTTTCAAGAATTCTTCTCTCCGCGCGGAGTCGGAGCTAAGAGTTTGGACAGGATGAACAGGATTGACAGGATGGTCAGATTAAGAAGTCTGCTCCTGCTCTCAGACGGCCGGCCTCTTCATTCTTCCTCCACTCCCTTCCACGCCTTCATCAACTCCTGCTGTTTGCGCGCTGGGACGGCATCGTAGTGACTCAGCTCCATCGCATAACTGCCTTCGCCGCCCGTGAGTGACTTCAGGCGCGACTGGTAGTCGTTGATCTCGGCCAGCGGGACGAGGGCGCTTATGCGTGCTTGACCACCAGCAAGTGAGTTGCTGCCGCTGATGCGGCCTCGACGAGTTGCGAGATCCGCGGTGATGTCGCCGGTTGCTTGCGCAGGTGTCGTGACTTCGAGTTTAACGATCGGTTCGAGAACGATCGGCGCGGCATCGCGGAACGCATTCTGAAATGCACGACGGCCGGCCGCAACGAAAGCGACTTCCTTGGAATCGACTGAATGATGTTTGCCGTCGTAGACGATGACGCGCACATCCTGAAGCGGGAAGCCTGCGATCGCGCCGTCGCTCAGCACTTGGCGAACGCCCTTCTCGACTGCTGGAATGTATTGCGATGGAATCGAACCGCCGACGACTTCATCGACGAACTCGAATCCCGTGCCGCGATCGAGCGGCTCGATACGCAAGAACACTTCGCCGAACTGTCCGGCGCCGCCGGTTTGTTTCTTGTGTCGATGATGCCCTTCGGAGGGGCGCGTGATGGTTTCGCGGTACGGAATGCTGGGCGTGTGGGTCTTGCATTGCACGCCGTAGCGATTCTTCATGCGCTCGAGCATCACGCGCAGATGTAGATCACCCATTCCGTACAGCACGGTCTCATTGAGACTTGCATGATGCTCGACTCGCACACAAGGATCTTCGGCAACAAGTCGATGCAGCGCATCGGAGAGCTTCTGCTCCTCGCCACGACGATCCGGTTCGATTGCGACACCGGCCATCGCGGGCGGGAACGTGATGGACTTCAGATGAAAATGATCTTCGTCATGCGAATCATGTAGCACCGCATCGAAGTGCAGTTCCTCCACTTTCGAAATAGCGCCGATGTCGCCCGGCAGCAATTGCGGCACTTCCATGTGATCTTTGCCCTGCAATCGATAGAGGTGCGCCACCTTGAATGCCTTGCGCGCGTCGCCGACGAACAATTGCGATCCATTACGCACCGTCCCTTGGTGAACGCGGAAGACGCCCATCTTGCCGACGAACGGATCGATCGTGACTTTGAACACGTGCGCGATCACATGCCGATTTGGGTCGGCAGTTACTTTCACGCGTTCGGCTGAATCGCCTTCTCCTTTGAGAAAGGGCGGCGGATTTCCCTCCATGGGATTGGGCATCAATCGCGAAATAATCTGCAGCAGCTCCGTAATGCCGGCGCCGGTTTCGGCACTCACGAAACAAATCGGAATGAGATGGCCTTCGCGCAGGGCACGCTCGAAAGGATCGTGCAGTTGTTCGGGCGTGAGTTCCTCGCCTTGTTCGAGATACAAGGCCATCAATTTCTCGTCGACCTCGACGACTTGATCGATGATCTCCGTGTGCGCACTCGCGACGCTCGAAAGATCTGGCGTGCCAGTGCCGGGTTGGAAAAAGCAGTCCACAACTGAACGTCCATGCTCGCTCGGCAAATTGAGCGGCAAACACTCGCGCCCGAACGTTTCGCGCAGCTCATCCACGAGCCGTTCGCAATTCGCTTCGCGGCAGTCGATCTTGTTGACGATGATGAGCCGACACAATTCACGATCACGCGCGAACTGCATCATCCGGTGTGTGACCGGCTCGATGCCGTTCACGGCGTTGATCACAATGGCAGCAGTTTCGACGGCTTCCAGCACCGACAGCGAACGACCGATGAAATCGGGATAGCCCGGCGTATCGATGAGATTGACGTGACAGCCACCCTGTTCGAAATGCACGATGGCCGCATCGAGCGAATGACCGAATTCTTTCTCCTGAGGATCGAAATCGCACGTGAGCGTGCCGCGTTCGACGCTGCCACGAGTGCGAATCGCGCCCGTTGCAACGAGCAGACTCTCTGCCAACAGACTTTTGCCGGCGCCTGCCTGCCCGACCAGCGCGATGTTGCGGATGTTCTCGGTGGAATACGCCATCGGTAGATCCTCCACGGAAAGCGCAGGGCGATGGCCGAGGATACTCCGGCGGATCGTGGCGTCGGATTGCGGTTAGTGACTAGAACGATCGAAGGATTTCACACGGAGGACACGGAGTGCACGGAGACAAGAAGCGATGAAAGATCCGAAGCACGCATTGCGCATCTCTTGCTGTCAGGATTGCATATTCGCAGAGCCCTTCTCGGAAAGT
>DASTSB010000166.1:0-2875 GCA_035760885.1 Steroidobacteraceae bacterium | reverse complement strand
CTTGTCCTATTTCTTTGCTGCAGCTTTCAGACGAGTCGTCTGACGCACGGATTCTTCGGTACTGGTGGAACGCAACGCGGCGTCGACGAGCCCCTGCTGCTGATCGACATGCATTTGGAAAATACCTGCAGCGGGCGCGGCGGCCGGCGCACGTCCGGCGTAGAGCAATTGCTGATCTTTGCCGAGCCCTTCTTGCAGGCGATGACGGATCTGGTACCAGCCTCCCTGGTTTTGCGGCTCCTCTTGGCACCATACGATTTCGCGAGCATTGGGGTACTTGCGAAGGGTGGCCGCGTATTCTTCGATCGGGAACGGATAAAGCTGTTCGATGCGGACCAGCGCGATGTTGTGTAACGCGTCGGCCCGGCGCGAATCGAGCAAATCGAAGTAGACCTTACCCGAGCAGAAGACCACTCGCGTGACGTGCGAGGGTTGAATGTCGTCGATCTCATCGATGACATTGCGGAAACCGCCGTGGGTGAGGTCCTCGAGCGAGGAGACCGACAGCTTGTGACGCAGCAAGCTCTTCGGCGTCATCACGATGAGCGGCTTGCGGAAGTTCTGGCGCATCTGCCGACGCAGCATGTGGAACATCTGCGCCGGCGTGGAGGGTACGCACACTTGCATGTTCTGTTCTGCACAGAGCTGTAAGAAGCGCTCGAGGCGTGCCGAAGAATGCTCTGGCCCCTGACCTTCGTAGCCGTGCGGCAAGAACAAAGTGAGTCCACACAAGCGGCCCCATTTCGCTTCGCCTGAGCTAATGAACTGATCGATGATGACTTGGGCACCGTTCGCGAAGTCGCCAAACTGCCCTTCCCAGATGTTCAAGCAGTTCGGTTCCGTCGTTGAGAAGCCATACTCGAATCCCATCACCGCTTCTTCGGACAGCAGCGAATCGATCACGTTGAAGCGCGGTTGCGAAGGGGCGAGATTGGCAAGCGGAATGTAGGTATCGCCGCTCGTCTGATCGTGCCACACCGCGTGGCGGTGGAAGAACGTACCGCGGCCGCTATCCTGACCGACGATTCGGACCTCATAGCCTTCCGTGAGCAGAGTCGCGTAAGCGAGCGTTTCGGCGAAGCCCCAATCCAGCGGCTGCTGACCGACTGCCATTTTTTCGCGGGCTTGGACGACGTTCGCGACCTGACGATGCAGTGTGAAGTTCGCGGGGAAGCTCGTGAGCTTGCCTGCGAGTTCTCGCAACTGTTCGACGCGCACGCCTGTGACCACAGGTTCCATGCGCTCAGAGACGTGCTGAAACTTGCTCCAATCGACCGTGTGCTTGTTGCCGATCATCCCCAGCGCGTGGCGCGAAGTAGTACGTCCTTCGTCCAAAGCACGGCGATATTGCTCGACCATCTCGTCCGCTTCCGCCGCGGTGATCACCTTCTCCGCAATTAACCGCTCGGCGTAGATCTGGCGCGGCGTACGCTGAGAGCGAATTTTCTGATACATCACCGGCTGTGTCGCCGCGGGCTCATCCGCTTCGTTGTGACCGCGCTTGCGGTAGCACACGAGGTCGATCACCACGTCCTTGTGGAACGTCATGCGATAGTCCAGCGCTAACCGCGTCACGAAGAGCACAGCTTCGGGATCATCGCCGTTCACGTGGAAAATCGGCGCTTCGATGATCTTGGCGACGTCGCTGCAATACAGCGTCGAACGCGAATCGCGCGGATCGGAAATTGTGAAGCCGACTTGATTGTTGATGATGATGTGAACGGTGCCACCCGTGTAGAAACCGCGTGCTTGGGATAGCTGCAGCGTTTCCATCACGACGCCTTGCCCTGCGAATGCGGCATCGCCGTGAATCAAAATCGGCGCGACCTTATCGCCCTTGCTGTCGTTACGACGTTGCTGACGCGCGCGCACCGATCCTTCGACCACAGGATTCACCACTTCCAAGTGCGATGGATTGAAGGCCAACGCGACGTGCACATTGCCTGCCGGCGTACGGATGTCGGTGGAGAATCCCTTGTGATACTTGACGTCGCCGGAACCCTGCATGTGGTTCGTGTCGTAGTGCCCCTCGAATTCCGAGAACAGCACTTGCGGCGACTTGCCGACGACATTCACGAGCACGTTCAAGCGCCCGCGGTGCGCCATGCCGATAACGATTTCTTCGATCCCGCGCTGTCCGCCCTGCTGGATCAAGTCATCCAGCATCGGGATCAACGAGTCGCCGCCTTCTAGGGAGAAACGCTTTTGCGCCGGGTACTTGGTTGCGAGATATACCTCCAGGCCTTCGGCCGCGGTGAGGTGCCGCAAGAAGTTCTTCTGATCGTCTGCATTGAAGCGGTGTTTGACCCGACCCTCGAGAAATCGGTTCTGTAGCCAAAGCCGTTCAGTGGAATTGGAAACGTGCGCAAACTCCGCGCCGATCGGACCGCAGAAGATCATCTTCAACTGCGCAATCATGTCGCGCAGCTTCATGCGCTTCGGAATCGCGTCAGTGCGAGCGCCCGTGTAGAACTCGCTATCTAGATCCGCCTCGCTCAAACCGAAGTGTTTTAGCTCGAGGACTTCCGGCACTGGCCGCTGCATCAATCCGAGAGGATCGATATCCGCTAACAAGTGGCCGCGATTGGAATAGACCTGCACCAGCCGAGCCACACCCCCTTGTTTGGCTGAATCGTCCGATGCTGCGGGGTTGCTCACCGCAACAGCGACGGGGCGAGCGGAAACTGCACGCTGCGCCAGCGCTTCCCGGATCGGACCGTGTGCTGTTTCGTTCGCGCCGGACCCAGCAAGCTTCGCGAAGTATTCGCGCCAGCGCGGATCGACCGACGCTGGATCTGCTAGGTACTGTTCGTAGAGGGCTTCGACGTAGGGGGCGTTACCGGCCGCGAGGGGCGTGGTGTCGAGCAAAGCTCGA
>DASTSB010000165.1:0-26451 GCA_035760885.1 Steroidobacteraceae bacterium | reverse complement strand
CCCGGCAAGAAACACGATTACAAGGGCTGGAACGATGGCGATCGTCCTCGTGAGCAATCGCCGCAGCCATGGAGCCATGCGAAACTCGATGAATCCTTCCATGACGACTTGTCCTGCAAGTGTTGCCGTCAAAGTTGAACTTTGTCCTGCAGCCAATAGTGCAACTCCAAACAGCACGCTGGCCACACTCGTGCCTAGTACCGGGGCGAGGAGCCGATAGGCTTCATCGATTCCAACGCTTCGAGGATTCTCAGGCGTGTGAAAAGATGCGGCTGCCAGCATTAAAATTCCGGCGTTCACTAGGAACGCGAGCGTCAGCGCCAGCACCGTGTCGATCGCAGAATAACGAAGCGCATCGCCTCGGCCCGCTGCATCGAGCCGATACTTGCGTGTTTGCACCGCCGCCGAATGCAGATACAAGTTGTGCGGCATGACCGTCGCACCGATGATCCCGATTGCAACGTACAGCATGTCGCGGTTGGCGAGCACGGCACGGGTCGGGACGAATCCTGCTGCAACATCGCTCCAAGCGGGATGCGACAAGAACAGATCGATGCCGAGGCATGCGCAGACCGTTAGCAACAATGCGGCGACGAGTGCTTCGAGATAACGAAAACCACGTTGCTGTAGCCAAAGTACCAACAGCGCATCGATCGCCGTGAGCGGTACACCCCATTGCAACGGAATATGAAACAGCAGATTGAGCGCGATGGCACTGCCGATCACCTCGGCGAGGTCCGTGGCGCAGATCGCCAGTTCGCTCAGCAACCACTGCACGCGGACCGAGTTTCTCGAATAACGCTGCCGACACGCCTGAGCCAAATCCAATCCAGCAACGATGCCGAGTCGCGCTGCGAGCGACTGCAACACAATCGCCATGAGGTTCGAGAGTAGAACGATCCAGAGTAGCGAATAGCCGAACGAAGAGCCGCCGGCCAAGTCGGTGGCCCAATTACCCGGATCGATGTAGCCAATCGCGACGAGATAGCCTGGCCCTAGAAAAGACAACAGTCGTCTGGGCCACGACCCGCGAGCAACAGAAATGCTTCGATACGCTTCGGGAAGTGAGTTGCCTGGGCTCGCCGGCCGAGCGGCCTCAGCTGCACTTCGCGCTGTGCTGAGTCGCTCGGTGGCGATGCGAGTGCCACGTACTTGCGCGTCCATGCGCGTGCACTAACGACAGTTACTGACGACGTGCGCCGCCATTTTTTCCCAAGTCCGCCCCGGTCTTCGGGTTCGCGCTGCGATCCGAGCGAGTGCGTTGGATCGCTTGCTTCAGCATGCTGGCTTCAGTGCCGTCCAGTTCCACACTGGACATGCCGTTGCCTCCGTCCACAGCCGCTTGGTCATCGCGATCTTCCACGAACTGCCACTCCTCGCCTTCGTTCCACGGGCCCCGTGTATTGCCTTCGCCCTGTGACATGTCGAAGTACACGTTAGTGAAACGCTGATCGCCGGGGAGTTTGCCGGGTGGGAAGTTGCTCTCGATCGAGTACAGCGCCTTCTCGAACGACTTCTGATGCGCGATTTCGCGCGTCATCAAAAAACCAAGTGCCTCACGCACGCCGGGGTCATCGGTCAGCGAAATCAATCGCTCATAGATGATCTTGGCGCGTGCTTCGGCCGCAATGTTCGATCGCAGGTCCGCGGTGGGTTCGCCGATCGTGTCGATGTAAGCAGCCGTCCACGGCACGCCGCCGGAGTTGGTCAGAGCCGGACCGCCGCCATACAGGACTTGAGTCAGATGGCTATCGTTGCCTGCGCCCGTGATGCTGCGGTACAGCTCGGCCTGTTCTTCCGCTGCTTCAGAGATCCGTCCCTTCGCGCCCTTGTTGAGCATGCCGACTAAGCTGCCAATCACTTCCAAATGACTGAGTTCTTCGGTGGCGATGTCCAGCAGCATGTCCTTGCGGCCTGGATCGTCCTCGGCAAGAGCTTGAGTGAAGTAGCGCATCGCTGCAGCAAGTTCGCCTTGCGGCCCGCCGAATTGCTCCAGCATCAAGTTGGCAAGACCCGGATTGGTCTCTCCGACTCGTACTGTGTACTGGAGTCGTTTGTTGTGTACGAACATGGATGCCTCCTGAATAAGAATGCCGACTCCTCGGTGCGCGTGCATTCCGAGGCCATCGAAGAAAGAGGGTGCTGCGGTGGATGCCGCGAATTGGAACGGTCGTGTGCTCGCGATGTTCCGTGTCTGCGAATTCATCTGAGCGAATCGTTGACCAACCAACGGAAGTGATGGGAGAAGTGAGCCGATGATGACGGTCGAACGACTAACGCGGTTCGGTGAATGACGACATCAATCTCTTGCCTCCGTTGCGCAGCAGAGGGGGAACCGGCGAACGGGGGAAGCGCTTGCTAGAAGCGCCAGTGATGGAGAAGAGCTATGTCCGAGACGTTTCGATCGCGTGCCTATCTTTTGGAAGGTTGTCCATTCTCGTTCAAGTTCCTGCTGTACATGACTGAGGCCGGCCTGCGGGATCGGCTCGATATCGTTCGAGTTAAATCCGATACGCCGCAACTTGATGAGGTCAAGGACAAACTCAGCAAAGGACTTGGGAAGCGTGCGACATTTCCGACGGTGGAGATCGAGCCGGGCAAGTACTTGTCTGATTCCGACCAGCTGATCCAACACTTCGCGAAACTCAGCGACGTACAACCGAACTCGCCGACGATGAGTTTCTACTCGGAAACCATCCTGCCTCAGGTGGTGAAGCTGCACGAAATGCAGCAAGAGAAGTGAATGATTGCAATGCGATTGCTCACCAGAGGCCGGGTACAAACCGCCATTTCACTTTGCCGGCGTACTCTGCGTAACCGTTACGCAACATGAGCAAATGGCGTTCCTCGGTCAGCGCGCGCAGCGCGTAAATCGCTGTCCAGCCGCATAGCGAAAACAGCGCATAAGCGAGCGAACGCCAAGCTCCCGCAGCAAAGAACATCAAGATTGTCGGCAATGCGCCGAGCCACCATGCGAGATTCTTTGCGGCGTACGCCGGATGCCGAACGAGTCGATAAGGTCCGCGCGCAACGATTCCGCGGTTCGTTAAGTTGCTGGCTTTGAAGCCGAGCGAAATCGATGCCCAGGAGAAAATCGCGAGCGATGTAAGTAGCGCGACGTTGACCGTCAGGTGAACGAAGTTGCTCTCGAAGAATGGAAAATCGCTGCTTTCCCACGCGAACAATCGCTGGGTCGTGTCATTGAACGGCGGATAGCACGCAAGGCAAATGAACCATCCAAAGAAGGTCGGCTCAACACTGCGAATACGATTGCCGAGAGCGGGTACTTCGATCATGTAGCCGAGCGTGAAGAGCAGCGTGTCGACAAATAGAATCAGTTGGAAACAGGACCAGAACAGTGAACTGTCAAACAGAGCGCGCCCCGACATCCCGCTTCCCATTGCATGGACGAATTCCAGCAGCGAGCTCGTGAGATTCGCGATATGAAGGAGGCACCAGTTGATCATCAGCGGTGCGAAAAAGAACTTGAGCAATAACGCGAGCCCGGCTTGCTTGCCGATACGCGAGAAGGGGCTGGCTAGCGTTACGCCGCCGGATGATTCCGACGGGCTTGCCGCCTTCCGTCGTCGGCCCCGCAACCACGCGAACCACAGGCCTTGCAAGAACGTGTAAGTATTGGCATGCATCCATGGGTAGGCCGCGTAATACGGGAGCAGAAGGACAGCATAGAGGGCGATCAGGCTGACGAAGACGGCATGCACGGTGACGGTCGCATTGAATCCCGGGCCCGAAAGAACCCACTCGCCCTGCAACATTGAACGATGGAACTCGCTGACGTCGGTAACCACCCAGTAGCACAGCCCGATGAAGAACAGCGTCGAAACGTAGTTCGACAGCAAGCGGCGACTGAAAAGTCGGAGGCGAGTCGATGCGACGCGCTCGACGGCACTAAGTGAGCTGTTCATGTGCGCGCTGATATTTTGCCCGTGATAGCAGTCCGTGGAGTCGGCGAGAGGAGAGGGCGCAGTGGACGAACTATGAACCTCGTTTTCATCTAGTCACTCCCGGCAATGCAAGCCCCCCTGCATACCCTCCGAGCGCTCGCCGTCATCGCGACGGTGCAGCCGCGAGGCGTCCCCCGACGATTGGCTCGGCGCGTGTTTTATGGTGCGCTCGCGTTGAGAGGTCAAGACCGGAAAAAGCGGTCCATGTCTCGTGTACGCACCAGACAGTGGAAAATTTCGCTAATTCGGCCATGACAGCGAAGGCCATAGTGTCTTGACGACTACATGGGGATAAATCAATGGTCGGACAAAAACGGCGTCTAAATGGGAACGCTCACATTCTTGCGCAATTCAAGGCGGCTCCGAGCCGGGCGCGAAGTGTCAGTACTACACGGCAGTCGTGCACGGGCGCTACGAACCGCTTGAACGCAAGAGCCTCCGTAAGGCACTCAGACAGAGCCGCGTCACTTGGGATGACTGTGTACAGAATTCGTAAAGCAACCGATCGCGATCTGCCGTCCTTGCCCGCAATCGAACAAGCGGCATGCATGCTGTTTTTGGAGACGCGGTACGCTGCATTGGCCGAGCATCCAAACGCGTCGGAGCACATCGACACGGCGCATGATCGCGTGTGGGTTGCAACGTATCAGGACGTGCCCATTGGGTTTGCTATGGCTCGAGTTCATGGGGACACGGTGCATCTCTGCGAGCTGCACATCCATCCCAACTTCTCGCGCCGAGGACTGGGCAGTCAGCTGATAGACCATGTGGCTGCATGGGCTCGCACTCAGAACGCGATTTCGCTCACGCTCACCACGTTTGCTGACATTGCTTGGAATGGCCCGTACTACTCGCGACTTGGATTCACTACCGTTGCGCGCCCAGAGCTGTCCGAGCATTTGCGCGTGATCCTGCAAGCAGAAGCTGCGGTCGGGGTTCCGATGGAGCACCGCATTGCCATGCGTCGCGATCTTTGGGCATGACCTCATCAGCGGCACATAGAAGCCAAAATTCGCAAATGAAATGAGAAGCGGCTTGGTCCGGTCTTCTGGCTGTACAGATTTTGGCTCTGAGCATCGGGTCTACCGTATCGGACGCTGTTCCGGCAGCAGAGACAAGGATTAGACCGGATTATCAAGATGAACGAGCTTGGGAGTGTAGGAACAGATGCCTTGGCGCTGATCATCCTGTTGGTCCTGTTCATCCTGTCCAAATTTCTCTGTCTCCATTCCTGCAATATTTCAAGATCTCGAGACCTTTGTGCGTCGCTTTGAGAAGCCGGTTAGTTTGCGAGCTTATCGCCAGCAATCCTGTTTGCAGCCGCCGCCGAGAAGACCCGTATGCAGATGAATCGACGTGCGTTGCTGACTCACGCAGTGGCCGGTGCAATGGCCACGTCACTACCGTCTCTGGTTCGCGCGAGTGGCGAATCCAAGAAGATCAAGGCGATCGCGTTCGACGCTTTCCCCATATTCGATCCGCGGCCCATCTTCCAGACTTGTGAGCGAGTCTTTCCTGGGCATGGCACTGAGTTCGCTCAACTGTGGCGCACGCGCCAGTTCGAGTATCAGTGGTTACGTGCGCTGGGTGGACGCTACGCTAACTTCTGGGATGCAACGCGAGATGCTCTTATTTTTGCGGCCTCATCGCTGAGGCTCGAGATCACGAGTCAGCAGAGTGATGCTCTCATGAATGGATTTCTGCAGTTGGTCGCATGGCCAGACGTAAAGCCAGCGCTGCAACATCTAAGCAAGCTGGGAATCAAGTTCGCGTTTTTGTCGAACGCGACCAGCGAGATATTGAATGCCGGAATCGCGCACTCCCAGCTCGATGGACTGTTCGATGCAGTCGTCAGCACGGATCGGATTCGCACATACAAGCCAGACCCCAGGGCCTATCAATTGGGTGTCGATGTCCTCGGCGTCGTCAAGGAGGAAATTCTCTTCGTTGCCTTCGCCGGGTGGGATGTCGCCGGAGCGAAATGGTTCGGATACCCGACCTTCTGGAACAACAGGCAAGGCGTTGCTCGTGAACAATTGAGCGCAGAGGCGGATGCGGTAGGAGTGACGCTGACCGACTTGGTCGCGTACGTGACGCGGCGTGCCGAGAGTCGGGGATGAACATTCGTCGCGCTAAGAGTCACGAGATGGATGTTCTCATCGACATCTGGATGCGCTCGGTCCGAGCGACGCATCGGTTCTTGAGTGATTCCGATATTCAGACGCTGCTGAACCTGGTGCGCCAGGGAATCCTCGCTGACCTCGATCTCTGGGTATGGTCAACCGACGCCGATGAACCTGTCGGTTTCATCGGTTTGGGCCAGTCAAGCGTGGAAGCCTTGTTCATCGCCCCGGAATGGTTGCGGCTCGGCGGTGGCACAGCGCTGATCGAGCACGCGCGACGTCATCTGAAGTGCCGGCTTCGACTGGATGTGAACGAGCAGAATCCCGACGCAGTCAAGTTCTATTCGGCACTCGGGTTCCGCGTTACGGGACGCTCTGAAGTCGATGATGGCGGACGTCCATTTCCTTTACTCCACATGGAGGAGGTGACAACGAATCGAACGAGGAACGAAGAGGCAAGCGCTCACGCGCAGGCAAGCCGTTGGCAAGGTAGCCGCGCCGAACGGACGAGAGCGCGGCAGGCAAGCTGACTTGCGTCAGCAGGCCAGAGCGCATTGCTCACTGCGAACTGAGCGATCGGGAACCGTGGCTCTGCCGCCAACCCCCAACTCTCAAGGGTCAACTGCGAAGCGGAGGCAAGCGCTCGCGCGCAGGCAAGCCGTTGGCAAGGTAGCCGCGCCGAACGGAAGAGAGCGCGGCAGGCAAGCTGACTTGCGTCAGCAGGCCAGAGGGCATTGCTCACTGCGAACTGACAGCGATCGGGAACCGTGGCTCTGCCGCCAACCCTCAACTCTCAACGGTCAACTGCGAAGCGGAGGCAAGCGCTCACGCGCAGGCAAGCCGTTGGCAAGGTAGCCGCGCCGAACGGAAGAGAGCGCGGCAGGCAAGCTGACTTGCGTCAGCAGGCCAGAGCGCATTGCTCAGTGCGAACTGACAGCGATCGGGAACCGTGGCTCTGCCGCCAACCCGCCAACTCTCGACGGTCAACTGCGAAGCGGAGGCAAGCGCTCACGCGCAGGCAAGCCGTTGGCAAGGTAGCCGCGCAGAACGGAAGAGCGCGGCAGGGAAGCTGACTTGCGTCAGCAGGCCAGAGCGCATTGCTCCTAGAAAGTTGCAGCAAGCGGAAGCGCTGCCTTGCCGCCAACCCCCAACTCTCAACAGTCAACAGACAACTCCAATCGATTCTTACACCTCAAACGGCGCAGCGCACACTTAACACCTTTCTTGCCGTCAACTGAAAACGGTCAACGGCCAACCGTGCTCACCCTCACCTCTCTGCCCGCCATCCATCAACAAAGGTGTGTAGCTCGCGTTCGTTCAAATCGGAGACGGCTGTGAGGACGGCGTCCTCTGTGGTCCACTGCAGCAGATTGAAACCGCGATTGCGCTCGGCGCCAAGAGAGCGGATGTCAGCCGTCGTGGGCCACACGAACAAATCGACTTGATGCCTGCCCGCTTGATAGACAAGGACAGCGACTGACTGCCCCTCGATGACATCGATGCGCGCACCGAGTAACGGAAAGCCGCGCTCAGCGAGATCTTTTACGGGCGGTGAGTAAGGAAGCCGGCCGTCGAACCATGGCTTCACGACGTGTTGGTTGGTGGAGACGACATCAAGCAAGTGCGAATCGGATTGCGCCGCGCGAACGTGACTGTCAACGAGCATTTGTGCCGTTCCCGAACTTGTGGGTTGTAGAGCGATCCATGCGGCGGCCGAAGCAGCAATGCCGAGAGCAAAGCCGGATATCCAAGATCGCGGCAGAGCTCGCACTCGCGAAGCAATGGGTGCGGACGAATGCAGCGATGCAGGCGCCGAATAGGCGGGCACTTTGCGCAGCGCCGCGCGAGTCATTTCCAGCATCCCGTACGCCTGTGCACAGGCTTCGCACTGCTGACGATGCGCGTGAATCTTCGCTGATTCGGCTGCGTCCAATTCGCCATCCCAATCGGCTTGAACCAAAAGAATCTGTTCGCACACAAACTCGTTGCTCATTGCTGGTACTCCGGCAATTTGCATAAGGCTTCCGCAAGGTGCTGTCGCGCGCGCCATAGGCGCGACATGACCGTGCCAACCGGCGTTTGCAAAATTCTCGCGATCTCCTTGTACGAGAGATCTTCCCATTCGCGCAGCACCAGACACTCGCGCAACTCGAGCGGCAGTTGCTGGACGCATTGACTGATGCGTCGCTGCTCGGTGTCGCGCTCCATGGTCCCCTCCGGTGTGTCGGGCTCGATCAATGCGGGATCCGGCGCGAACGCAGGATCGAGTGTGTCGATCGAGACGGTCGCCTCGGCGCGTCCCAATGCATCGAGTGCTGCGTTGCGGACGATTTGCAGCAGCCAAGCTCTTGGATTGTCCCCGCGATAGCTATCGAAATACTTCAGCGCGCGCAGCATTGCGTCCTGCACCACGTCCTGTGCACTCGAAGCATCGCGAATCATCCAGCGGGCCAGGTTATAGGCCGCATCGAGGTGCTCGCGCGCAAGCTCAGCAAACACGGTCGAATGGGACGTTGAAGGCTTCATTCAGTCGGGACGCAGCCGTAGTCAAGGTAAAGACCGGGCGACGCCTGACTTTATTCCCGTGCGCATCGATCGAGAATTTCTTTGGCTCCGCGACTGTCACCTCCAGCGAAACCACCACCTCTGGAGTAGATGATGAAAGACTCAAAACATGTTCCCGGCGAGGAGTCATCGCCTAAACTCGACCGCCGGCAGCTCTTGAAATGCGGTGCTTGGGCGGGCACGGGGCTTCTCTGGACCCTGGCCGGCGGCGTGCCGGTTGCAAGTGCACTCACGCGAAGCGCGACGCCGAGGACTACCGGTCTTCGGTTCGTGCAGATTAGCGACAGTCATATCGGTTTTCACAAAGAAGCCAATCCCGATGCCAATGCCACGCTGCAAGCCGCGATGAATGAAGTCGTGGGTCTGCAGCCGCAATTCGTGCTGCACACGGGAGATGTGAGTCACCTCTCCAAAGTTGAAGAATTCGATACCGCTCAACAGATCGTCGGGACGTATCGAGGGGACGTTCACTACGTGCCCGGCGAGCACGACGTCATCGGCGACAACGGCAACACATTCTTCGAGCGCTTCAACGGATCGACCGATCGCAAGTGGTACAGCTTCGATGCAAGCGGAGTGCACTTCATTGGCTTGGTCAATGTGCTCGATTTGCAGGCGGGCGGATTCGGACGGCTCGGCGGCGAACAGCTCGAGTGGTTGGAGCGGGATCTCAAACATCGTAGTGCCAGCACGCCGCTGGTCATCTTCACTCACATGCCGCTATGGACCGTGTACCCCGATTGGGGCTGGGGTACGGACGATGCGACTCAGGCACTCAGTTACATGCGCCGCTTCGGTTCGGTGACCGTGCTGAACGGTCACATTCATCAGGTGCTGCAGAAGGTCGAAGGGCACGTGAAGTTCTTCACGGCGATGTCGACCGCGTTTCCGCAACCCGCGCCGGGTGCTGCGCCGAGCCCTGGACCGATGAAAGTGCCTGCGGAAACGCTGCGGCACGTATTAGGTATTCGCGACGTCAGCTATCAAGGCAAACACAGCCCGCTCGCCGTGAGCGATCGAACGCTCGATGCTGTCGATGCAGCGCGAGGTGCAGCATGAATCGAATCATTGCAAGGACGCTCGCACTGGTTGTGTGCGGGTGGACGGCTGGCGTGCTTGGCTCAGCTTCAGCGGGCGAAGACGCTCTGGGGTCGCAGCCTGCGAGCGGCGCGCCCGTGATCGTGAAGATCAGCAACTTCACGTTCGAGCCCGCGACGATCAAGGTCAGCCCTGGAACGCAAATCAAGTGGATCAACGAAGACGACGTGCCCCATACGGTGACGGGAACCGATCCCAAGTCGCCGATGCATTCGGCGGCATTGGATACCGACGATTCGTATGCGGTCGTGATGGGTGACGCGGGAACGTTCAAGTACTTCTGCGCAGTGCACCCGCATATGGTCGGCACCGTGATCGTCGAGTAGCGCACTGCGGCTACACCGGAGTCTGAGAGTTCTAGTGCGGACGCTTCACCTTCTCGAGGATTTCCGCACGGACATCGTTGATCTCCCGCGCGCGTGATCCGCGAGCGCCATCGCATGCTTTGTGACGAGGACAGTGATTGCTGCGCGGACAAATGATCCGCGCCGAGTTCGCTAATGCATCTTCGATCCACGCGATGTTCAGCACTCGGGCTACGCCCTCGAGCGCATGGGCGGCGTCGTCGGGAATCTTCGATTCGCCGTGTCGATGCAGGCAAGCCTCGCTGATGCGATCGATGACGCCCTTGGCGTCGCCGCAGTGAGACTGCAAAGCGGGTGCAAGATCGACGCCGACGGAAATCACGTGGGCATTACCGGCCATGTCGTTCACGCGTCGAGAGTGGCAGCAGTACAGGAACGACTGATCACCATCGCGTAGCACCGAAATCTGTGAATTCTGAGACTTCGAGTATTTCGGATCGAGCATGCGAAACACGGCCCAGTGCGGACACGGATCGCTGACCTGCGCAAGATTGCCCCAGGGTAGGGGAATGCCGTTGCCGCGATACACGGCACGCAAGAATCCCGGAGGATACGCATCGAAGAAGTGCCAATACGGATAGGGTGAAACTTTCGTCATTCGGCGCATGACGAGCGCCGGCGTGAGTTGCAGCTTTTCGCCAGCCTCAACGCGATAACGCTCGCGCGTGAGGAACCGGCGGAACGGCACCTTGGGACCGAGCAGTGCGCCTGCGAAGAAGCTGCACTCGAAATCGCGCCAAGCATGCAATACGTCTTGCGCGTTCATGCCGGCGGAGACGTGATCGCCGCCTTCGGGGCTGCCGCTCATCTCTCCGCCGGTCGCGTGGGTCGACTTCAATCCGTCGCCGCCATGAAGCACTTTGTGCGCAAGGTGCGAGGCCAAGTCGAATTTCAATCGAGCTGGATCGTCCTGGAGACTGCGATTGAGATACACGATTCCCGGTGCATCGAAGAACGATCGAACCATACTGCGCACTTCGCGATCCTTGTCGAGTGCGAGGACGGGCTTGCGATCGAACCAGCGCAGTTCCAGTCCATGCTTCTTGCATAGACGCGTGAGGTCCTCGACCGAGAGAGGGAAGCGACGTTCGCCGACACTTTCCGCCGCGCGCTCTAGATCGGGAAAGTCATTGCGCGACATCTCCTGATACGAGCGGATCAATAGATGCGCAAATTGGCGGCCGCTCGTGCCGGTCTGCGATAGCAGTTCGGGAATAGCGGCCTGCAGCAGATTCTTCGAGAACAAGAACGACGGTTCCAAAGGAATAGCTGCGGCGCTACCGGCTCGTTCCTTCGGTGCGGTGACTTCCACTTCCGGGTTGTCATCGAAGAACCATTGCGGCTCGCGCTGAAAGACCGTCGCGATCAGTTCGAGCACGTCTTCGGACGGCACCCGTTTGCCGCTCTCGATCATGCTCAAGTAGGAGACTGATGGGGCAGACGCCGCATCGAGTTGGATACAACGCGCGGACAGGTCTTCGAGCGTCAAACCATTGCGTTTGCGCAGCGTGCGAAGTTTCGCGCCGAGGAAATGACTTTTACGTGTAAAGCTCACAATGGGTGTGAAATTAACAGTGTGAAATTCCCAAAGTCAAATTTGATTTGAGAAACTCGTAGAGTGCGGCTCCATGAACACCGCAACACGAAATCAGCAAATCGATGGCGCCGTGCAAATCGCTGGTGCTCCCATTGCCAGAGACGGCGAAGTGCTCACCACGGCCGCGCTCACGCTGCTCCAAATGCTGCACCGCCGCTTCAACGCGCAGCGTTTGGAGCTCTTGAAGGCTAGAGAAACGCGACAAGCACGACTGGATGCGGGCGAAACGCCCGATTTCATCCCGTCCACGGCTGGCATTCGTGAGGACACCTGGCATGTGGGTCCCATTCCAAAGGACTTGCAGGATCGCCGCGTGGAAATCACGGGACCTGTCGAACGCAAGATGATCATCAACGCGCTCAATGCGCCTGTCGAAGCGTTCATGGCGGACTTCGAGGACTCATGTGCGCCGACTTGGAACAACGCAATTCAAGGTCAGATCAATTTGCGCGATGCGATCGATCGGACGATCAGTTACACCGATCCGGTGTCGCACAAGGTGTATCGGCTTCAACAGCGCACCGCAACATTGATCGTGCGTCCGCGTGGATGGCATTTAGATGAGAAGCACGTGTATGTCGACGACGAGCCGGTATCGGCATCTTTGTTCGACTTCGCGTTGTACTTCGCGAACAACCATCAGGCGCTCGCACGTACCGGAAGCGGCCCGTACTTCTACTTGCCGAAGCTCGAGAGCCATCTCGAAGCGCGATTGTGGAATGACGTGTTCGTTGCCGCGCAAGAGGCGTGTGGTGTTCCGCGAGGCACGATCAAGGCGACAGTTCTGATCGAAACGATCTTGGCTGCATTCGAGATGGACGAAATCCTGTTCGAGCTGAAGGAACACATCGTCGGACTGAACTGCGGTCGCTGGGATTACATCTTCAGCTTCATCAAGAAGTTTCGAAATCGCGGCGACATGGTGCTGCCGGATCGCGCACAGGTCACGATGGACAAGCACTTCCTCAAGTCCTACGTCGACTTGTTGATCAAGACGTGCCATCGACGCGGGGCTTACGCGATGGGGGGCATGGCTGCGCAAATTCCCATTCGCGACAACCCCAAGGCGAATCAGTTGGCGCTCGCAAAGGTGCTGGCGGACAAAACCCGCGAAGTGGTGGCGGGCCACGATGGAACATGGATCGCGCATCCTGGCTTGGCCGAGATCGCACATGCCGCGTTTGATGATTCGCGCGCGCCGAATCAATTGAAAGTCACTCGCGACGCGGTTGTCGTCACCGCCGCCGATCTTTTGCGAATCCCGGAAGGGACGATCACGCGCGAGGGTGCTCAGCACAATGTGCGCGTTGGTATTCAGTATTTGGCTGCGTGGTTGAGCGGATCCGGGTGCGTGCCTCTGTACAACTTGATGGAGGATGCCGCGACCGCGGAAATCTGCCGCGCACAGTTGTGGCAATGGCTGAAGCACGAAGCGCGGCTCGACAGCGGCGAAGTCTTCACGCTAGCGCTGTTCCGCTCGCTGTTGAGCGAAGCGATGCAAGACATCCGCTCCGCCAACGCGTCCGATCGTCCAGCCGCGGCGAAATATGACTTGGCTGCACAACTATTCGAGCGATTAGTGATCGCGCCGAATTTCGCAGAGTTCCTCACCCTCCCTGCCTACGAATTGCTGCCTTGATTGGCTTAACCGCCGGAGTGCGATTGATATGAATACGCGTCCTGAATCCCCAACCCCCGAGTCTCTCAAACACACTTGGCAAACCGATCCGCGCTGGGCCGGTATTTGCAGAACCTATGCGGCGGAAGATGTCCTGCGTCTACGCGGCACCGTTCGCATCGAACACACGATGGCGCGGCTGATGGCGGAGAAGCTCTGGAAGTACTTGCATGAGAAGCCGTTCGTGAATGCGCTCGGTGCGCTGACCGGCAATCAAGCGATGCAACAAGTCCGCGCCGGGCTCGATGCGATTTACCTTTCCGGCTGGCAGGTCGCAGCCGATGCGAACCTGTCAGGGCAAATGTACCCGGATCAGTCTTTGTATCCGGCTGATTCTGTGCCCGCGGTCGTCAAGCGCATCAATCACACATTGCGCCGCGCGGATGAAATCTGTCATGCGGAAGGCAACGACAACATCGACTGGTACAAGCCGATCATTGCCGATGCCGAAGCAGGGTTCGGTGGCGTCCTCAATGCATTCGAATTGATGAAGCAGATGATCGAAGCAGGTGCAGCTGGCGTTCACTTCGAGGACCAACTTTCGTCGGCCAAGAAATGCGGACACATGGGCGGCAAAGTGTTGGTGCCGACGAGCGAGGCGATCAGCAAGCTCATTGCCGCGCGCTTGGCGGCGGATGTCTGCGATGTGCCGACACTCATCGTCGCTCGCACCGATGCCGAATCTGCTGCACTCCTGACTTCAGATATCGATGAGCGCGATCGTCCTTTCATTCAGTCGAGTGAGCGAACCTCCGAAGGTTTCTTCTATGTGAAGAAAGGGTTGGAACAGGCAATTGCACGCGGCATCGCGTACGCGCCGTATGCGGACCTCGTCTGGTGCGAGACGGCCACGCCGGATCTCACCGAAGCGAAGCACTTCGCCGAGGCCATTCATCGCGAGTTCCCGGACAAATTGCTCGCCTACAACTGTTCGCCTTCGTTCAATTGGAAACGCAAGCTGGACGACCTCACGATTGCGAAGTTCCAACGCGAACTCGGCGCGATGGGCTACAAGTTCCAGTTCATCACGTTGGCAGGCTTCCATGCGCTGAACTTCTCGATGTTCGAACTTGCTCGCACCTATCGCGACAAGCAGATGTCGGCGTTCGTTTCGCTTCAAGAGGCTGAGTTTGCCGCTGAGAAGACCGGCTATACCGCGACACGCCACCAACGTGAAGTCGGTGCGGGCTATTTCGACGACGTGACGCAGACGGTGCTTGCAGGAACTTCGTCTACGACTGCATTGCGTGGCAGCACCGAAGAGCAGCAGTTCCAACGCGCATAGGGTTTCCTCGATCTCTCTCCCCGTTTGCCTCCCTCGTATGAGGGAGGCTCTTTTCTTTTGATGTCCTCGGCAGGAAACCGCCGCAATGGTTGCGCGTTGCATCTGCACTTCCGTGCGGACCAACCAGAGATTAGCAATGCCAACCGAACCGGACATGCGCGATCCGCGCTCAAGCTATCCGAAACCTCCCTTCAAAAAGCAGACGCAAAGGTGGCCGGGTCTTGCGACCGAGATGGATCCGAAGCCCGATCACGGCGAGACTTCTTATCGCGGATCGAATCGACTTGCCGGTCGTAAAGCGTTGATTACCGGCGGCGATTCAGGAATGGGACGCGCCGCGGCGATTGCCTACGCGAGGGAAGGTGCGGATGTCGCCATCAATTACTTTCCATTTGAAGAACCCGACGCTCGTGAGGTTATTGAACTGATCAAACAGGCAGGGCGCAAAGCAGTGGCGATCCCGGGCGATTTGCGCGACGAATCGTTCTGCAAGCAGCTTGTCGAGCGAACGGTGCAGGAACTGGGTGGTCTCGACATCGTCGTCTGCAATGCGGGGCGCCAACAAGCGCACTCATCGATTCTTGAGATCACGACCGAAGACTTCGACGCGACGATGAAGACCAACATCTACGCGCCGTTCTGGATCATCAAAGCCGCATTGCCGCACTTGAAGCCGGGCTCATGCATCATCGGCACTACGTCCGAGCAGGCGTACGATCCATCGCCTGATCTATACGACTACGCTCAAACCAAAGCCGCGACGATGAACTACGTGAAGTCGCTGGCAAAGCAGCTGGGCCCGAAGGGCATTCGCGTCAACGGAGTTGCACCTGGTCCGGTTTGGACGCCGCTCCAAATCAGCGGTGGTGCGTCGGAGGAAAAGTATCAGCACTTCGGCAGTGCCACGGTTCTCGGTCGTCCTGGTCAACCGGTCGAGCTCGCATCGATCTATGTGCAACTCGCTGCTGACGATGCGAGCTTCGCGACGGGAAACATCTATGGATCAGGAGGCGGGCAGGGGCAGCCGTAGTGTGTGGCACGCTGTAGTGTCGGGCTGTGATGTGTAGTGCGCGAAACACCTCTCCCCTTGCGGGAGAGGACTGCATGGACGCAGGAGGTAGAGCAACGCAGGAGCAGTTGCCGAGGTCGAGCGTCAGCTCGGGAGAGGGGAGCTGACTACGAAAAATGGAAACGGGAAACGGCCACTCTCGGCGTCCTGCCTTCGCGGCATTGGCACGTCCATGTGCGGCAGGAAACGGGAAACGGGAAACGGGGAAGCAGGAAGCAGCGCCAACTGCAATCGATCCTTACACCTCAAGCGGCGCGCGCACACTTAACACGTTTCACGTTTCTTGCTGCCAACAGCAAACGGTCAACGGACTACTGCAATCGATCCTTACACCTCAAACGGCGCACGCACACTTAACACGTTTCTTGCTGCCCACTGAAAAAACGGTCAACGGACTACTGCAATCGATACTTGTTGCTTGGACACCCATCCATTTCGCGGGGCTCAGTGAAGCTTTGCCGAACGCCGCGCCGCCGGCTATGGCTGCGGCTAGCTTGGCCTCTCATCGATGCAGCGGCGTCATCTGACGCAGCGCCGCTTCGATTGCCTGCTCACGTGTACTGTCGGTGCGCGCGCGGGTGTCAAACATCTTGGCGTCCTGCGCAGTGCTCGCGTTGGCTGGACACGTCGTATCCGCGGATGGGAAGTGACCATCAGCGAGATACGCCGCCACTGTTTGGGTCGCACAGATATTGTCCATGAGCCCGAAGATGGCGTGCCCACCTCCATCAACCAGGACCAAACGGGATCGTTCCCCGAGCGATTCGCGCATCCGTCGTGCGCCGGGCAACGGCGTGGCTGGGTCGCGCAACGTATTGAGAATGAGGATGTGATTGGCTGGACCGTGAGGCGTCAGGTTCACGAGCGGTTCCGTTGGTTGGACTCTCCAGAAAGCACAGCTCCAGATGTGCGAACCGAGTTGGCCGAACATCGGGAAACGATGTTCGTCGAATTGCAGCTCCCACCTATAACGCTCGATGGATCGCGGCCACGCAACGTCATCGCACAACACCGCTCCAGTCGACATTGAATAGTTGTCCTCGGGTATCGCGGGGTATCCTGCTGCTGCAGCTGCGCCCGTGGGAGCCGCAGACGTGCCATCGCTCGCTCCATCTCTGACGGCCTGCCAAAGACTGGCCATGGCCGGGAAGGACCCATCGTTATAGAGGAATGAAAAGTTCAGGACGCGAAAGGTCGGAGCATCAACGAAGAATCCTGCAAAGCTGATCGGATTCGTAGCGCTTTTCGCGAGTAGATCAAAGTAGAGCGCGCGCACTTCATCGGCTGTGCGGCCGAGATGAAGTGTTGCTTCATTGGCAATCGCGTAAGCCGCGAAGTCAGCAAAACGTGCTTCGCCGCCAGGACCCCAGTGACGGAATTGTTCGCGCCACGGCCAATCTGGATTCACCGCGCTGTCCAGGACGAAGCGATCTGCGTGCGCTGGAAACAGCGAAGCATAAACGGCGCCGAGATACGTGCCGTATGACCAGGCAAAGTATGAAATGGTGCGCTCGCCCAAGCGTGCGCGGATCACATCCATGTCGCGCGCGGTATTTGCTGTGTTGATGAAAGGTAAGGTATCGCTCATCGCTCCTGCGCACGCATCCGCAACGAACCGCGCAAACTCTGCCGTCTTCGCGAAGCTGTGACTCTGCTCTAGCTGCGGAAATGCCTGGAATGCCTGTTCTTGCGTCAGTCCGCACGTAACTGGCGCGCTCCTGCCAATGCCGCGCGGGTCAAAGCCGATGAGATCGTATGCATCGAGTACGCTTTGCGGAAACAGCGCCGTCGCCAAATGCGGCGCATCCAGTCCCATTCCGCCAGGACCACCCGTATTCAGAAACAGCACGCCGCGCCGCTTCGTCGGATCGGAAGCCTTGATGCGTGAAACAGCGATGTCGATTTTGCGACCGTGTGGCTGACGATAATCGAGCGGGACCGGAATCAACGCGCACTGCTGTTGCCCGATATCCGGAAATCCGTCTGTGATCGGCGGGCATTCACCCCAGTTGATCGCATCGTCGGCAGCTGCTGTCATCGCGACAGCGCATAGAGACAAGAGCGCCACAGCGACTGATGCAATTCGTAGCTGGACCGTTTGTACGCGAGTCATCCTGAATCTCCTACCTTGGACGGCATGGCGTGTTGTACGCAACGGCGAACGATGATGTTCCGAAGGATTACCCATCGAGCGTCTTGGCGCTATCGACGCGAGAGTTCTACGCTGCGACCCTGCAATCGGTGCAGATTCCAATGAGTTACCGCTGCCTGCGTGGAGACATTTGCATGTGCAAACCGTTCATGTAAGTCAGCGATGCGTGTTGATGGAAGGTGAGGAGATGGGCTCGAACATCAGAAAGAGTGCGAAACCTGCGTCCTGCATTTGGACCATTGGGCACTCCACGCGCACGCTCGAGCATTTTTTGGAGCTGCTGCAATCGCAGAACATCGAAGCGATTGCCGACGTTCGGCGGTTTCCAGGTTCCCGAAAGTATCCGCAGTTCAATGCGGAATCACTGAACGCGTCTTTGCGCGAGCACCATATTGCCTATGAATGGTTTCAGGAACTCGGTGGGCGGAGGAAGCCGGATCCAAATTCACACAACACAGCCTGGCGGAATGCATCGTTTCGCGCGTATGCCGATTACATTGAAACGAATGAGTTTCGCGGCGGCCTCGATCGGTTGATGCAGCTCGCGAACGAAAGGCGCACCGCTGTCATGTGTTCCGAAGCGGTGTGGTGGCGCTGCCATCGTTCACTCATATCAGATGTGCTGAAGGTAGAAGGCGTTCAGGTTTCGCACATCCTTGAGATTGGAAAAGTAGTAGAGCATCCGTATACGTCGGCTGCGCAGATCGTCGATGGTCGGGTCAGTTATGGGGCGGGGCAGGGGAGCTTGCTTGGATGATAGAGCCTACGGGAGCGGCACTCGCAAGGAGTCGTCACGAGTCACGGGTCAAAGGTCACGAGTCAGATGGGTGGGCCGAACGGCTCTTGCTGCCAACCGGCAACTCTCAACCCGACAACTCGGAAGAAGATTTCCACGGGGAACACCGGGCAAGAAAGGAGAAGGAGTATTTCCACGGAGGGCACGGAGCACACGGAGGCAAAGATGCGTGAGGCCGAACATTGCTCTTGCTGCCAGGGCCAACTGTCAACCGCGACAACTCGGAAGAAGATTTCCGCGGGGAACACGGGGAGTGAATAACCCCAACCGACAATAACCGAGCCGCATCAAATTGGGTCGATCCGTCGCTTCTATCTGGTCGCCAACTGCTAGCCGTTAACCGCGACCGTTTCGTCCCGCTGCAAACCGAAGACTGAAAACCGCAAACCAAGAAGTCTCACGCAGAGCCCACAGAGCACAGGCTCGTCACACTCGCGTAGGCGGGTGCCCATCTGATCGGTCCGCGATCAAAGTCAAAGACGGCAAGGTGTACATCATCTCGCGATGATGCACACCTCGGGATTCCTTACAAACTTCATGGCTTCAGTTCGCCGAGAGCGGCTTTGTTAGTGACGTTCACCGTCACCGGCATCGCCGGAGAGCCCCTCATCTTCGCCAGTCTCTCCTTGTCCAGTGCTCAATCCTTGTCCACTGCGCTGAGCACGAACGGTGCGATCGTTCTCGGGCACCGGATCGCCAATCTCGACATTGTCGTCACCATCGTCGATCGCATTTTCGCCTTGTTCCTGATTTTGGTTACCTTGCCACTGACGACGGTCGTCCTCCGACTGACCGGCGCGGCGGTTCGAGTTGGGCATCTGAGTTCCAGACGGATTACCTGTATTCGGCATAAATCACCTGTGCGTATCTGAACTGCTATTGAGTAACGCACCGCGAGCGCTGAAGTGCCGACGGATCGGCACGTGGAGTGGCGGATAACTCATGTGCACGCTCGTGTCATTCGGCTGTAGGTCGTTGCGTGCTCGACGTGGGAATTCTGCTATTCGATCAATCACCCATTGCTTGCGGTGGGAGTAGTCGCGCCCGGCGAATTCATCCTTCCCCCACAGCCATGCTCGGCGCACGCATCGAGAGACGACGTGTGACCACCATGGAAGGCGGAAACACTGGAAACGCAGGAGCAGTTTTCAGTGATTAGTACGGGGTGTCTTGAAGAGAGATCAGGTGCTTGCGTGCGTAGCCCATGAGTGGAGCGTACCCGCCGTGGTGTGCTCAGTGAGCGCGAATATCTCGACGTTTGCGGACTAATTCGTTGGATGTCCAGAGAGAAGAAAGGGCCTTTCACTCTCGAAAAAATCGTATGTGGCGGAATCCGCTCCCAGAATTGCCAGATCAACATCCACAAGTATTGCTTCGTCGCTAGTCTGAGTGGCTGCGCTGTGCTTCGTAACCATGATCAGTCGGTGGTCCCGGTCGATCTCGATCTCTGTTGCCCCATGCTCTGCCAAAAACGATGCAGCCCAATCCGCACTTTCCTGCTCATTGCTGCTTGAGCGCCTATTGACTCGAGGAGGCCTCATAGGTGTTAGCGCTCTTGAACGCGTGGAGACCAGTAACCCCCGCGTCACATCGAAAGATGAGTGCATACGGGAACCGTTGTAGCGGTATTCGCCGATGGGTTGGATCCAACTTCTCGCCGAGCGAGGGCAGCTCGATGAGGACCGCGCAGAGGCGTTCGACTTCAAGGAGGAAATCGCTGCCCAATCCTTGGAGCTGACTTTCATAGTGTTCAGTTGCGGCGGTTAATTCTTGCTCGGCTGCGGGAAAGAACTCGACTCTCATTGCTTGAGACGCGAGCGCACGCGTGCGAATACTTCTTCTGCGGGAATCGCCTTGACGAGTCCCGCATCGAAATCAGCGCTTCGGCGTTGAACCTCCGCGAGCCAAGCCCGATCCGCATCCGGATCTATCGGTCCGTCCAGTTCCTCTAGCAGTGCTCGCAGAAGGCGCTCCTGCTCAGGGCGGGCCAAATGCCGGATTTCCCTCTCAATTTCCGCTATTGCTCTTGCCATAACACACTACCTAGGTGGCCGAATGGTTCGAGTGTATCTCTGTCACCGAGCGCAAACATCATTCGGATTTTCTTCATTGCAAAAGCCAACAGTTAACTAGACGGGTGCGGAATTAATGGTTTAGTTGGCATCCGCCTAATCTTTTTAGCATTGCGAGAGGCTAACGCCGCGGTCGGATTTTGCATAGCACCGGGCAGCTATCAGATGGGACCTAACCGCAGGGCGGGAGTTATGTCCTTCTGTTCCGAGTGCAGCCCCTGCCGTTCGGGCGGCGATTCATCTTGTCATTCGCGAGTAGTGCTGCGTTACACCCCTACACCCAGTCCCACAGGCCCACACCTCACACCTTCCTCTCCATTAACTGTTCGTGAGCTGCTGAACCATATCCAACGTCAAGGTCTGAGCTGTCCAGGACACCAAGAACAAGGGGCAGGAGATGATCGCCGTCTGGATACGCGCTGGCGTAGTGCTGATCATCATCGCTGTGCACATTGCGTTGCTGCTCCTACTCGCTTATCGGCAGCGGCGGGAGGGCGAACGGGAATCGTCGATGCAGTTGGTGTTAATTCCACATCGGTCGTGGCCGGAGGTGCCAACGCCTGAGCCTGAACCTGGGCCGTTGCGTTCACAACAAGATAAGCCAATTCGGGCGAAACAGAATCCAGTCGCTGCGCCGGTCCAAGAGTCGCAACCTGCAGCGCCATCGATCGATTGGCATGCTAGCGGTGCGGCCGCTGCGAGCGGTGCGGTGGCGAGGCAACTCAAGGAAGAGGGTTATAGGAATTTCGGATTCCCGAAGCACGATCGCGTCGAACCGACCGCTCCCTCGATATTCAAGGAACCGAAACACAAGGCCGGCGATGTCGAGACAGATTCACTCAATGGGATCACGCGCGTATATCACAGCGAGCATTGCTTTACGGAACTGGAGTTTCGAACACTTGAACCCTTCGGGCTGCCCGGAAGCGGTCCGCCGAACCCGAGTGTCAACTTGCCGCGCTGCATGTTTCCTGCCGGTAAGCCCGAACCGGACGGTGATCTATTCAAGCATTTGAAGAAAGATCGGCCGCTGCCCGAATTGAAGCCCGGAACGCAGCCAGGACCGTTGCCGGAGAGAATTGAGCCTAAGACTCCGTAAGCGCGCCACATATATATGGAGTGACGTTTCCCAATGCCTCCCAAAGTGAAGAAGCGAGATTGCGCTCTCCGCTGGTCGATTGGGTCGCGCATACCGTGCAGCATGAGTGTCAGCGCTCTGACTCCGGCCCACAGCCCGCGCATTAGTTCCTTGAGGAAGGATCCTGGTATTCCAGAGTGCTTCGATTAACTCAGCACGAACGGGCGGTGGGTTTGCAAGTTGCTGTTCTGCATGGTCCGTTTGTGGGGGAAACCCCAGACATACGGAAGGAGGACTAGCGGCCGAACCGTAGCATCGACCGCTCCTTCGCCTTCGCTGCCTCCACCTCGCGATATCGCGGTGAGGCATTCGTGTGGAGCGAATTCAACAACGAACGCGCGGCGCTGGTGACCTCGGCGACAGCGCGATCGAATGCTTCTTGGTTCGCCTGCGAAGGTTTATTGAAGCCGCTCAGCTTGCGTACGAACTGTATGGATGCCGCACGAATTTCGTCTTCGGTTGCGGGCGGGTCGAAGTTGAAAAGCGTTTTGATGTTGCGGCACATGGCACTCGTCTCTGAATAGCGGAGAAGGAAAAATTAGCCGCAGAGAACGCAAAAAAGAAAACCGATGGTGAAGGCTTACCGACGCGTATACGAGAAGGCCATCGCGATTGCACGCGTTCTCTCTGTCCTGCCGTTGGCCTACCTGACTCGCAGAGTCCCTCCTGCCAAAGGCCTTCCTGACGGCGAGGCCGTCCGTCGTCTACCTAGAGATCTCGCCAGAACTGAAAGTGCTTCGCTTCCATCTCTTGCAGCGTCGGCATGGGGAAGAACCTCGTCTTCTCTTGCGATGCGAACATGAAGCCGTGGCGGATCATCTTGAATGAGATCTGATCGAGCGGGCAGGACAGGGCGAGCCCTTTGGTCTTCTTGGTCTTATCCACGCTCATTTGTTGGATCGCATCGCGAAGCTTCGACGGATGCAAGAACGGGAACGGTGCGTTCATGAACGGATTGCTCTCGAAGTTCTGCAGGAACTCCTCGATGTTCAGTTCGATCTGCGTATAGAACAGTTTCGGGCAGCCCTTCGCATTGCCCGGCTGAGTGATGTACTCGCCGAACTCGCGCATGTCCATCGGGCTCATGACGAGCATCGAGAGCGGCGCGATTTCCGCGAACGTGCGCAAGAACCCGGTCTTGTGAACCTTGTCGTACGGCTGGGGTTTCAGTTCCAGTATGTGAGCCTCAGCAGTGGATAGGTACAGGCTCTTGATGTAATCGAAGTCCATGTGTTCCATCACTCGATACGAAGCGATGAATTTCGTGCGCTTCGGCGAGCCATCCTGATGCGGCACTAAGCCCTTGAGGCCTGCGTCGATTTGGAAATAGGGATTGCGGAAGGCGACGTCGACTTCTGCAAACACGAGCTTGCCGGTGTAGTGCCGGATCGATCCGATCAAATAATGCCGCGCGAACGCGTCGGGCGAGAGCTGCGAGGCCACCAGCGCCTGATGCGGATAGAGGATCTGATAAAGGCGATTCTCATAACTCATGATCGCGCATCCCTCGATGTAGTCGGCAAGTGGTAGGCGAATTCTAACCCGTCCCATCAACGAACGATCAACGCGGATTTAGCGCAATCGCGCACCGGTTCGCTTTTGCGCCACACGGCTCGTCAAAGGAATCGGCCAACTCACCCCAGTTCCGCACCAGCTCATAAATCATCGCTTCTCCGCCCGATGCGCCCTTACCACACTGCGCGCCGACGCCAGGGTCCCTGGCGCGAAGAACAACCTGGCAACCACTAAGTGCAATCGAGCCCGTTCGCCACGTGCTCGCGGGCCACAGGAGAATTCGATGACGACGAGAGCTAAAAGATCACATGCGAAAGCTCTATTTACGATCGTAGGGGGTGCGGTACTGATCAATCCGGCATTCGCACAACAACAGGCATCGGCGGGCGACGAGCTGGAAGAAATTGTCGTCACTGGCTTGCGCGGCAGCCTCAAGGCTTCCATGGAGATCAAACGCGACGCCGTGGGTGTCGTTGATGCGATCAGCGCAGAAGACATCGGCAAATTCCCAGACACGAACTTGAGCGAAGCGCTGCAACGTATCACCGGCGTTTCGATCGATCGCCGGAACGGCGAGGGTGCATTGGTCACCGCACGCGGCTTTGGCCCTAACTTCAACCTCGTGACTCTCAACGGCCGGCAAATGCCTGCGGCTGATGCGTTCGGCGGCGGCAATGCAGTGGTCGGCGGCACGGCAAGCGGCAGCCGTTCATTCAACTTTGCGAACCTCTCGGCGGAAGCGATCAGTGGCGTCGAGGTTTACAAGACCGGCCGTGCGGATATTCCAACCGGCGGCATCGGCGCGACCGTGAACATCAAGACCGCGCGTCCGTTCGATAACGACGGGTTGGTTCTGAACCTCGGTGCGAAAGCGTTGGACGACACGAGCAATCGCGTCGGCAGCGACATCACGCCCGAAGTGAACGGCATCTTCAGCTATGCCAATGACACGAAGACCTGGGGTGTCGGCCTGAACGCCAGCTATTCCAAGCGTCGCAGCGGTTCCATGCAATCCACGGTCAACGATTGGCACATCCAACCATACGGCGATCTGAGCAAGGGTCCTATTGCATCGACGGCGACGATCGAGAATGCGCCGAAAGCCGGCCAGCTCTACGGCATTCCGGACGACATTCGTTATGCCTTCTCCGATCAGGAGCGCGAGCGCGTCAATGCGCAGCTGGTCGCGCAATTTGCCCCGACCGATTCGCTCACGCTGACTGCGGACTACACGTTTGCACAAAACGAAATCACTGAAGATCGCGGCGAGCAAACCGTTTGGATGCAACGTAACGGTTTCACGCGCGTCGTATTCGACACCAATGAGACGGTGGCCACGCCGGTGTTCTTGCAGGAAATGACCGGCTCGGGCAAGGACTACGGTTACGAGCAGCAGCATCGCGAACAGAAGAACGATCTGAACTCGATCGGCTTGAACGTCGACTGGAAAGTGACGGACTCGTTCACGTTGGGCTTCGATGGTCACGATTCCAAAGCACGCAGCTTGCCGGACGATCCGATCACGGGCGGCGGCGAAACGCTGTTCAGCTTGGCAGGCAAGGTGCCCTCGACAGGCAATTGCCAAACGGGCGTTTGTACGAACTTCTGGACGCAGGAGTTCACATTCAACACTGGCCTTCCGGTCGCTGGACGTACGCTCTACAACACGAACACCGACGCGCTCGCAGGTGCAAACGGCAATTCGGACTTCAGCTTCGATGCCAGCTCGCTCGGCTCGCAGGTCATGCGTCTGAACTATCAGTCGCAAGAAACTGAAATCAAGCAGGCACGTCTCGACGGCACGCTGGAGTTCAGCAACGACGGCCGTCTGCAATTCGGCGTCGAGACTCGCAAGATGGAAATGACCCAGAGAAACTCAGGCGGGTATATGGCGCTGGGCGACTGGGGCGTCGGCAAAGTGGGCCAAGAGCAGGGTATGGTCGATCTACTCTCTCCATTTAGCTTGACTGGCGCGTTCGACGATTGGAATGCGAACGGCGCGCCGACGGGCGGCTGGAAAGGCAATGCCGATCAGCTCGGCCTCTGGGCTACCGAGCAGTACGGTCAATGGAACGAGCAAGCCATGACCGACGGCGAGTTCCGCTACAACCCGGGCTTCCAGACCAATAACAACATCGAAGAAACCACCAAAGCGGTGTACTTCCAATTCGGTCTCGGTGGCGAACTCGGCGACATGCCTGTTCACTTGTTGTTGGGCGCTCGTTACGAAACCACCGATGTCGATGCGATCAACGTGCAATTGCCGGTTCAGTATCTGCAATGGCAGGACGACAACGACTTCCAGGTTCCGCGTACGGGCGATCCGAGCCAGGCTGTGACGCTGACGGGCAAGGGCCATTACAACAATCTGCTGCCGAGCTTGGACTTCGACGTGTCCATCACTGACAACTTGAAAGGCCGCTTCTCGTACAGCAAGACGATTGCACGCGCGAACTACGGCAACCTCACGGTCGGTGCGACGCCGAATGGCCCGAACGGGTCCACGCTGTTGGGAGCTCAGGCAACCGGCAACGACAACAACCCGGATCTGTTGCCGCTCGAGTCGGACAACTTCGACCTGAGCTTGGAGTACTACTTCTCCGATACCGGCTATGTGTCGGTGGGCTTCTGGGACAAGCGCGTCAATAACTTCATCGGTACCTCGAGCTTCAATGAGCCGATCGTCGGTATCGGCGGCGCCAACATCAAAGATCAAACCGGTGGTCCTCGTGCACAGGCGGCACGTGCGGCATTGCTCGCCGGCAATGCGCACAACGGCAATCAGCCGTACGCCGTCAATGACTCATCGCTGTTCACCATGATGGCAATGATCGAGAACACCGGCACGTTCACGGACAAGAACGGCACGTGGACGGGCGGCGCTGCGAACTACGATGGTTCCGACGCACAGCATGTGGCGTTTGCGACTCAGTACGACTTGTATCCTCAGGCTGACGATCCGGATTACGTCTTCCGCGTCGCCAAGCCGATTAACAATCGTCAGGCTCGCATCCATGGCTTCGAGTTCGGCGG
>DASTSB010000164.1:0-6686 GCA_035760885.1 Steroidobacteraceae bacterium | reverse complement strand
GGTCCGAGCGCAAGATCGGCAACCACTCGCAATGCATTCGCGTTGCGTTGACCGACGCCGCGCATCCGCTTCACGGCCCAAGCGGCCGCAAAGATCGCAGCGAGCACGAGCAACAGCGAAAACGTCACCTGCGCCAGCCCGCCTGCGGAAGAAGCAGGCGCGTGCGTCACCTGGGGAGCGGCAAAAGGTTTATCGGCCGCCTGTGCCGCTGCTGCTGCGGACAGAGCGATGCCGATCAGCACAGCACGCCCTACGGTGCTTGCTCGTCGTGATCTCATGACTCGACCCGGATTACTTCAACTTGCGAATGCGTTCGGCGGGGCTGATGACGTCGGTGAGTCGAATACCGAACTTCTCGTTCACGACGACGACTTCGCCGTGAGCGATCAATGTGCCGTTCACGAACACGTCCAATGGTTCACCAGCGGCGCGATCGAGTTCGACGACCGAGCCCTGGTTCAACTGCAGCAGATTGCGAATCGGTATCCGGGTGCGGCCCACTTCCATGGACAACGTGACGGGCACATCCAGGATGACTTCGAGATTGACATCTCGCGCCCCCTCCCCGTTTGCGTTGTCCTGCAAGTCTGCAAACTCTGCAGCGCGTGCCTGCGGGTCGTTGGTCTTGGCGTTCATGATCGCGTTCCGATATACGTGGGTCTGCAATGGGTTGGTAATTCGATTCCGGCACTCAGACAGGCTTGTTACCGAAGAGCTTGTCGAATACGCGCGGCTTGTAACGCATCACGCGTTCTTCGATCTGTACGGCCTGCTGACCATGCGACACACCGAAGGCGCCGCGGAAAATCGGCACATCCTCGGCAATCACGGTCGCCTGACCGGTGAAATCGCAAGGAAGGATGTCGCCGGGCTTCATTTCGAGTAGCTGCTGCATAGTGATCTTGCCGCGCCCGAGTACAGTCGACAGTTCCACTTCCGCGTCTTCGATTTCTTCTTTCAGTGCCTGCATCCAACGCTCGTCGTGCTCGACGCGATCGCTGGCCACGCCCGCATCCAAGAGTTCGCGCATGGGTTCGATCATCGAGTACGGCATCGTGACGTGCAGATCGCCACCGCCGCCGTCCAGTTCGATATGGAAGCTCGTGACGACGACGATTTCGGTCGGGCTCACGATATTGGCGAAGTGAGGATTGATTTCCGAATTCAGGTATTCGATATCCAGCCGCGCGACATGGGACCACGCCTCTTTCACATCCGAGAAGATGTGCTTGAGCAGCATATGAATCACGCGGGTTTCGGTCGCGGTGAATTCGCGCCCTTCGATTTTGGCGAACCGACCGTTGCCGCCGAAGAAGTTGTCGACGACCGCGAACACGAGTTTCGGATCCAACACGACGAGCGCCGTGCCTCGCAGCGGCAGAATCTTCACCAGATTCAAACTCGTCGGCACGTGCAGCGCTTGCACGTACTCGCTGAACTTCTGCATGCGTACCGGCGCTACCGCCACTTCCGGAGCACGACGCAGCAAGTTGAAGAGGCTGGTCCTGAACAACCGCGCGAACCGCTCGTTGATCATCTCCAACGTGGGCATGCGGCCACGCACGATCCGCACTTGATTCGTGAAATCGAACGCCCGGACTTCGCCCGGCGCGGATTCCGCTTCCGTATTGACCGCGCCGCTGTCAACGCCATGCAACAGCGCATCAATTTCGTCTTGGCTTAATACGTCGTTACCGGACATGGTCGTAAATCAAGTGATGAGGTAATGGAGTGAACGTCGTGGGTTTTCAGGTAATTTTATGTTCGCGTTTGTTGCGGCGATTTCGCGATGAGCTGCGCTTTTCACTTCATCACCTCATCACTTCATCACCAGCTTCCGCTACTGCATCACAAAACTCGTGAAGTACAGCTGCTCCACATTCTGGGGGCTGCCGCCTTCGCTCTTGATGATGTTGGCCACGGCTTGGCGGGCTTCTTCGCGGAGCTTCTCTTTGCCTTCGCGGCTGTTGAGCGTGTCGAATGTTTGGTTACCCAACAGCAGCAGCAAATCGTTGCGGATCACCGGGTCGTGCTGTTTGAACATCTCGGCGGTGTGCGGATCGCGAGTCATGATTTGCACGCTGACCTGCAGGAATCGCATCGCACCCTTGTCCTCGAAGTTGACGACGAACGGCGGATCGAACGCCGTGTAGATCGCTGGGTCCTTCGGCTTCGTGTCCTTCTTAACCACTGCGGTCTTGATCTTCTTGCCTTTGGCGTTGGTTACTGTCTGCTCGGTGTCATCGCTCTTCTTGCTCACGAACGCGTACACTCCGCCGCCAATACCGAGCGCAGCGATGACTGCACCGATGATGATGAACAGCATCTTCTTCGATTTCTTAGCAGGCACCGGAGCTGCAGGCGCTGCATTCTCGGGTGCTTGTTCTGCTCTCGACTCAGGCATTACTCGATCCTCGACTCGCCACGCCAATCACTGCTCTATAAAGAGCAAGCCACGTGCCATGCACCCCATCGCGATCGCAAGTGCTTACTACAAAAGGAAAAGTCGCGAATTATCGAGTGTGAGGTAGCGCACAGTGGAATTGAGGTGACGGAAAGTTGGCGGGTAGCGTGTGACGGAGGTCACACGACCCCGGTGATGAGGTGATGGAGTGATGAAGTGGCTGCGCTTCGCGCGGCCAGATGAACCCCAAGGCTCGGGGACACGGACGCAACACAAAGAACGCAAAGCGATTTCGGCATGAGTGCAGAAACCCGAGCGTTCGTACCGCAGGGGCCGCGCGTGAACTGGCCGCTTGGCTGAATGAGCTTGCCCTACTTTCAAGTTCGGGACGCGTCTAAATGTAGAGGCAGGATACCCACTAATCTTTGCGCGCTTTGTGTTTCGTCCGACTTCCGCGGAATTCGAGCTATGCGTACGCGTCGACGAGCCCTAACCGCCGGATCGCAAGCGTCTGCACGCTCTGCGACTCGAACGATCCATCGCCGCGGGAGGAGGAGTTGAAAGCGCTTTGCTTGGTTTGTTCGCGAGGCGGTTCGCGGAAGACGCCGGTATCCGCAAGCGAGAGACCCTGGGATGCGAACATTTCCCTGAGGCGCGGTAGAGCATGTTCGATGGCCGCGCGTGTATCGGCATGAGCCGCGCCGAACCATACGGACGCCTGGTCGTTTTGCACTGAGATGCGCACTTCGAGTGGACCAAGGTGCTCGGGCGACAATCGCAGCGAGGCGGATGTGTTCCCCTGCTGCACCATCAAGCTGACCTTCGCGCTGACCTCATCGCGCCACTGCGGGCTGCCGACGGGCGAATTCACCGCCTGTTGGCTTGTTGAATCGGATGCCGCCGATGATGCCGTTCGATGCGCCGCGAGAGCATCGGCAAAGGGCACCGTGGGACCCGTTGTTGGCGCATCTGCCGGTTTCGCATCCGCATCGGTGACCGAAGCGAGAGCAACATCCACCAGTGATGACGAGTTCTGCGCGGTGCCCTCGTCTTTTCCGAGCATGCCGATGATTTGCTCGATGCTGCCGTCCAACTGACTGTTCGCTGCAACCGCATCCTTGGGTAACTCCAACTGCGGAATCGGTAACGCAATCGGGATGATGTTCGCCAGATCGCTCGCATCGCCCTCATCGTCCTTGTCGACTCCGATCGCTGCATCCACGGTCGCCGCCGCGGTTTGCGGAGAGGCGGTCGCCGAGGCGGTGACGAGCTGCTCGAGCAGTGCCATGAAATCATCCGCCATGGTGCCCGGCTGCGTGTCTCCCGAAGGAGCCGCTGCAGAGTTGGGCACGGCTTCGTTGGTTGGTGCAGGAGCGGGGGTGGTTCCAATCATCATGTTGACTTCACTCTGCGTTGTGCGCGCTCATCGGTCTCGATCTGCTCGCGCCGATCGCGTGCACGCTGTTCCTGCACGTTCCACGTTTCCACGACGTGATCCAAAGCTTTCGCCTTGCGTGCCATTTCTTGCCAGCGCAAGCGCTCTGCGTCTCGTTCGCTGTGCGCCCTTTGCACGACAGACTGTTGCTGACGAATCGCTTCATTCAACCGCGCCAAGAAAGCTTGATAGTCGCGCAAACCAGTGACACCGATGCCTCGTGCCGCGGTTTCCTTGAATTGCCGCTCGTACTCCGCTCGATATCGCTCGAGCTCTTGCAGCTTGCGCTCAGCGTCAACCAGCTTCTTTTCGAATCCCGCAAGACTCTGCGCCAGCCGACGTTCTTTGTCGTCGACCAAGTTCTGCACGGGTTGGAGGCGTTTGGCGCGGCTCATTTCGTAGGCTGTAGGCTGGAGGCTGTAGGCTGGAGGCTGGAGGCTGGAGGCACAAACTGCGCTACGCCCCTTCACTCCATCACCTCATCACTTCCTCACTGGGCAGCGTGGCGGCCAATGCCGCCACGCTGTCCTTGAACGCCACCTTCTCCTTGATGTCCTGCTGCAGAAACTTCTGCATGCTGGGCCACAAGGCCAATGCGGCATCGATGCGGGGATCGCTGCCCTTTTGGTACGCGCCGATGGCGATGAGATCGCGATTCTGTTGATACATCGAGAGTGCTTGCTTGAAGCGGCGCGCCATCACTGTGTGTTCGTGCGGCACGATTTCGTGCATGACGCGGCTGATGGAAGCTTCGATGTCGATCGCGGGATAGTGTCCGGCCTCGGCGATACGTCGCGATAGCACAAAGTGACCGTCGAGAATCGCGCGAGCGGAATCCGCGATCGGATCTTGCTGATCGTCGCCTTCGGTCAGTACGGTGTAAAAGGCTGTGATCGAGCCGCTACCAGATGCTCCGTTACCTGCACGTTCCACGAGGTGCGGCAAGCGAGCAAACACCGAAGGCGGATAACCTTTGGTCGCCGGCGCCTCACCGATGGCAAGTCCGATCTCGCGTTGTGCCTGTGCGAATCGAGTGAGGGAATCCATGATGAGCAGAACGTTCTTGCCCTGCTCGCGGAAATATTCCGCGATCGCGGTTGCGCGCCACGCACCATGTAGCCGCATCAGCGGCGGATGATCCGCCGGGGTTGCTACGACCACAGCGCGTCTGCGACCTTCAGGCCCGAGAATGCGATCGACGAACTCTTTCACTTCGCGACCACGCTCGCCGATCAGTCCGACCACGATGATGTCGGCGCTGGTGTAGCGCGCCATCATGCCGAGCAGCACGCTCTTACCGACGCCGCTGCCCGCAAACAAACCGATTCGCTGCCCGCGTCCGACAGTCAGCAGTGAATTAATTGCGCGCACGCCGACGTCAAGGGGCGCATCGATCGGCTGACGCATCAATGGATTGATCGGCGTTCCAGTGATACGCGCTCGGCCTTCGCACTCGATGGGACCGAGCCCGTCGAGAGGCACGCCGGCACCATCGATGACGCGACCGAGCAACTCCGGCCCCACCGCAACCATTTCCGCACCCGAGCGCGGGATCACGCGCGCATTGGGTTTCACGCCATGAATGTCGCTGGTCGGCATGAGATACAGACGATCGCCCGAGAAGCCGACGACTTCCGCTTCGATGCGGCCACCGTCGCTCCCTAGCACATCGCAACGATCGCCCACAGCGGCCTGGCAACCCGCCGCTTCGAGCGTCAAACCAATCATGCGAGTGAGCACACCTTCAACAGGCGGTAACGGCAACTTCGCGATGCGCTGCGCACTGCGCTGCAGTTCTTTGGTCCAGCGTGAGGATTGAGCCGAGCTACTCATGTCGCCTCTTCCGATCCGCGAGCTGCATCGACTCGTTCATCGCCGAGCATCGCGGCAATCGCCTGATTGAGGCGCGTTTCCACGCGCGCATCGATCAGCGCCGTTTCCGTCGTGACGCGGCATCCGCCACGCGTCATCACAGGATCCTCGATGATCGTCCATGCACGATCAGCGGTTGGAGTCGCCAGACGCTCGCGAACCACAGCGGCATCGTCCGGATGCATGTGGACTCGCACATCGCGCGCGGCCGCGGGAAGCAGCGCAACGGTTTCGCGAATGATCGCGATCACCTGCGCTGGATCGATGCGCAACTCACGGCGCACAAGGTGTCGCGCGATCGTGAGCGTCAGATTCATCAGCTGCTGCTCGACTTCGGTATTGACCTGATCGAGTGGCTTGCTCAGCGAAGCCAGTGTCGCTTCGAGCCGTTGCACTTGGCTCTGCAACTGCGTGAGCGCGCCTTGCGTCTCCGCTTTCGCTGCAGCAAGTCCAGCTTCGCGACCTTTGGCGAATGCTTCTTCGTACGCGCGTCGCTCGACTTCTTCGAGCTCGCTGACAGTCTTGCCCGGCCGACGGCCTTGCACGGATCGGCCGTTGACGGTCGGCAGATCCCAGAGGGCGACTGCTTCGACGGCGGCGGAAGTATCTCGACTCACTAGAATCCCCCTCTCCCGCGCTGCGCACGACCTCTCCCACAAGGGGAGAGGTAATCACGTCGGCCTTCGGCGCCTACTCCTCCAGCCCCCAGCCTCCAGCCCCCAGCCGTCTTATTCAGACCTACAGCCTCCAGCCTCCAGCCTACAGCCTTCGCCCTCATACAAACTCCTCGCCCTTCCCGCCCAGCTGAATCGTTCCCTGCTCGGACAGCTTGCGGACGATCGCGAGAATTTCCTTCTGTGCAGCTTCGACTTCAGACAAGCGCACCGGGCCTTTCGCTTCCAGATCGTCTTTGAGCATTTCCGCAGCACGCTGCGACATGTTCTTGAAGATCTTTTCTTTCAGTGCGTCGTCGGC
>DASTSB010000163.1:0-6463 GCA_035760885.1 Steroidobacteraceae bacterium | reverse complement strand
ATCGATGTGATCGAACGAATGCAGATCGGCTCGCGTCCGACCATGCGTTCGCAAGACCGCGGCGTCGCGGCCCTGCGATCGATTCCGTGGGCTCACGCGTGGTCGCAGTGTCGTTACATGACGCCGCGATGGTTTGGCGCTGGCACCGCGCTGCAGAGTGTGACCGAGCAATTTGGGGAGCCGCTGCTCGCGGATATGTTCGCCAAGTGGTTCTTTTTTGCCAATCTCATCGACGACATCGAGCTGTCGCTAGCGCGCGCAGATATGGCGATCGCAGCCGCATACGACACCTTGGTGGAAGAGCCGTATCGCCGCTTCATTCCCGTGCTGCGAGCGGAATACGAGCTGACACAACAGCTCGTGCTGAAACTACGCGGCTGCGCACGCTTGCTGGATAGTGAGCCCACCGTTCAGCGCTCCATTCGTCTGCGCAATCCATACATCGACCCGATGCACTTGATGCAAGTGGATCTGTTGAGCCGATGGCGGGCAACGGGGCGTACGGATCGCGATCTCTATTCGGCGCTGTTGGCGTCCGTGGGAGGGATTAGCCGGGCGTTGCAGGGCACATGAGGATAGTGACTGGTGACTAGTGACTGGGGACTGGCAAGAGAAGAGGGGAAGGGAAGCAGGGTCGTGGGTCGGGGTTCGTGGATCGGGGTTCGTAAAGGCAGAAGGCCGGAACTCGCGGCCGTTTGGCTTCCAACGGACAACGGACAACGGACAACGGGAAACGGGGAACAGGGAACAGGGAACAAGGAATGGGGAACAGTGGTGCGTGGATCGAGGTTCGGGGATCGTGGTTCGGGGTTCGGGGCTCGTGAGTCGGGACTCGGGACTCGGGAGTCGGGACTCGGGACTAGCGAGTGTGCCTTGGTTGGCCCGACCATCCTGTCAATCCAGTTCATCCTGTCCAAAACTCTTGCTCCTGGTCCAGGCATCTGCCGCCAACTCCCAACCGTGAACTGACAACCCATGTGCCGACCGTGAAACGGGAACCAATGCTCACGAACTTGTCTGACTCTCCGCCAGTCGCTGCTCACTGTTTTCGGTGTCTGACCATCCTCTAGTCACTAGTCACTAGTCACTAGGCAGAAGCGATCTGGCAGAATGTCGCCTGCAAACCCAATAAACATCAGAGTTCATCGTGAAACGCACAGCCAAATCCAAACCCAAATCCTCGCGTCGTACCAAGTCCTCTTGTCCGTGGCTGAACATCGCCACCAATGGATCGAATCTCAACTTCGAGGACTTTTTGACGTTCCGGCTGACGCGGCTCACGAACGCGCTGCGCACCAATTTGACGAAACGTTACTTGGAAGAGTTCGATCTGAGCCTGCCTGAGTGGCGTCTGCTCGCAATGATCGCTCGCTTTGCTCCGATGCGCTTTTCGGAAGTGACGACCCGCAGCAACATGGACAAGGGTCAAGTCAGCCGCACGCTTCGGGTAATGGAAAAGCGCGGGCTAACGAAGATGAAGACCATGAAGGGCGCGGCATCCGACGCTCTCGCAGCGCCCGTCACCGTTTCGATTACGCCCAAGGGTGCAGCGCTGTACAAAGCGGTGTTGCCGGCGGCTCGGCGTCGTCAGGCAGAAATGCTCATGAGCCTCACCGAAGGCGAGCGGCTGCGCTTGTACGAAACGATCGACAAGCTATTCCACACGATCGGCCAGGCGGCGCTGGCTCAAGACGATTCCGCCGAATAACGCGATTGCGCTCAGGGCCGCAGCAGCGGCCCTGAGGAACCTAAGTGTTTGCGGATTGCGGCATTCACCGTGTTCATCAGCAAGCACGCGATCGTCATTGGACCCACACCTTTCGGCACTGGCGTGATCGCTCTGGCATGAGCGAGCGCACCCTCGAAATCCACATCGCCCACGACTCGAGTCTTGCCGCTGGCATCCGCGATGCGATTGATGCCGACGTCCAACACGATCGCGCCATCGGCAACCCAGTCCCCCGCAATTGCCTTAGGTCGTCCAATTGCGGCCACCAGGATTTCCGCTTCTTTGCACAGCGCGGGTAAGTCTCGCGTCCGCGAATGGGCCATCGTCACTGTGCAATCTTGTTGCAGGAGCAATTGCGCCATCGGTTTGCCGACGATATTGGATCGGCCGATCACCAAGGCACGTTTGCCGGCGAGATTAGGTTCAACCTCACGCAGCAATATCAAACAGCCGAGCGGCGTGCAGGGCACCGTCGCGTCCTGACCGAGGGCGAGCCGGCCTGCATTGACGGCATGGAATCCATCGACGTCCTTGTCGGGATCCACGGCAGCCAACACAGCATTCGCATCGACACCTTTCGGCAGCGGTAACTGCACCAGGATGCCGTGCACGTTCGAATCCTCATTGAGTCGCTGAACGAGCGCGAGCAGTTGCTCGGTCGTAGTCGTCGCTGGCAGGCGATGATCGAAGTGCCGAATGCCAGCTTCCTGCGCTTGCTTGGTTTTGCTGCCGACATAAATCTGGCTCGCGGGATCTTCGCCGACGAGGACCACCGCAAGTCCCGGCACGATGCCTTGCGGAGCCAATTCTGCAACGCGCTGCGCGACGCGTTGGCGCAAACGCTGGGCGGCGGCGAGGCCGTCGATGATCGTGGCGGTCAAGCGGATCTCCTTGGAAGACGCGGCGGCGAGGGCGGCGCCGACAAAGGCGCAGATTATAGCCGTCGGCTGGTGCGGCGCTTCTGTGCGTACATCTGAGTGTCCGCACGCGCGATGAGCGTTTCGAGATCTGCCTCGCTGGAAGGTTCGACCACCGTGGTGCCGATGCTCAGGTCGAGTGAGTAGGGCCGCTGCCCCCGCGCGTTGAACGCTCCCAAACGCTCCCGCAAGCGCTGCTCGACCGGGCTCGCTTCTCGATTGACGTGCGCCAGGGCCACGAATTCATCGCCTCCGAGGCGCGCGAGAATGTCGGAATCGCGAAATGTCTCTCGCAACACGTCCGCAGCATCGCGCAACGCCTGATCGCCCGCTTGGTGGCCGAGTGTGTCGTTGATGATCTTGAGGCCATCCAGATCCATGAAAAACAGCGCCATCCCGTATTGCTCGCGCTTGGCAACTTTCAAGGCTTGCTCGGCAAGATCAAAGAAGCCGCGACGATTGCGTAGCTGGGTCAATTCATCGATGAGCGAGAGATTTTCGAGTAGCTCAGCGTTACGGCGCAGCGCCTCTTCGCGCTCACGCAGCGCCAGTTCCGCACGATGCTTGTGGATCGCGACTTCGATTGCGCAACGCAGTTCCACTTCCTGGAAAGGCTTGAGGATGTAGCCCAGCGGACCGGTCAAGACGGCCCGTTGCAGTGTTTCCGGATCGCTATGCCCCGTGAGAAAAATCACCGGTACATAGGCTTTTTCGTGGATGAGGCGCGCGGTTTGTATGCCGTCGATCTCGCCACGTAGGCTGACGTCCATCACCACCAAATTCGGCTTCAGGGCCTCGGCTTTCGCGATGGCCTCGGCGCCCTCGCTCGCGATCCCGAGCACGCGGTATCCGAGTCGCACGACGGTTTCTTTCAAATCCTGAGCGACGATCGCCTCATCTTCGACGATGAGGATCGACACGATGTCCGGCTCCTCGGTCTTCGGGCTCGACACCGTCGTTTGCGTGAGGGTCGCGCGGCGCAGCTCGGGCTCGGAGGTCTCGCGGGACTTCGCATTCTCGGGCGTCGCGTTCAGGCCCGTATTGCGCGCAGTGAGTTGATTCAACGGCGGCCCCTTTTCAATGACGCCCCCTAACGCTCGAAAACGCCGAACAGTTCGGGTCGCCTGCATCTGTGGCGTATCGACGACAGTTACAGCGCGAATTGGCTCACATCCATGGACCGGACGCTTTAGAATCCGCCGCGCTTTTCACCAGTAGGAATTAGGGGAATGACCGAATCTCGCGCGCGCCGTGCACTAATCTGCGGATCGATGGCATTCGACACGATCATGGTGTTCCAGGATCGTTTTAAGAATCACATTCTCCCGGACAAGATCCATCTGCTGAATGTCTCGTTCTTGGTGCCGCAGATGCGCCGCGAATTCGGCGGTTGCGCGGGCAACATCGCTTACAACCTCGCACTCTTGGGCGATCAAGGCTTGCCGATGGCAACCGTGGGTCAGGATTTCGGGCCCTACGCCGAGTGGATGAAGCGCACCGAAGTGCCCGCCGACTACATCAAGGTGATCGATTCCGATTACACCGCCCAGGCGTTCATCACCACCGATCTGGACGACAACCAAATCACGGCGTTCCATCCCGGCGCGATGCAGTACTCGCACCAAAATCACGTGCCCCATGGTGCGGATATTGCAATTGGCATCGTGGCTCCGGATGGGCGCGAGGGCATGCTGCAACATGCGGTCGAGTTTGCGCGTGCCGGCATTCCGTTCATTTTCGATCCGGGCCAAGGTTTACCGATGTTCTCGGGCGAGGATTTGCGGGCGTTCATCAAGCAAGCGACGTGGGTTGCCGTGAACGACTACGAATGGCAACTCGTCAAGGAACGCACCGGTATGTCGGCTCAGGAGATCGCGGCGCAGGTGCGGGCACTAATCGTCACGCAAGGCGCAAGGGGGTCCGTGATTTACACCGAAGGGAAAGAAATACACATTCCGACGGCAAAACCTGCATCCGTGGTCGATCCGACCGGATGCGGCGATGCGTATCGTGCGGGGCTATTGCATGGGTTGCTTCACAATTTGGATTGGGAGACCAGCGGCCGCATCGCTTCATTACTCGGAGCCATTAAGATCGAGTCGCGTGGTACTCAGAACCACAAATTCTCGAAGGCGCAGTTCGAATCGCGCTATCGTGAGAACTTCGGTGCGTCGCTCGATCTTAGCCAAAATTGACCGCCAAAATAGAGCGTTAGAATCGCTCGCATTCATTCATTCAGGAATTGGACTTCGCCAGGTACTTAAGTATGAGCAGCAGCTTCCTCTTTACGTCCGAGTCGGTCTCTGAAGGCCACCCAGACAAGGTCTCCGATCAGGTTTCCGACGCGATCCTCGATGCCATCCTGGCTCAGGATAAGTATTCGCGCGTCGCCGCCGAAACTCTCTGCAATACCGGACTCGTCGTCCTCGCGGGCGAAATCACGTCCAATGCGATCGTCGATTACCAAAGCGTCGCGCGCGAAACCATCAAGCGTATCGGGTACGACAACACCGACTACGGTATCGACTACAAGGGCTGCGCCGTTCTAGTCGCCTACGACAAGCAGTCACCAGATATCGCGCAAGGCGTCGATGAGGGTCGCGGACTGAACCTCGATCAGGGTGCCGGCGATCAGGGACTGATGTTCGGCTATGCCTGCGATGAAACCCCAGAACTCATGCCTCTGCCGATCCACCTGTCGCATCGTTTGGTTGAGCGTCAGGCTCAGCTGCGCAAACAGGGCAAACTGAATTGGTTGCGCCCGGACGCGAAATCGCAGGTCACGATCAAGTATGTCGATGGCAAGCCCAAGGAAATCGACACGGTCGTGCTTTCGACGCAGCACCATCCCGACATCGAACACGCCGCGCTTGCTGAGGCCGTGATCGAAGAGATCATCAAGCCAGTCCTGCCGAAGGAGTTGATCGGCAAGAAGATCAACTATCTCGTCAACCCGACCGGACGCTTCGTCGTCGGTGGGCCGCAGGGCGATTGCGGTCTGACTGGTCGCAAGATCATCGTGGACACCTACGGCGGGGCGGCGCCCCATGGCGGCGGCGCTTTCTCGGGCAAAGACCCCTCCAAGGTGGACCGTTCGGCAGCGTATGCAGCTCGCTACGTCGCGAAGAACATCGTGGCTTCGGGCCTCGCTACGAAAGCTCAGGTGCAAGTTTCCTACGCGATCGGCGTCGCCAAGCCCACCAGCATCATGGTGACAACATTTGGTACCGGCAAAGTCAGCGATGAGAAGCTCGAAGAATTGGTGGCTAAGCACTTCGACCTGCGTCCGAAAGGCATCATTCAGATGCTCGACTTGCTCCGCCCGATTTACCAGAAGACGGCTTCGTACGGTCACTTCGGCCGCAACGAGCCCGAGTTCACCTGGGAAAAGACGGACAAGGCCGAGGCGCTCGCAGCTGACGCAGGCGCCAAACGCGCTGCGAACGGTTAATCAGGTCGACCGGCGGCGCCGCGGGTAGCGCGACGCCGCCTCTGCCCGCGATCCGCTAGTCACCATCCGCTGTCCGCTAGTAAGATACGCACCCCGCGCGCCGAGGGGCGCTGCAGCAGCCCGGATTCTCCGGCCCTGCCAGGCTCGGCGCGCACGTATGCAGAGGACACCGCGGAATTCTCCGCAGTGTAGCGATCCGGTCTCTTCACGAGGCTGTCTGGATCTCCTCAGGCAACGGCGCCCTCCAACTTGTTGAACGGAGATGACTATGAGCGCAGTTGCAATGCCCGCATCCAAGGGCGATTTCCACGTTGCCGATTTGTCCTTGGCCGATTGGGGCCGCAAAGAAATTCTGATTGCCGAAAC
>DASTSB010000162.1:0-2973 GCA_035760885.1 Steroidobacteraceae bacterium | reverse complement strand
CGTAGCGGCTTGATTACGGGCGTGTTGCTGGCGATGTCTCGCATCAGCGGCGAAACGGCACCACTGCTCTTCACGGCATTGAACAATCAGTTCTGGAGCAGCGATCTCAGCAAGCCGATGGCGAATTTGCCCGTGGTGATCTTTCAATTCGCCATGAGCCCGTACAAAGACTGGCAGGGACTTGCATGGGCGGGCGCGTTGCTGATCACGGGCTTCATCTTGGTCCTTAGCATTCTGGCCCGTGTCATCAATGCAGCGTTTGGTAGCCACGGTACCCGTCTCGAATAAGACTCGGCGAGGGTACGGCTCGATCGATCCTAATCACGCGGCTCGCGTGAAATCGTTCTGATCTGCGCTCGCCCTTGGCTGGTCAGCTTTGACTGTTCGGTTCCGTCGCAAGCGCGCATCCTTCGCATCACGTACGTGATCAAGGGCCGACGCAGACCCACGAAGCTTTAGCCAGCCGCTTCGTGATCCTTCAAGCTATGAACCAAGCGGCTCGCCGGGAAGTGACAAATGAAGGCGCTTCCCTTGCCCTCCTCGCTCTGAATCTCGAGCGATCCGCCATGCCGCTGCAACGCATGCTTCACGATCGCGAGTCCCAGGCCTGATCCACCCATATCTCGCGAGCGGCCGGAATCGACGCGGTAAAAGCGCTCCGTCAATCGCGGAAGGTGTTCGGGGGCGATTCCAAGGCCCGTGTCTCGAACCGACACGTAGCCGCCATCGTCGTCCGTCCACCATCGCACGTCGATCCGCCCGCTTGCCGGCGTGTACTTGATCGCATTCGTTAACAAGTTTGCAAGGATGGAGTGGATCTCGCTCTCCGAGCCCATGAGCCACTCCTCGCCGTCGATCGATAAATGTATCTGCGCTGCTTCAACATCGACCGGTATAACTTCTTTGCGTAACAAAGCGAGCATGCCGCCGACATCGATCGGCTGTTCATCCGCAGCTCGATCGCCCGACTCCAGTTTGGAAAGCTCCAGCAGGTCGCGAATGATCGTGCTCATGCGCTCTGCTTGCCGGCGCATCTCGCGAACCGGCGCACTCCATGCTGAATCGAGTTGCTCGTCGTCCGATAGCGCATCCAGATAGCCCGAGATGACCGTCAGCGGCGAGCGCAACTCGTGTGAAGCGTTAGCGACGAAGTCTTTGCGCATCGCCTGCAAATGCTGCTCGCGACTAACATCGCGCAGGATCAACAGCTGCCGCTCGCCGGCACCGGTACGCACGACGTGAAAGGAAAGCCAGCGACCGCCCTCGCGCGTGTCGTGCACGACCACACCGGCTTCCGGCTCCCCGGTGCTTAGGTAGTCGATGAAGTCGGGATAGCGAACGAGGTTCTCGATGCGGATTCCGAAGTCGCGCTTACGCCGCAATCCCAGCCACGCAGCGGCACGCCGATTGAACCAAAGGATTTGATGTTCACCGTTGAGCAATACCGCGCCTTCGGGCATTGCGCTCGTCAGCCGGCGAAACTCTCGCAATAGTTCGATGACTCGCGCACGGTGATACTGCTTGCGACGATAGATGCGACTGACGATCGCAACGACTTCGCCCCAAGTGCCGCCGATATCAGGAGGAGCTTCGATGCTGCGGAACCGCAACCAGTGCTCTAGGCGTACCAGGTTCCACGTTTGCCACAATGCGTATGCGGTGAAGACGATCGCAAACGCGTGGGCCTGGCCGATGAAGAACCCCAGAACGACACATACGATGAGCGCGAGGCCTAATCGTGAAAGCGCCTGCCATCCGACCGACAGCACGCGCGGCAACTTCATGCCTCACTCCGGGCGAGTCGAGAACCGATAACCTGAGCCGCGCACGGTCTGGATGAAACGATCGTAATTGAATGCTTCCAATGCTTTGCGTAAGCGCCTGATGTGCACATCGACCGTTCGCTCTTCCACATAGACATTCCCGCCCCACACTCGATCCAATAATTGCGCGCGACTGTACACCCGCTCGGCGTGAGTCATGAAGAAGGACAGCAAACGATATTCCGTCGGGCCGAGTTGAATCGTGCGATCGCCCGCAGTGACGCGATGCCCGGCGGCATCGAGCGTCAGTCCTTCCGCTTCGATCACGTCATCGCCTGCCGCTGCATTCGATCTGCGCAGGACAGCATTGATGCGCGCCAAAAGCTCACGTGCCGAAAACGGCTTCGTCACGTAGTCGTCCGCGCCGCTGTCCAACCCCATTACCTTGTCCTGCTCTTCAGCGCGCGCGGTGAGCATGATGACAGGGACATCTTGAGTTTCCTTGTCGCGCTTGATGGCTCGAGTGAGTTCAAGCCCGCTCATGTCGGGCAACATCCAATCGATCAGGACCAAATCGGGACGTTGATTCGCAATGCTCGAACGCGCCGCGGCAACGTCGGCAGCTTCTCGCACTTCGAAACCGCCACGTCGCAAACCAAAGGCGATCATTTCCCGAATCGGGCGCTCATCTTCGACGATCAGTATGTGCTTACCGGGCATTTGATTCCGTCAGTTGGCACTTATCAGTTGGCAGAACGCGTCACTTGTCATCTGGCTGTCAACTGTAACCAGTCAACCGCCAACTTTCGCCGCAATTACAGCAACCGATTGTTACAGAACCGTGAAACGCGCCGTTCACGATCCTTTCACAGTCGCGACCCGATCTCGCAAATAAACGGGCTGAGCATCACGAGCCGAAGTCGTGTCGCCCAACTCAAACTGCGCTTGCGCCAGTAACAGAATCTCACGTGCGCGAGGCAGTGCTGCACTGTGAAGGGGCAGTTGACTCGATGCCGGCACAATCGATGGATGCGCCGCAAATCCAGTACCGGCAAGACGCGTAGCGCTCTGCGAGCGGATCTCGTCCGGTTTACGAACCGCCTCCGGCTCAATTTCGTGCACGAGTCCACCCGTTCGCTCCATGCGGAAACGTCCGACGTACAGTTCGTTCATCCTCGCATCCATGCACACGAGCACTTCATCGCCGGGC
>DASTSB010000161.1:0-4430 GCA_035760885.1 Steroidobacteraceae bacterium | reverse complement strand
CCGCTGACGACCAGCTTCACTGCATCGATGCGCTTGCCGACGAGAGACAAACCGTTGAGCACCGCGGCCCCGACAATGATTGCCGTGCCGTGTTGATCGTCATGAAACACCGGAATCTTCATGCGAGCGCGCAGCTTGCGTTCGATCTCGAAGCACTCCGGCGCTTTGATGTCTTCCAGATTGATGCCGCCGAAAGTGGGCTCCAAGGCGGCAATGATCTCGACCAATTTGTCCGGGTCGCGCTGATCGAGTTCGATGTCGAAGACATCGATGCCGGCGAACTTCTTGAATAGGACGGCCTTACCTTCCATCACTGGCTTGGCAGCCAAGGGGCCGATTGCTCCTAACCCGAGCACAGCGGTGCCGTTGGTCACGACACCGACGAGATTGCCTCGCGACGTATAACGGGATGCGGTGGCGGGATCGGCCGCAATCTCTTCGCACGCAACGGCAACACCTGGAGAGTACGCGAGCGCCAGATCGTGCTGATTCGAGAGCTTCTTGGTGGGGGTAACCGAGATCTTCCCTGGCGAGGGTAACTCGTGATACGCGAGCGCCGCTTCCCGCAGGCTTTCTCGCATCTTCATCCCCGTCCCATCGTTTGCCATGTGCACTGCCCTTCCGACCAATTTGTCGGACTATAGTGCACACTGCCGCCCGCTAGCATTCAAATATCGATCTCGCGATCAGTACGGGTCCAGGTTGATATAGCTGAGTGGCTGGCCGGTCTTACGATCGACTAGCACGGTCCAAAAACCGGTGCGGTAAGGCGCAACTAGCGAGCGTCCGATCTCGGACCTATTCTTCGCGACTCCTACCCAGAGACTTCCACATGCGTCAACTCAGATTGCTGACACTTTCGTTGTGCTTGACCGCAGCAGTTTCCTCAGGTGCTGACCTCTTTCACGCGAAGACTAGCGCTGCGTCTAAGTCGGCTCGCGCGGGCGAAAGCGAATTCCGCGATCTCTATAAGGAACTCGTGGAAATCAACACGACTCAATCGGCCGGCTCGTGCACCAAAGCGGCTGAAGCCATGCAGGCTCGCCTGCTCAAAGCAGGTTATTCGCAAGAAGACTTACATCTGATCGTCCCGCCCGATCGCTCGAAGGACGGCAATCTCGTTGCCGAACTCAAAGGAACCAACTCCAATCTCAAGCCAATCCTGCTGCTGGCGCACATCGACGTTGTAGAAGCCAAGCGTGAAGACTGGCAGCGCGATCCGTTTACGCTTACCGAAGAGGATGGCTACTTCTACGGTCGCGGTGCGGCCGACGACAAAGCGATGGCCGCGGTGTTCACGGATGCCATGGCACGATTCGAACGCGAAGGATATCGGCCGAAACGGGGCATCAAGATGGCCCTGACGTGCGGTGAAGAAACGCCGAACGTGTTCAACGGCGTCGAATATCTCATTCAGCATCACCGCCCTCTGATCGATGCGGAGTTTGCAATCAACGAAGGCGGCGGCGGCCGGTTCGATCAACAGACCGCCAAATATCTGTACAACGGCGTGCAAGTCGGCGAGAAGCTCTATCAGGATTTCACGCTGGAAACGACCAACAAAGGCGGTCACTCATCGCGTCCGACTCCTGACAATGCGATTTACGAATTGGCGCAGGCGTTGAGCAAGATCCAAGCGTTCGAGTTTCCCGTCGAGTTCAATCAGACCACGCGCGCGTACTTTCAAACTTTCGGCGACATTGTTGGCGACACTCAAGGCGCGGACATGAAGGCCGCAGTGCAGTCGCAGGACCCGGCAGCAATCGGCCGGCTCAAGCAAGATCCGACCATGAACGGCATGCTGCACACCACCTGTGTCGCAACCATGATCGAGGGCGGCCACGCTCCCAACGCATTGCCTCAGCATGTCAGCGCAAATGTAAATTGCCGCATTTTTCCCGGTCACGCTCCGGAAGAGATACGTCAGACTTTGATCAAAGTCATCGGCGATGAGAATGTGAAGGTCAGCTTCCAAGCGCCCCCGGAAACTCCCGGCGCGCCTCCGCAACTCACGAGGCAAGTGATGGGGCCCATCGAAGCGCTCACGCACGACATGTTCCCTGGCGTACCGGTGTTGCCGACGCAGGCTTCGGGTGCAACCGATGGACGCTTCCTGACTCCCATCGGCATTCCCACATACGGGGTCTCGGGAATGTTTTCGGATGGCGCCACGACGAACGCGCACGGACTCAACGAGCGCATTCGCGTTCAGTCGCTGCTGGAAGGGCGGGAGTTTTTGTATCGGCTTACGAAGATGTACGCCGATGGTCGCGAGAAGCCCTAAGCGTTGAGCCGATAGATTTCGAAGTTGAGCACGCCTGCGAACGCAACCCAGCAGGCGAGCGGAACCAGGCACAACGCCGCAGGACGATCGATCTTCGCCGCCACGATGATGGTCGCGACGATACATATCCATTGCGGCACGATGTCGATCAGGCCGAGCAATGGGCTGTGCGCACCGAAGAACAACCATGACCATGCCGCGTTCAGAAACAGCTGAGCAAAAAACAGGGTGAGCGCAAGAGTTCGAATCGAACTGGGATGCTGGCGCAGCAACCGCCAGCAGCACACTGCCATCAGCACGTACAGCGTCGTCCACATGGGACCGAAGATCCAATCCGGCGGATTGAAGGCGGGCTTTTGCAAGCCCGCATACCAACTCTGCAGATTCGGAAACGTAGCCGCTTGACCTGCCAGCAACGCGGCGAGCACTGGCAACGTCGCGATTGCCAGCTGCGTCCACGTGCGTGCCGATCCATTCAAGATGCGATCCTCAGCGGCGATAGGCGATGCGATAAATCACGTTGGCTGCATCGTCGCTCACCAAGAGCGCCCCATCCGCTGCTTCCAAAATGCCGACGGGACGTCCCCAAGCGTTGCCATCGTCGGCGATAAAACCGACCAAGAAATCTTCGTAGGCTCCGGTCGGCACCCCGTTCTTGATGCGCACACGCACTACTTTGTGGCCGGTCCGATTCGCGCGATTCCACGAGCCGTGCATGGCCGTGAAACCATCGCCAACATATTCCTTCGGGAAGGCTGCGGCACCTGAACTCTCCTCATAGAACTCGGTCGTCAGCGCCGCGGAGTGAGCTTGATACAAAACGTCCGGCACGATTGCTTTGCCTGCGAGGTCGGGCCGATCACCTTTGAGCCGTGGATCTTCATGATTGCCGAGGTAGTACCAAGGCCAGCCGTAGAAGCCGCCCTCCTTAACTCGCGTGGAGTAGTCGGGCACCAAGTTGTCTCCGAGTCCATCGCGCTCGTTCGTCGTGCACCAGAGCTCGCCCGTTTGCGGCTGCACCGTTAGTCCCACACAGTTGCGAATGCCCGTCGCGAAGATCTTTGCTGACTTCGGCGCGTTCACATCGAAGACGAGCACGTCCGCGCGATTCGTCTCGACATCCCATGTCGCGCCGAGCGCATGCTGTGCTTCCCACGCTTTGATCTGTGCTGGCGACTTCTTCGACATTTCTTCGGCGACGTTCGATCGCGAACCGACTGAAACGAACAACCGCTTACCGTCGGGCGAGAACGCGATATCTCGCGTCGTATGTCCTCCTGCGGCATCCGGCGCGAGTTCAGGTACGACGACTTCTGCCTTGCCGCGTGCCTTCAGATCGCCGCGTTGATAGGGAAAGCGAACGACGCGATTCAACTCCGCCACGTATACCCACTGCGGGTTCTTCGCCGGATAGAAACGGATGCCGAATGGCTGGTTAAGGCCATCCGCAAATGTTTCGACCTTTTGCGCCGTTGCACCATCAGCCGCCGGACGAAGCACTCGCACGCGTCCACGCGATGTCTCGGACACGAATACATCACCATTGGGTGCAAGACGCATGCGACGCGGCCCTTGCAGGTCGCTTGCGAACACATTCACCGCAAATCCATCTGGCACCTGCAACTTCGCATTTGCCGGCTTTTCGACGAAGCCCGGAGAGTTGCGAGCCGACTCGGTCGCAAAGGGCGCGGGCAGCGCATTCGCGTCAATGTGATGCGTGCGGCCGGGGACATCGTTCTTCCAATCCGCACCCGCGCTCGCGCCCGCAGGTTGTGGCGCGTTCTTCGCTGCCTCGGGCCGCTCTTGGCTGACGGGGTGCTCGCTGAGCGAACGAAAATACGCGATGAGATTGTCGCGATCCGCTTGCGCAGGAATCGCCACGACCATGTTGGTTCCGGGAACCACTTTAGTTGGCGCTGCGAGGAATCGATCCAATGTCGCTGAATCCCACGTGAGATTCGAGTCCTTCAATGCTTTGGTGTACGCGAAAGACGTGCTGCCGGCTTTGCGCCCGAAGACGCCGTTAAGATCGGGGCCCTGGGCACCGCCACCGTCGTTCGGCTCCGCGCTGTGGCATACAGTGCATTGCGATCGGAAGGTCGCCCGCCCGGCCGATGCGTCCGCTCCGTAAGCGATGGAACCGCTC
>DASTSB010000160.1:0-2408 GCA_035760885.1 Steroidobacteraceae bacterium | reverse complement strand
CGGGTTGTTCCTGTATCACGCGTATCAACTCAAGACGAGCGACGATGAGCGCTTACCGATGGGAACGTTCAAGTTCTCGATCACCTATCTCGCATTCTTATTTGCTGCCTTGCTACTCGATCACTACATCCGAGTGACCTTGTAGCGGCGCGCTATGCGGCGTCGCTCCAACACACTCATTTTCGCGCTACTGCTGTGCATTCTGGCGCTGATCGTTTATGGCTCGCTCTACCCATTTAATTTCAACACCTATCTGACCGAGGGAGGACTAAGCGGCGCCTTCCGCGAATTGCGCTGGGCTCGGGCGGGCCGCGGCGACTTGATCCTCAACGTGCTGTTGTACTTGCCGCTGGGCTTTTGCCTGGTGCTGGCGGGCTCGAAGCTCAACCGCGTGCTCGCGGTGACCGCCGCAACGCTCGTCGGAGCCGTTTTGTCGCTCAGCATCGAGCTTGCACAAAGCATGCTGCCGTCGCGTGTGCCGAGTTTGTTCGATCTCACGCTGAATACGCTGGGCTCATTGCTGGGTGCGGTGTGTGGACTGGCGTGGTTCGGCTTCAGTCGACTGATGCGCTTGCCGAACCGTCCAGAAGCCGTGTTCCGCGATCCGCAGGCGATGATCGTGATCGCGCTGTGGTTTCTCTGGCGCTTGGCGCCCTTCGTGCCGGAACTCGATTTAGCGAAACTCAAGGCGGCGCTGCGGCCGTTGTTCTCGCCGCATCTGCACGCCTTCATGGTGTGTACTTATCTCATTTGCTGGTTGGTCGTGAATCAGCTCATCGCATCTCTCGTCAGCCGTGCGCATCGCCTGGAAGCATTGCTGGCCACGATCGCTATCGTGCTCGTCAGCCGATTGGTCGTCGCCAGAGCGATCTTCGTGCCGGATGAATTACTGGGCTTGTTGCTGCTGCTGCCAATGGTGCTGCTCACTCATAGGCTGACGCCCCAGCCGCGACGAGTGCTGATGACCGCTGGTTTACTCGTACTGCTGATCGCCGATTCTTTCGCGCCGTTTAAGTTCGTCGCTGAAGCGCAGGACTTCGATTGGTGGCCTTTCAAGATCTGGTGGGCTCAACCACCTGGAGAGGTCGTCGAATTGATCGACTGGACTCGCCTACTGCGCAGGCTGTTTTTATTCGGCGCCTTGATGTGGTCGCTGAACGAGTGGGGCTGGAACACGCGCATGAGCGGTATCGCTGTCTTGGTATTGAGCGCGATCATTGCCTTGGTGCATACGTGGCAACCCATGCAGCCAGCGAGTATCACCGAGCCACTACTCGTCGCGGGACTCGTCGTGATCTTCGGTTGGGCCGAGAAAAATGCCTCAGGTCGATTCGCGACGAGTGCTATTTCCCAACGCGTGCGCAGCCGGTGAACGTCTTGCCATCGAATACTGCCTTCGCTGCATAGGCGTAGTACTCGCTGGTTGCAGCATCCTTGCATGGCTGCGCTGCGACCAGCAGATTCATTTTGTGACCATTCGAATTCGTGTCGTACTGTGCGGTGCCTTCGGCATCCTGTGTCTGCGGCGCGCCGAGCGCCAATTCTTTATGGTCGGCACTCTGCCAAGTCGCTTTGTCTTCATCGATCTGCACCGACCAATCCGGATCGTGCCCGCGCGCTAGGACGACATATTCTGCGGCAGGCGCATCACATCCCTGCAGTTGAGCTTGCGGTGCTGCGTACAGCACTTGCTCGAGCGAAAACGTTCCGGCGTACGCGCGTGCTGCCGGAGGATCCTGTAGCGCCGGGCCGCGTTCGCCATTGGCTTCAACGTAGTACATGGCGCTGCTCGAGCCGCGCGGCCCCGTCGCTTCCTCGAAGCCGCCGTCGGTTTGATCGATGAGCCACAAATCGACGTTGTCCTCGCACAACCGAAACGTCACGCGATCCGCCGCCACGGTGGCAACGCCACGTTTGATCGCCAGGCTCGATTCCGCGGGCAGCTCGCTCGCGGCTTCTGAAGTACCGGAAGTGGCTGGGGTGAGCTCGACAGCGGTTTGCGAAACGGCCGTGGATGGCTGCTTAGTGCACGCGACGAGAACCGTGCCGCAGACGAACAGGACCCAGTAGCGCGAGCGACTCATGCCGAACTCCGTAAGTCTTATGCCCACCAGAATACCGTGAAAGCCGCGCGCGCAAGAGGGGATTCGTGAACTGTCGGCCGCGCGAGCTACAATACTGCGTCATCAAACCCGCGCGTTTTTCCGCCCCATCTTCGCACCGAATAACTCGATGTTCATGCACTTTCAGCTTGCGGCATTACGCCACGTTCGAGCACATTAAATGGACGTTTCAGCGATTCTCGACGGGCTGAATGAAGCGCAACGGGCCGCCGTTTCGGCTCCGCTTGCGCCGACCTTGGTGCTCGCCGGCGCCGGCAGCGGCAAAACCCGCGTCCTCACTCATCG
>DASTSB010000159.1:0-4791 GCA_035760885.1 Steroidobacteraceae bacterium | reverse complement strand
AACAACAACAAGAGAGAAAGACCCGTGATGACTTCGGGCATCACCAACGGCGCAGTGACCATCCCGGAAAAAAGCGTGCGCGTTTTGAATTGTCCGAACCGCGCGAGCGCGAGGCCGGCCATCGTACCGATGATGACTGCGCCCGTTGCAGTGACCGTAGCGATCCTCAAACTGAGCCACGCAGCATCGATCATCTGGCGATTCTCGAGCAGCACTCCATACCACTTAACCGAGAACCCGCCCCAAACCGTCACCAATCTCGATTCGTTGAACGAATAGACGATCATCGAGAGAATCGGGATGTACAGGAACGCGAACCCGAGGACGAGCGCGGTCAGCAAGAACATCGAGCGCTTGTGGTTCATCGACGCACTACCCCGCCCGCTTCCTGCGCCTGATAGCGTTGGAAAATCATGATCGGCACCACCAGCACCAGCAACAACGCAATTGCCACCGCGCTCGCCACCGGCCAATTGCGATTGCTGAAATATTCATCCCACAACACGCGACCGATCATCAGCGAATCGGTGCCGCCAAGTAGACGAGGGATCACGAACTCGCCCACTGCAGGGATGAACACGAGCATCGAACCGGCAATGATGCCCGGCATCGAGAGCGGCAATGTGATCGCAAGGAATGCTTTGAACGGGCGACAACCCAAGTCGACGGCGGCTTCCAGCAACGTGTTGTCGTGTTTCTCTAGATTGGAATACAGCGGCAGGATCATGAACGGCAAATAGGAATAGACGATGCCGATGTACATCGCGAAGTCCGTCTGCAGCATGACCACCGGCTCTTTGACGATCCCGAGCCCGAGTAGGATCTGATTGATGACGCCGTTTTGCCCTAACAATCCGATCCAAGCGTAAACACGCAGCAGAAACGACGTCCAAAACGGCAGGATAACGAGCAGCAGTAGAGTATTCCGCGAGTTTGAATTGGCACGTGCGATCCCATACGCCATCGGGTAACCGATAAGCAAACAGAAAATCGTGGAGACGAACGCAACCTTGAGCGAGCTCAAGAATGCCTCCGCGTACAAGGCGTCCTTGAACAAGAACAGGTAATTACCGACCGTCACTTTGATCTGCAAATAGTGCCCTTCGACCCACTCAACGAGCGGCGTGTAGGGCGGCGTACCGAGCCACCGCGTCTCGGCGAAGCTGATCTTCAACACGATGAAGAACGGGACCAAGAAGAACAGCAGCAGCCAAATCCAAGGCACCGCGATCACGACTGTTCTACCCGTCAAACCAGCGCGGCGTAGTACACCCCGTGACCACTGAATCGGCGGAGAGTTGACGACTACAGCACGCAATCTGTCGATACCGGCCATAAACCGAGTGCCGAGCGTGATGTAACTAGGTTGGGCCATGGGTCAGTTGTGGGTTGACCGTTGAGGGTTGGGAGTTGGCGATTTGTGGAAGGTGTATGGGTGTGCCGTGTGAGGTGTGAGGTGTGACAAGGACCTCGCTGCCAACGATCCATTGGCAACTCTCATCAATTGCCAACGCTTACTCGGTCACTACGACGCAGCTCGATGGATCCCAATTCACCCAAACACGTTCGTCCCACGTGAGTGTTTCCTCCTGATGGCGATAGGCGTTCGGTTGCGTGATTCGCAATGTCTTGCCCGAGTCGAGCTGCACGAGATAGATGGACATATCGCCCATGTACGCGATTTCCTTGATCACGCCCGTCGCGCGGTTGTACTGCGAATCGGGCTCGTTCCTCGACAGATGCATCTTCTCGGGTCGAACGGCGGTCCACACCACCGCCTCGGGCGCGCTGCTCACACCGTGACTCACATAGATTTGCGCACCGAGTTCGGGCGTGTCGATGATGACGTGATCAGGCTCATCTTCCGCGATGCGGCCTTCGAACATATTGACGTTGCCGATGAACTCAGCGACGAATCGGCTATTGGGAAATTCGTAAATCTCGTGCGGCGTGCCAACCTGCACGATGCGGCCTTGATTCATCACGCCAATGCGCGATGCGAGCGTCATGGCTTCTTCTTGATCATGGGTGACGACGATGAACGTCACGCCAAGCCGCTCCTGAATGTTGACCAATTCGAACTGCGTGTGCTCGCGAAGTTTCTTGTCGAGCGCACCGAGCGGCTCATCGAGCAACAGCAATTTAGGCCGCTTCACGAGTGATCGAGCCAATGCAACGCGCTGACGCTGCCCGCCGGAAAGCTGATGCGGTTTGCGCTTCTCGTAACCGTTGAGCTTCACGATCGAAAGCATCTCGGCCACGCGCTGGTGAATCTCTGCTTTGGGAAGACCCTCTTGTTTCAAACCGAACGCAACGTTCTGCTCCACGGTCATGTGCGGAAAGAGCGCGTACGACTGAAACATCATGTTGACGGGCCGCTCGTAGGGCGGCACGCCAGACATGTCGACGCCATCGATGAAAATGCGGCCGGCCGTCGGTTGCTCGAAGCCTGCCAGCATCCGCAGGAGAGTGGTCTTGCCGCAGCCCGAGCCGCCTAGCAAGCAAAAGATCTCGCCTTGATAGATGTTCAGCGACACGCTGCGTACCGCAACGAACTCGCCGAATTTCTTGGTGATCTCTTCGATCCGGATGTAAGGCTGAGCCCCGGGATCTCTCCACGGGGCTCTGCGCTCTTCTGGACGAGCTGACATGCAGCTATTTGCCGGTCATAAAGCGCGTCCAATTGCGCGTCATGATGCGAGTGGTTTCCTCGGTGTCTGCCAAATCCGGCGTGAGCTTCGCGCGAACCTCAGGCGGCGGATAGACGCCGGGATCGTTCTTCACGTCCTCGTTAACGAACTGTGTTGCTTGAGCATTGCCGTTCGCATAGTTCGTGTAGTTGCTGACCGCAGCGATGACTTCGGGACGCAGCATGTAGTTGATGAAGGTATGCGCATTTTTCGGATGAGGCGCATCTTTGGGAATCAAGTAGCTGTCGAACCAAATGATCGAACCTTCTTTCGGCACGTAGTACTTGATCGTTTGATTGGTTTTGTTCTCCTCGGCGCGATCGCGAGCTTGCAGAATGTCGCCGCTGTAGCCGACGGCCAAGCAGATATCGCCATTTGCGAGGTCAGTAATCATGCGTTGGGTATCGATATAGCGCAGGTAGGGACGAATCTTCATCAGAGCATCCGCAGCTGCATTCAGATCGGCCTCGTTCTGGCTGTTGGGATCCTTGCCCAAATACGACAGAGCCATGCTGAACATTTCCGTTGCTGAGTCGAGCACAGCAACACCGCACTTCTGGAAATGCTTGACGACATTCGGATCGAAGACCAAGCGCCAGCTGTCGGTCGGCGCATTTTTCATGGCTGATTTGATCTTCGTTTCGTTGTAGCCGATACCGGTGGTTCCCCACATATGGAGCACGGCGTACTGATTGCCCGGATCCTGCAGCGCTAGCCGCGACTGAATCTCGGGATCCATGTTCTTGAGGTTCGGCAGCAGAGACTTATCGAGCTTCTGGTAGTAGCCGGCTTTGATTTCGCGCTCGTAAGTCGACGCGGATGGCACAACCACGTCATAGCCTGAGTTGCCAGGAGCGAGCTTGCTGTCGAGTTCTTCGTTGCTGCCGTAATTGCTCACCGACACCTTGATACCCGTTTCCTTTTCGAAGTTGGAAATGGTGTCTTCGGCGAGATAGTCGTTCCAGATATACAGGTTCAACACCTTCTCTTCCGCAGCAGGTGCCTGCGCTGCGGCCGGTGCAGCCGCTTCTTCCTTCTTGCCGCACGCGGTCAGTGTCATCGCTATGACAGTACCGCACATCAGAGCGCGTAGTTTTTGGCTCATGAGGACTCCCCAAAGTGGATCGTGTAACCGAAGCAAGACGCCCCGGCATGACGGGCGGGAGCGTAACGTAGGTTTATTTAGTTGTGTAGCGTGACAGCCGCAGCGGCGGCGTCACCGGTCACGAGTCACGGGTCAGAATGGGCAGAAACGGTGCATGGCTCTTTGAGCACCGCCAAGGGTGGGATCTGTCGTCAACGGAATTTGCGTGAGTCGATGAACGTAAGGATCGCTCGACGCACAGCTTTGGTACCGACCAACTCAGTTCGAATCCCAGAATCCGATGTGCAGAAATCGCGTTTCGCTTTCATAAATTGCTCTAGGTGGGACGCGCCGAAGGTGACTCCCACCCAGTGGCCCGTGACCCGTGACTTTTGACTGGTGATGCGTGAGCCGCATCAAACGTTTAACAACAAATGCTCGCGTTCCCACGAGCTGATGACCTGCAAGAAGGTCTCGTATTCGTTCTCTTTCACCGCGGCGTACGCGATCACGAAGCGCTCGCCGAGGATGTCGATGAGTGGACGGCAATCGCGCAGCAGGCGAAGGGAGTCCTCGATATTTCGCGGCAGCGAAAACGCCAGATCGTATGCACTGCCCGTGATGGGCTCGCTGGGCTTCAGCCCTTCGACCATGCCGAGATAGCCGCATGCAAGCGAGGCCGCAATCGCGAGATACGGGTTCGCGTCAGCACCGGCGATTCGGTTCTCGACGCGGCGCGCCGCCGGACTCGACACGGGAACGCGCAGCCCCGCCGTGCGGTTGTCGTAGCCCCACTGCGTATTGATCGGGGCGGAATAGTGGCGGGTGATGCGCCGATACGAGTTCACGTTCGGCGCGAACAGCGACATCGCCGCCGGCAGATACTTCTGCAAGCCAGCGATGTGCGAAAAGAACAGTGGCGAAGGACGGCCTTCCGCATCACTGAAGATGTTCTGCCCTGTGCGTCTATCGACGATGCTTTGATGGATGTGCATCGCACTGCCCGGCTCGCGCGCC
>DASTSB010000158.1:0-7887 GCA_035760885.1 Steroidobacteraceae bacterium | reverse complement strand
TATCAGGAGCGACTGCCTGAACGCAGTACCGCGGTGCGAACGTCACAAAGTTAGATCGCCAAGCACAGTAAGCGCTGCATCCTGGCGTTCCGAGGTACCCAATTGCTGATGCTCGGCCGCAGGAACCCCAGAAAGGGCACGGAGTATCTTTCTATGATGTCTGCGGCCGACTCTTCACATTCCGCAATGTGGACGCTGTCAGGCAGCTCCACGACAAATTCGAACCGCGAGATCCTCACATTCTCTTTTTTGCGTTCTCTGCGGCTAATTCGTCTTCTTCTGCGGGCGTGGTTAGCCTCCAAGCTCTTTCTTCGCCATCGCAACCCACTCCTTGTGGATTGAATTGTAGTGCCGGCCGGCAATGCGGCTCTCCGACATCACGCGGGAGAAGAGTTCTTTGGCGGCCGCCGCATCGCCATTCTTCTTGTGCAGCAAGGCAAGGCGGCAGAGCGGCTCAGGACCGGGATAGTATTTCGCTAACGCTTCGTACTCTTCGATCGCCTCTGCTGTCGAGCCGAGCTCGTCTTTCGCGCGGGCGAAGAGTAGATGGCCCTCAGGCGACGAGAACGAGGGATTCGTTTCCCGCAGCTCAGTCAGAGTCTTCACGACTGCATCGTATTCGCGCAATCCGAACTGCGACTTCGCCAGTCCCAGCAGCAGCACCGGATCGTCGGAATGCACGCCCTTCAATGCGCCTTGATACAGCTCTTTGGCTTCGTTGTACCGCTCGCGCTGCAGCAGCTCCTCGGCCAGGCGAATCGCATTCGCCGCAGTATCCGCAACCGCGAAGCGATCGTTGGCGCTGTTCAGCGTTCTATTGGGATTGATGACGCGGCTGACGTTGCGCCGCATGCTGCGTGCGCCGCGGCTGTTGGTCCATTCGGGCAACAGTTCAACGATGATGTAAGCCACCGTGCCGATGAATGGCGCAAAGATAAGGATGAACACCCAAATCGTATTACGCCCGGTTTTGAGGACGTGCACGACGAGTGCGATCTGCACGATCAATGAGATCAGAAAAATAGGCATCGACTGCTCCGTGCTCGGTCGAGCGACCCGCTGAATTCTTAGTTGTAAACCTGAGGCTGTGGCGCGGCGAATGGTAGCAGCGCACCCGCGATCTCGCGCCACGATCCCGCGCTCATTTTTTCAGATTCTGAACGATCTCACGATCCAACACCCTATCGGGGAATAGCCGCAGGGTGGTTCTGGATTCTTCGGGCAGTTTGCGGACGAACGTTGCGATCTCTTTGGGTGCCGAGTCGTACTCCAACGTGATCGCGCCTTGAGAGTCAGCCGATCCGTGTTTCAGCAGCAGTGGCGCGATCTCGTTCCACGAGACGAACGTCACATCGGGTTCTTTGCTGAAGAACTTTCGTGGAGCGAGCTTGTTGCGACTAATGCACAAATGATCGACTTTGGGCAGCACCGCAGGAATCGCATCCGGCCACACCGCGGAGGTGACGGTCTGACCTTCGATGCTCGCAAACATGATGAGCGGCACGAACTTCGATTCACCGACGTCCTTCTGGCGCTTGGCGCGGTCCAGATTCCACTGCCAAGCCTCAGTGAGGGTTCGAGTCGGCAACATGTACGCGTCTTCGTTTTCTGAATTGGCTTGGATTTCCTGGGTCGCCGCTCTGTTGCCTCGATTCCAGCTCTTGATCATCGCGTCGGCGTCGAAGCGCTGTTGAGTCATCGCGCCTTGAGGGTCGAACACCGCAAGATCCAACGCGGCAATGAACGCTGCGATTTGAGGCGCCGCCTCCAAAACGAAATAGCTCGGTCGGCAATAGTTGATGTTCAGCGCGATCGGAAAGCCAGCTTGATCTCGATTGCCGACTTCCATGCCGAAGTACACGCCCGTGTCATCGTTGCCGTAATAGATGTGATTATCTTCCACCGTGTAGAAGTCGCGATCGCGGAAATAGGCGAGCACATCTGCATCGCTCTCGCCCTGGCGCGATTTGAAAAACAAGTCGTAGCTCATTTGAAACTTGTCGCGCTATACGAAATCGTGGTCGGACCAGCTGGACATCCTGCGCAGCTCCCAGCGCAGCCATTGCTTGACCATCTGGCGATCGCCGAGCATGCCGAGATCGCGTCTGATGGCTTGCGCCTCCAGTTGCACCGCCTGGACCATGCGCTCGATGTGATCCAACAAGCGATGCGGATTCACTCTGGAGTCGATGTCGAATTCAAAACGAAAGGAATCTTCGGCCGCGCTCAGCTCTTCCTTGATCTCGCGCAGTTGCTCCGTGAGTACTTTGTTGTACTGGCGCAGTCGCTCGGCGCTTGCGTTCGCGAGCTCCTCGGCGTCGATCTGATCGATTTCGAGCTGTACCTCAAGGAGCGTCAGCAAATCATTCGCCTCATAGGCTTGATTCACGCGTTGCATGAGCTCGTTCTTTTGCTCGCGCCGCTGCGGATCCGACTCGCGATCCGGATGCAGGTTGCTCACCAGGCGGCGATAGATCTCCCGAATGGACTTTAGCGCGTGGGCAGCCTCCTCTTCGCGTTTGAGTTGCGCGGCGCTTTTCTTGCGGGGTTTCGCCCGCTGATTCGCTTCTTGTGCCTCACGCTCTCGCTCATCCATCGCGGCTCGCACGCGCTCAAACAAATCCTGTTCGCTCGTGATCTCCTCATCCCCTAAGTCCACACCCGCCATGCGCTCGGCCATCGTGCGCGCGATGTCGAGCTCGCGTTCTTGTTCCTCCTCGAGCGTCACATCGCTGTGTCTTTCGTATATGACGCGCAGTTCCTCGTCCGGTCCGAGCTCGTTGAGCAGCTCCAGTGTTTGGATGCGAATGACATGCTCGAGCGTTCCGCGTTCGGTTTTGGTCCAACCCTTGCGTTCGAGGATTCCATCCAGCGCGATGACCCACTCGCGTTTCGCGGCACATAACTCACTGCGCAATGGCAGCACTCGAGCGGAGAAGGCCTGCCGGAAGCGCACTTGGTTGTCTCGCCAGGCAGACAATTGCGCGCGCGCACGCTCGACCTGCCGCAAGAGCTGGTCGAAGCGTTGATGTTCGGGGCTTCGCGAGGTACGAGCCTTCGCGACTTTCAGACTGATGAGCTGAGCCATTGAGCGGATCGGAGCGAACGGGACGACAGGATACCTGGGTTCGTGCACGCAGCAATGCCACTGTTCGAGTCCGACGGCGAGTCGGAACAAACCGCACGATCGTACTTGCCTCAGTCGCGCCCGAGTTCACGATCGGACGGGGTTATGGTTGATACACGAGCACGTCGTCGAAAGTACCTGACGCCTTATAAGTCGCGAAGCCGTAGCGGCCCTGCGCATGGCTACTGTCGGTTGCTTGCAAGGCGAGATTGCCGTTCACCCAAACTTTGAGTGCATTACCGACTGCGGCGAGGCGCAGCAGATAGGTGGTGCCGGTCGAAACAGGCAGTGAGCCCGTGGCGAGCACTGAAACGGTGCCATCCACCACTTTGCGCAGCGAGATCGTATTCGAGCTGCGCACCGTCACGTAGTAGTAGTTGCTCGGACCGCGATATCGAGCCATCACACCGATCCAACGATCAGACCCCAAGAAGGATTGCGGGGTCGCGCGAACCTGAATCACTTGATCATCGGTTGCGATTCCTGCCGTGGCTCGAGCATCCCCGGTCCGGTCGAATTGTGTCAGCCGCTCAGGACCAAATGCCCAATTGCCTTCCGAGGCTGTCCATCGATTGTCCTCTCCGGTGCTGTACTGAATCAGTCGGGTATAGCGATTCGGACTGATCAGGACGTTGTCGATATCTGCTTGCGCCTTGTACATCGCAATGCCGACGCGGCCGTGTCGCAGTTGATCATCGAATCCTCGCAGCACGACCAAACCATCCACGTACGCTCGGATGGCAGTACCCACGGCCTCCAAGCGAATGCGGCGAGTTGTATTCAGCGGTACTGAAAGCGTTTGACTCGCAATTGTCGTGAACGTCCCGTTGATTTTGCGTTTCAAGGCAATCACGTTCGAGCTGCGTAGCGTCACGTAGTAGAAGTTGTCGGCATCGATGTAGCGCACGATCAAGCCCGTCCAGCGATCCGTACCGGAGTAGCCCGTCGGCCTAATGTCCGCTTCGATGGATTCGTTTTGCCAATCCACGCCACTGAAGATGGAGAATGCATCGCCCGCAAGCGAGGATTGACGATACACGCGCGAACCATCCCGGCTCACGACGGAGAACGATGCGCCTGGCGATGGAACCCAGTCGCCCGCACCTGATTCGAAATCAATTTGTACGCTAGCGGGTTGCGTCAGGTCGTTTGGAAGATCGTATACGTACGTGGAGCCATCCCCAGCGGCAACGATGCGGGAGCCGCTCACGTCGGCAAAACCTGTGAGACCTTCGATCAAGTGCGGTTGGGTCGAGGCGAGTCGGGCAACGTACTTGAATGATCCATCGGTCTGCTGTTTGAACACGCTGATGACGCTTGCCGAATCGATGTCGAAATGCGGTACGAGTAGCAAGCCGTTGCGCAACACCAGTTGATACGGTGCATGCACGTGAAGGCTCTCAGGCATGAGCACGCGACGCGAATACGACCAGACGCCGTTCTCTCGCGTGAAGATGTAGATGCCTTCGTATCCATATCCTGCGCCAGAGACAGCGAGCGTGGATCCGTCCAGCGCCAAGCTCGGGCCGAATGGGTGGCCAGCCCCGTCGGGACTCGTGAGCGTTGCAACCTGGGTCCACGCCGCCTGCTGACCTGCTTCATAGATGCGTACTTCGCGCAGCGCCGGGTCGCCGTTCGGCAGATTCATCACTGCGGCAACGTTGCCGGAGATTGCCACGTCAGGAGCAGGGTAATTGCCACAGGGTTTCGGCGCGCCTTGTATCGGCAAACCGTAGTCTTGCCAAACTCCGGCGCTCTTGCGCAAGGCGCGCGCGCTCGAAGAGCACTCATCGAGCGCGCCGAGGATGGTCGTGCCGTCGGTCTCCAAATCGTCCTGAAGCGTGGCAGTGGTACTCGGTACCAAGCTCCATCCGGAGCTGGATCGTTCGAACACACGCAAGCCTTTGAACGACACGGCAGCAACACTGCCGCGCATCGCCACTTGCATGTAATCGTTGTCCGAAATGAATTGCTGCTCGGTAATCAGCTTCTGTGCGAATTGCCATTGACCCGAACTCGCGCGATGGAAGGCGTACGCCGATATTTGCGCGGGCTGCGTCTCTATATCCTCGGGATATACACCGCCGGTGGTGAGCAGCCAATCACCCTCGACCGCGGCTTCGCCATTGAGTGTGCCGCCATCAGGAGAGTCGATCTTGGCAGTCTCTTCCAGATCCCTTGGCGCCGCCCATACAGAAGAAATGCAGCACAGTGCTGCCCAGAGAGGAAAGGTACGCATGAGACCCCCGTAAGCGGTTGCTTTCTCAACGTAGGCGATCTGCAACAACGCACGTTCGTTTCCGCGGTTCCCGGACTCCTGCGCCGACTGGCCGCTAACGTTACGCAACAAGCGCCGGCGTCGGCGTTTCAGCTACGATCTCGAATCTGTCTCGATGAGTCCCTCGCCACCATGAAAATTCTCTCGGTAAATTGCGGCAGTTCCTCTGTCAAATGTGCGATGGTTGAATCCTCGACAAGTGCCCACTTAGCAGATCTGACTGTCGAGGGCATCGGGACAGCTGCTTGCGCACTAATATCGGATGCCCGTCGGGAGCCGCTGCCGCATGGCGATACGAGTGCGGCCCTCGCTCGGATTTTCCGTGAGCTGGAGTCGTTGGGAGATCGGCCACAAGCAGTTGTGCATCGCGTGGTGCATGGCGGCGAGCGATTCGTACGTCCCACGCAGATCGACGCGACGGTCATGGAGGACTTGATCGCGGTGAGCGAACTGGCGCCGCTACACAATCCGCCGGCGATCAAGGGTATCCGGGCCGCGCGCGAATATTTTCCCGGCCTATCGCACGTCGCGATCTTCGACACCGCATTTCATTCGACGCTTCCGCCCCGAGCACGGGAGTACGCGTTGCCTAATGATCTGCGCACCAAGCTCGGCATCCGCCGTTTTGGCTTTCATGGCACCAATCATGCGCACGTTATGCATCGCGTCGCTTCGCACCTCAAGACCTCGCCGCAACAGTTGCGAATCATCTCTTGCCACTTAGGAAATGGTTCGAGTGCCGCCGCGATCGAGTACGGACGCAGCATCGAAACCAGTATGGGGATGACTCCGTTGGAAGGTCTGGTAATGGGCACGCGTGCGGGCGATCTCGACCCGGGTGCGCTCGTCGCCATCTTGCGAGAGACGCGCATGACCGTGGATGAACTAGACGAGATGCTAAACAAGGACGCAGGACTCAAAGGGCTCACCGGTACCAATGACGTGCGCGAGATCGAGAAGCAAGCTGCGGAAGGCGACGAACTCTGTCGTGCTGCGCTCACGCTTTATTCGCATCGCGTCCGCAAATACATCGGCGCCTACGCGGCAACCATGGGTGGAGTCGATGCGATCGCATTTACCGGTGGCATCGGCGAGGGGAGCGCAGCGATGCGCAATCGCATCTTGCAGCGGCTCGAGTTCTTAGGCGCGCGCCTGAGCGTGGACGCCAACTCGGCCGCTCATGTCACTCATCAGGATCCGGTGGCTTCGATCGCCGAGGACGATTCACGAGTGCAGTTGCTGGTGGTGCGGGCGGATGAAGAGTTGCAAATGGCGCGCGAAGCGGCGGAGTTGCTGATGCGAAAAGGTGCGTCGGAAGAGCCGCATTACATTCCCGTGGCCGTCTCTGCTCGGCACGCGCATTTGTCGCAATCCACGATCGACGCACTATTTGGAAACGGTTATCGACTGAGGCAGCGCACGGCGCTCTCGCAGACAGGGCAGTACTCCGCACAAGAAACCGTCACATTGATCGGACCGCGCGGCAAATTGGAGCACGTGCGATTGATGGGGCCGCCACGCGGCAGCGATCAGATCGAAATCTCACGCTCGGATGAATTCGTGCTCGGCATCGATGCGCCGGTGCGTATCTCGGGCGATGTCGCCAACACACCGGGCATTACGATCGAGGGCCCGCAAGGTCGTGCCACGATTCCACACGGCGTCATCTGCGCTCGCCGGCATATTCATATGAATACCGCAGATGCAGAGCGTTTCGATGTGAAGGATCACGAGACAGTTCGCGTGCGCATCGATAGCTCCGGCCGCGATCTGATCTTTGATGATGTGGTCGTGCGCGTGTCGCCGGACTTCAAACTTGAACTGCATCTGGATACAGACGAAGCGAATGCGGCTGGTGTGGATTCGAGTTCGACGGCGGAGTTGGTGCCACGAACCTAGAAGGGATTTCACACGGAGGACACGGAGAGCACGGAGAGCGAAAGACCATTTCGTCGCACTCGCGGAAGCGGGTGACCATCTGCTTCCCTCCCGATGGTGAAGAAGAACTCCACGGGGTGAGCACCCGGCTTCGACTCCGACATCCTGTCAATCCTGCTCATCCTGTCCAAAACTTCTTTGCTCTGCTCCGGATACGTAGAGAAGAATCGTAGACAGAACTAACGAGATGAACAGTTTCTTTAGGTCTAGATTTTCTCGGTGTTCTCCGTGTTCTCCGTGTCCTCCGTGTGAAATCCGTTTCCCGTTCTACCCAACCGCAGTTCCGAACAACGACCCAACACCCGCCGTCAGCAGCATCGCCAGTGCACTCCAGAACGTCACGCGTGCCGCGCCCTTGAATGGATTTGCGCCACCCGTCTTCGCGGCCACTGCGCCGAGCACTGCAAGTAACACCAGAGCTGTGGCGCTGATCCAAATCGTCAAACGATTCCGCGGAGCCAGCAGCACGGTAATGACCGGCAGTGCAGCGCCCACAGCGAACGAAAGGGCGGATGCGAACGCCGCCTGAATGGGTCGCGCCGCG
>DASTSB010000157.1:0-4827 GCA_035760885.1 Steroidobacteraceae bacterium | reverse complement strand
ATCGACTTCGTAAATGTCGCGGACTTTGCCTTGATGCAGTCGCTTTAAGCTCAACTGCGATTCAAGCATGGGAGGCGACGGAGGCGTGGAGGGCATGCTGAGCTCGACTGCAATGTGACCGCAAATTAGTCAGTGGGGCGGCGGCGCACTGTTACCATGGGCGCCGCGATTGTGGCAATGAGTCTAACGAGCTTCAAGGTCGATGTTTTGGCACGGTAAAGCGATCGGTGCACTGATCGGACTATTGATGACGCGCAGCATTGTCGGCGCGCTCATCGGCGCATTTCTCGGACACTTGTTCGATGTGCAAGCCGAAAGCGCGCGGTTGCAAGGTGCGCGCGCCGATTCGGAGCCGCCGCCGTCAAGTGTGAACGTGCAGGAAGCATTTTTCCGCGCGACGTTTCAGGTGATGGGACACATCGCCAAGGCGGACGGTCGCGTGTCGGAAGAAGAGATCCGTGCCGCCCGCGCCATCATGAATGAATTCCGGCTCGGCGAGCGCGAAATCCGCTTTGCGATCGATCTGTTCACGCAAGGCAAAGAAAGCGATTTCCCGCTCGAGTCCACGCTGCAGCACTTGTATCGCGCAACCCGCAATCGACCGGATCTGCATCGCATGTTCGTGCAAATACAGCTGCAGGCTGCGCTCTGGGCCGGCAATCTCGAGCCGCTCGCCAGGCGCATTCTCGGGCGCGTGTGTGCGGCGCTCGGCATCTCCGCGTACGAGTTGGTGCAGATGGAAGCTGTGTTGCGCATGCAGCAGGCTTCAAGAGAAGCAGGCAGCTCGGCCGGGAGGATCGACAAACTGGCTGAGGCTTACAAGGTGCTCGGGTTGACGGACGCCGCGAGCAACGCGGAGATCACCAAAGCTTATCGGCGCCTGATGAACCAGAATCACCCCGACAAGTTGGTGGCGCGCGGCTTACCCGAATCAATGATGAAGGTGGCGGAGGAGAAGACCCGCCAAATTCGGGCTGCCTATGAAGTGCTGCGCGAAGCTCGTGGCATGAAGTGACGCGCATGTTGACGCTAAGTTGATCAGCGCGGACAGTAGTAGCTCCCTAAACGATCGTCCTCACCTATGGTTAAGCCCTGGATCCTGCCTTCCATCCTCTCTGCGGATTTCGCACGTTTGGGTGAAGAAGCATCTGCCGTCATCGATGCTGGAGCCGATGCCATCCATTTCGACGTGATGGACAACCACTATGTGCCGAATCTCACCATTGGGCCCATGGTGTGCAAGGCCCTGCGCAAGTACGGCATCAGCGTTCCTATCGATGTTCACCTGATGGTGAAGCCAGTGGACCGCATCATCCCGGATTTCGCTGAGGCGGGTGCCACGTTCATCAGCGTCCATCCAGAAGCAACGGAGCATCTCGACCGGACGCTCGGATTGATTCGCGAGCACGGCTGTCGAGCGGGCTTAGTGTTCAATCCGGCGACACCGCTGGTCTATCTCAAGCACGTCATCGACAAGGTCGACATGGTGCTCTTGATGTCTGTGAATCCTGGTTTCGGCGGGCAGAAGTTCATCCCTTCCGTTCTACCGAAGCTACGAGAAGCGCGCTCGTTGATCGATCAAAACGGACGGGAAATCCGGCTGGAAATCGATGGCGGAGTAAAGGTGGACAATATTGAGGAGATCGCACGCGCCGGCGCAGACACGTTCGTTGCGGGGTCTGCGATCTTCGATTCAGAGAACTATCGGGAAACCATCGCGGCGATGCGCGGCCGTATTGAGCGTGCGAGCGCCAAAGCGACCTGAGCGGTCGCAAGCCACTGCATCGGGCGATGCAGTGGCACACGTTATCTATTCTTCGTCTTCGTCGTCGAAATCATCGTCATCGTCCTCGTCATCTTCGACGCGACGACCGCCGGCACCCTGCGGAGCAGCGCGACCGGCCGCAGCAGCCAATGGCGGCTTCGTTTTCATCTTCGGCCGAGCGCCGAACACAACGATGGTCTTGCCGGTTGCTCGCAGTAGACCCTGATCTTCGAGGACCTTCAGCACGCGACCCGCCATTTCACGAGAGCAACCGACAAGTCGCGAAAGCTCCTGACGGCTCACTTTGATTTGCATGCCCTCGGGGTGGGTCATGGCATCGGGTTCGCTGCAGAGGTCCATGATCGCGTGCGCGACGCGCCCAGTGACGTCCACGAATGCCAGATCACCCAACTTGCGATTAGTGCGATCGAGGCGTGTGGCAAGCTGAGTTGCGAGTTCGAATACGAGTCCTGGGCTTTCGGCAGCGAGTTGGCGAAAGCGGGGATAGGTCATTTCAGCCAGTTCGCATTGCTGGCGGGTTCTGACCCAGGCGCTGCGCGTGGGTTGTTCGTAGAACAGGCCCATTTCACCGAAGAACTGTCCCTTGTTGAGGTAGGCAAGCACCATCTCGTTGCCTTCCTCGTCTTCGATCATGACTTCGACTGAACCGCTGACGATGTAATACAGGACATCCGGCAGATCGCCTGCGTGGATGACAACCGTTTTGGAGGGCACGGTGCGGATGCGGCAATAACTCAGGAACCGGTTGATTGCCGGAATGTCGCTCAGTGGCCTTGCGCCTTCTTCCATACTCACCCCTGACTGGTGTTCTGCATTGTTGACTAAACGGCGAAGACCCTATCGCTTGGTCCGGCGGCGTATCGATCGCGATTCGATCGTGCGAACAAAAAATCGCAACTCGCTCAAACCAAGCTTCTGAGGCCTCGCGCGCCTTTTAATACACTCTGCGCTAAAACCGCAAGGGTTCAAGCAATTACATCATCACAACCAGAACGCCGTTCGAGTCATGATGCGTCCCGTGAGCTTCATGAGCGCGCGTGCTGGAGCCGGCAAATCGGCGCCTCCCGCGTTCTTGGCCGCCGCGCCATGACGCTCTTCGTCGGCGCTCATCTGTTCGAGAATCGCGCGCGTGCGGCGGTCCTCGACCGGCAATCTCTGCAGATGCGACTGCAGATGCTGAACCACTTGTCGTTCTGTTTCTGCAACGAAGCCCAGTGAAGTGCGATCTCCAGCCAAGCCCGCCAGTGCGCCAATCGCGAAAGAGCCGGCATACCAGAGCGGATCAAGCACACTGCGCCGGCCGCCTAACTCATCGATGCGCGCCGCACACCAGGCCAGATGATCCGATTCCTCGCGACCCGCTTCCATCAGCGATTCCCTGGTCACGTCGGACTTCGCCACGAACGCCTGACCCTGGTAAAGCGCCTGGGCGGCGATCTCGCCTGAATGATTTACTCGCATCAACGCCGCCACTTCCTTGTGATGTTCGGCTGGCAGGGAGTCCGGGATCGGCAGTGCGGGGGAGGTGCGAGTGGAGTCGTAGACGCCCGCCAACACCCGGAGCGCCCGTTCGACGGGAGCGACAAGGCGGTCAATGGGAGTGAGCTGCCGGTCGTTTGGATTGGGTGCGGACATGGAGAATCCCGGATGTGGCCGACTACATTATATATGTGCCTGCCGGACCGCTTCCGGGCACCTCCGGCCTTCAGCAAACGGCGGTTTGCATTGACAAAGTCCCTCCTTTAGACTTGCCGGCCTTTTAGCCCCCCGGCAAGAGATTTTCCCGGAGAATTCAATGAGAACCGTCTTCGCCAATACGGCCACGGTGCGCCGTGATTGGTACGTGGTGGACGCCACGGGCCAAACCCTGGGTCGTCTGGCCTCTAAAGTTGCGATGCGTTTGCGCGGCAAGCACAAGGCTGCATACACGCCCAATGTGGATACCGGCGATCACATCGTGATCGTCAATGCGAGTAAGGTCCGCGTGACGGGCCGTAAGCTCACCGATAAGTTCTACCATCACCACACTGGCTATCTCGGCAACTTGAAGACGACCAGCTTGGAAAAGCTGCTCGACCAGCATCCCGAGCGCGCTATCGAATTCGCCGTGAAGGGTATGCTGCCGAAGAACCCGCTGGGCCGGAAGATGTTCAAGAAACTCCACGTGTTCGCCGGCGCTGAACATCCACACAGCGCACAGCAGCCGAAAGCGCTGCAAATCTAAGCGAACCTCTACAACGCAACCAGGCAATCGAACATGCCCACTTCAGCTAATTACGGAACCGGACGCCGCAAGACCTCTACCGCTCGCGTGTACATTCGCCCGGGCAACGGCAACATCACTGTCAATGACCGTACGCTCGACGAATTCTTCGGTCGTAAGACAGCACGCATGATCGTGCGTCAGCCGCTCGAACTCGTGAGCATGGAAAGCAAGTTCGACGTGAGCGTCACCGTTCATGGCGGCGGCATCACCGGTCAAGCCGGTGCAATTCGCCACGGGCTCACCCGCGCTTTGATCGAATACGATGAGACGCTTCGCAAGCCACTGCGCGATGCCGGTTACGTAACTCGCGATGCTCGCGAAGTCGAGCGTAAGAAAGTCGGCTTCCGCAAGGCACGTCGCGGAACTCAGTTCTCGAAGCGCTAAGCGTAGATGGGGTTGGCGGTTGACCGTTGGCAGGCAACGGTCGCAAACAGATTCTCCGCAAACTGTTCACTGCCAACCGCCAACCGCGATCAGACTTGGGGGATCGTCTAGCGGTAGGACTACGGACTCTGACTCCGTCAACCTAGGTTCGAATCCTAGTCCCCCAGCCAAACGCAAAAAGGCCCGGTTCTTTCCGGGCCTTTTTCGTTTGGCCTGTCTGACTAGGATGAGAACCTAGGGAACCTAGCGTTCGACAAAATTGCCAGGAGCAATTTTGAACATCGCACGATCTCGCTTTAGCAGAGATTGTGCGGTGGCCCCAGTGGGGCGGAGCACATGGATGTGCGGAGTAATCCTAGTCCCCCAGCCAAACGCAAAAGGCCCGGTTCTT
>DASTSB010000156.1:0-4382 GCA_035760885.1 Steroidobacteraceae bacterium | reverse complement strand
GCCGAACATGAGCGCGGCGGCGGTTGCGATTGCGGCGCCTGAGATCTTGGACGATTTCATTTCAAATCCCTCAGTCTTAAATAAGTATGTTGCATTGATTGCGACGGGCGACTCGCATGAAGCACCCGGCAATTAGACCGGTGCTCACGCGGGCTTATTACTTCGGAACGCCAGAAGAAGAGAGGAGTAATTAGCCACAGAGAACGCAAAAAAGAAAGCGATTGAGGTTCGGACGCAAGCCTTCTCACGATTATCGCGATTTCCCTTTAGCGCACCGATACCGAACACCGGTTGCACTTTACTCACTTCTTTTCTGTGTTCTCTGCGGCAACTCATTCCGGCTCTTCGCTCAGTTCATCGGCTCAAGCTCGGCTTCGGTCCAAGGCTCTTGGCGGCCGTCGACTTCGGTGCGGATGCGCTGCACTTGCGCTGGCGTTACCGGCTCGGCTTCATGTCCCCATGAACGACGGATGTACGTGAGGATCGCCGCGATCGTCCCATCATCCAGTGATCGCAAAGGCGGCATCGTCATCTCGCCGTCGGTTTTACCATTCAACACGATGCGACCAAGGGCGCTGACACCTCCATTCACCCAACGAGAACCCACCAGCGGTGGCGCTAACCCCGGCATGCCTTCACCGTCCGGCTGATGGCATGCTGCACAGGTCGAGAAGGCTTTCTGCCCTTTTTCGTACAGAGCGCGCTGTTGTGCACTCAACGAGGCGAGTGCCTGGCCCGGCTCGACCGGAATCCCGCGCCAGCGCAGCGACTTCAGCGCTTGCGCTGCGCGATTCGCTTGCGCCTTATTGCTATTGGCGAATGCGATCAGCGCCTTCGGCTCTGCTGCAATGAACACCGTTCTGGCGATGCCTTGTGCATTGTGCGGAATGAATCTATCGATACCCGTCAATAGCGCATCGAGCACCCAGGCACGCTGGCTTGCACTGGAATCGAAGTTCGCCATGAGCGCATCTAACGAATGCACATTGTTCGATTTCAACACCGCTGCCGTTGCCGTGGCGATCACTGGGGCCACACGCCCGCTCAATGTTTCCGGCGTCTGCTTCGCAAGCAGATCAATGAATCCCGCTTCGCGACCGGCGACGCTGCTGATGATCGCATCTGCCATGTACGGTTGATCGCCGGCGCGTTGCGCGAGCTTCGCGAGCTCACGATCGGCATCGTCTTCTGGCGCTGCTCCCAGCGAAAGCGCAAGTTGCCTGAGCACGAGAGGCTCGCTCCACACAGCCCGGGCAAGCACGGGCTTGAGCCACTCCTGCGGATTTCTCGCCAGAAACGGTTCCGCAAGCCGAATTGCAGTTTGCGCAACGTGTACGTCTGCATCGCGCAGTGCACGTTCGAGCGTCGGCTGATCGAGTCGATTCATCCCTTCCAACGTCCACAGTGCGTGAATTCGGCCGAGCGCCGATGCACTCTGCGCTGCGAATGCTCGCAACGCGGCGACTACGCTTGCGTCGTTGCGCTCTACGAGCAAGCGTTGTGCCGTATCACGGGTCCACCCTTGCGGATCCGCGAGCGCATCCACGAGTTGCGCCGACGTTCGCGATGCGAGATCGACCTTTCTGGCTTTGGGCGTGCCGTCGGGAACGATGCGGTAAATCCGCCCCATGCCGATCGGCGCTTCCAGACCGCGCTCTTTGATTTGGTTGCGCAGGTAAGTGGTCACGAAGATTCGATGCTGAATGACGCCGCGATACATATCGACGACGTAGAGAGCGCCGTCGGGTGCGTTGTACAAATTGACTGGGCGGAAGCGTTCGTCGGTGGAGGTGAGAAAATCCTTTTCGGCATACGCATTGCGTGCTCGCGGAATGCCGTCGGCGTCGCTGAGCACTAAACGCTTCACGAGATTGGCGGCCGGTTCAGCGATGAATGCATTGCCGCGAAAGCTCTCTGGAAACAGCGAGCCTCGGTAGATCACTGGACCGCACGCAGCCGTCACCGTCTCGAGTGTTCCATCCTCGCGCAGCGACTTGTAGCCGCGGTTGACACCGAGCGTCACTCGTCCGGGCCATAGTGGCACTTGTTGCGGCTTTGCGAGTTGCACGTTGGCGCCTCGCGGATTCACGAGGTTCTCATTGCGACGTAGGTACTCGGCGGGAATGACATCCTTGCGCAGCGGATCGCTGTTGCTGTTGTAGTAGATCGCGCCGAAGTCGTCTTGGGTGATGCCCCATTGACCGCGAAAGCTCGTGGTATCGCGTTGCCACCAGCCGCGGTTGTATTTGAAGCGGATCGTGTGATTGGCGCTGTAGATCCAGTTGTCGAGCGCCCACATGAGCCCGTTTGCCGTGTGCTCCGGACTTGCCGGAGTGCCGTAGTCGTTCGCAACTTCAATGCGCTGGTCCGCCTTGCCGTCGCCATTGGTGTCTTTCAAGAACCATAGGTGCGGAGGCTCCGCAACCAGAACGCCATCGCCGACAACCGCAACAGCGCGGGGCAAGACGAAACCGCCTGCAAACTCGGTGCGCTTGTCCATGCGTCCGTCGTTGTCGGTGTCTTCCAGCATCGCAACTGTACCGATCGGCGCGTCTTCGCCTTTGCCTTCGACGTTCGGCATGAACGCTCGCATCTCGACCACCCAAATGCGTCCGTCCGCCGCGATGCTGATCGCCACCGGATCGAATACGAGAGGATCGCTGGCAACGACCTCCGCGTGAAACCCCGGCGGCAGCTGCAACGTCTTCAATGCATCTTCAGCCTTCAACGCGGGCGCTGGGGGCGATTTGATATTCGGCGGCGGACCGCCCTGTATCTCACCGGCCACATCTCCACTTTGCGCACCGCTCGCCAGCGGCAACCAACAACTCAAACCCAATACAATGCGCAACAGTGTCTTTTCGAATCGCATACGAGTCTGTCTAATGATTCGACATACCGCGGAGGACTCTAACATCGTGCAACGTACGAGGTGTGAGGTGTCGGGTGTGAAGTGTGATTGAAACAGGCCTTCTTGCTGACCACGCTCAACTCTCAACTGAGTCACCCCTAGCTCAATGGATAACATCACACACACGTTGATCGGCGCACTGGTCGGCGAAGCGGTCGCGATTCGACGTCCTCCCCGCGAAACCCAAAGCGACCTCCAGGGGCGCACGTTGCTGGTGTGGATAGGCGCCCTCGGCAGCAATCTGCCTGACTTCGATTTGCTCTACACCACGCTGGCTCACACGAAGGTCAGCTATCTCCTGCAGCATCGTGGGTACACGCACACGATTGTCGGTGCCCTCATAGCAGGGCTCCTGTTGTTCGCGAGTTCTCGCCTATTCGCTCATTGGCGAAAGTGGACCATCTCTCCGGGCGATCGCAAACGCGTTGTGGCCATCTGCTTTTTCGTGCCGCTCCTTCATATCGGCATGGATTTCACGAACAACTACGGGGTGCACCCATTTTGGCCTTGGTACAACGGCTGGTTCTATGGCGACTCGGTATTCATCATCGAACCGCTCTTGTGGGCGGCATGCGCACCACTCGTATTCACACTGCGCAGTCTCGTGGGACGCATCTTGGTTCGCGTCGTCTTAGTGGCCGCAATCGTGTTGCCGATCGCAACGGCGCTCGTTCCCGTTCCTGCGATTGTGATCGTGGCGATCGTGATCGGGTTACTGCTGTGGATTGCGCGCTCGATCAAAACTGAGGCTGCGATCGCTTGCGGCATCGGCTGTTGGCTCTTAGTCACGGCGACGTTTGTCACCGCTCACTCGCACGCCGCACAACTCGTTCAGCGCATCAGTCGCGAGCAATTGAACGATGCGAAATGGATCGATGCGGTACTTACACCCTTACCTGCTAATCCGCTCTGTTGGGAAACGCTGTTCGTGCAAACCCGTGGCGGGAAGCTCGTGCTGCGACGTGCAATGTTGGCGCTCGCGCCCTCGATCATCGACGCATCAACTTGTCCCACGCGCGGATTTGATCGAGCGATCACGGCACCGCTGGTCGACGTGAATGCGGACAACTCGCCTGCCATCAAGTGGTACGGTGAAATCCGCTCGGATGTGCAGAGCCTGCGCGAACTAAATCGCAGCGACTGTCACGCTGCAGCGTTCTTCCGTTTCGCACGCACGCCGTGGTTTGCGATCGTCAATCACCGTTCCGTGCTCGGCGATCTGCGATATGACCGAGAGAAAGGGTTGGGGTTCACCGAACTCGCACTGAATGGCGGCGGTGAATGTGGTGCGTCTGCGCCTTGGGTACCGCCGCGCGACGACGTGCTTAACGATTGAACTGCGCCACGCTATTTGCGATGCGCGACGAACGTACCTTGCCCGAAAGCATCGAAGCTGGTGCTGCCCTTCATGGTGTCGCCTTCGACTTGCCCGAAGTATTTGATGTTGAGATCGCGCCCGGCAGCGCGCAGC
>DASTSB010000155.1:0-5830 GCA_035760885.1 Steroidobacteraceae bacterium | reverse complement strand
TGAGTGTTGACAGTCGGAGACAAAGGCAGGGATCGCTATGCTCAAACGATGAGCGCGCTCCGGCTGGTGTTTGTTTTCTTACCGCGTCCTCTTAAGTCTCCGTGGCCCGCAATCAGAAGCAAAGAATTTGGGACAGGATTGACAGGATGGTCAGAGCCGAGAGGTCTGATCCTGCGTTCATACATCCTGTTCATCCCGTTAATCCTGTCTGCATTTCCTCCTTCTGCGGGGCTGCGGCCGCAGCACGGGCGAGCCAAGTCAAAAGTCACTCTATTGGGACGCGCTGAGGATCTATGACTATGCAGTTCAGGAGCGTCACACCGAGCCGCGGAACGTTGTGCTGATGGGGCGCAGTCTTGGCGCAGCAGTAGCAACCATGCTGTGGGCCAGCCGTCCCGTTGCCGGTGTCGTGCTCGAAGTATTACGAATCCATAAATGAGTTCCTCCGTGTGCTGAAAGAATCGCCGGCTCCGGCAGTCGTAGGCGCGCGCGGCTAAGAAGCGGAAGGAACATATCTCCACGCAGGGCAGGGAGAACACGGAGATCAAAAGCCGTCACACCCGCACAGGCGGGTGCCTATCTGATTGCTTCGCGCGGAAGAGACAAGGACTTCCCGGAGACGCGAAGAAATCCTTCGAGACACCTCCGCCGAGCTTGAGCATACATGGAACTATGGCTCACACTCCGGAGCGCACCCAATCCGTCTCTCACATCATGACTGCATCATTCCAACCGGTTCGCGAATGGCGTGACGTTTCGCTTAGCACCTTTCGCGAGCAGATCCTTCCCGCGAATCAGCCTGCATTGCTGAAGGGTGCGGTTGCGAGCTGGCCTGCGGTTATCGAGGGTAAGCGCTCGAGTGAAGCTCTGGCGGCATATCTGCAGTCATTCGATGCTGGGCGTCCAGTGAATGCATTGATCGGTGAGCCGGAGATTGAGGGGCATTTCTTTTATCGAGACGACATGCGAGGGCTGAACTTCACACGCAAGCCCGAGCAGCTGCAGGGCATCATCGGCTCATTGCTCTCGCTCGAATCGCGCGCGCATCCTCCCGCCGTTTACGTCGAGTCCACTCCCATTGCGGAGTTCTTGCCACGCTTCCTGGAGCAGAACAAATTGGAGTTACTGGCGCCGAACATCCAGCCGCGCATTTGGATTGGCAACGCGATCACGGTGCAGACCCACTTCGATCTGAACGACAACGTCGCCTGCGTCGTGGGCGGGAGGCGTCGCTTCACGCTGTTTCCACCCGAACAGTTGCCGAACCTATACGTCGGCCCGTTCGATTTCACGCTTTCCGGTCCTCCAGTGAGCATGGTCTCGCTCAAGCATCCCGATATGGAAAAATATCCGCGGTTCAAGCATGCACTGGCTGCCGCGCAGGTCGCGGAGCTCGAGCCTGGCGATGCGCTGTACATCCCATACTTCTGGTGGCATCACGTCGAGTCCCTCTCCAGCTTCAATGTGCTTGTCAACTACTGGTGGAACGAAGCGAAGCCACAAGGATCTTCGCCATTCGACTGTCTGTTGCACGCGCTCATGACATTGCGGGATCTTCCTGCCTCGCAGCGCGAGGCTTGGCGCATCGTGTTCGATCACTATGTGTTTCAGACGAGCGGCGATCCCATGTCGCATCTCGCGCCGGAACACCGTGGTTTGCTAGGACCAAGCAGCAAAGAAAGAACCGCGGCGATTAAGTCGATTCTGGTCCGCGCCTTGAGCCGCTGACGCTGATCTGCGAGCGGTAAAAATCCTCAAGCAAAGCCGCTTCCTTATTAGCGATGCTCTGCCGCGTCGAGGTATTGAATGGCTTCTTCTAGGTGACCTGCGTCCACTAGCTCGTGGCCCATTCCTGGAATATCGAGGACCAATACGTTCCGTACGCCAAGTTTCGAGTACCGCCGAGCCACATGCTTCATCTCACGTCGATTGAAGTCGCGCGTCCCAGTGACGAATACAAAGCGCTTCGAAGTTGCAGCTGCCGCGGCGCCTGTCGGAAGCGGGTCCGCGCCACACAAATAGATCGCGCCCGTAAAGAGTTGAGGCGAGGTGGCTATTGCTTTGCTCGCGACGCGCCCACCTCCCGACATGCCAGCGATGTAAATGCGTTGTCGATCGATCTTGTAGTCGCGCTGCACGAGCGCAAGCCCCATCACTGCAGCGAGGATTCGTTGCGCCGTTGGAGTAGTGTTACCGAAGTGCTCGGCCGACACCCAAACAAGATTCTCTTGTTCGAGTACTTCACTCCAGCTGCCGGGTGGGCCACCCGAGTCGCGAGGACTCACAAATACGATCACGCCATGAGGCGAGGCGATATCTGGAACGCGTAGTGTCCACGCGACTTTGCGATCTGGCGGAATCACGGCAGCGAAACTAGCCGCCTGCTGGGGAAGCAACTCCGCAAGCGTCGCACTGCGGTGAATCAAGTCTGCGCGCGCATTTGCGTTTGTGACGCCCGCGCCGATCGCGAACGCCAGCAGGACGAAACTTCGCATGCTTACATCGTATTCATCGGTGCCGCGGCACAATTTTGAGCTATGAATTCCTCGTGCGTCGGCATCACCTCAGCCGATTTCGCGATCGCACGGCGAATACTCTGCATGCGCTCGCGAATTTCCGCCTCGGTGAGCGCATCCACGAGTGGGTCATAGGACTCGCTGGGCACGTTCTGGCCGATCATCACGGCGAACCAACTCGTATCGTTGAATAGCTCATTATTTTCACGGAACACTCTTCCATGGGCACGGAAGATCTTGAGCTTGCGTTTGAGGGAATCTGGAATGCTCATCGTCTTGCAGTGTTTCCAGAATGGGCTGTCGGCGCGTTCGGTAGCGTTGTAGTGGAGGATGAGGAAGTCGCGAATGCACTCATATTCCCAAGCTGAAATGCGATTGAATTGATCGACTTCAGCCTCGCTGTATTTGCGATTCGGGAACAGCGTCATGAAGTTCGCCAAGCCACTCTGGACCAAGTGGATGCTGGTAGATTCGAGAGGCTCGAGGAAGCCTCCCGCCAAACCGAGCGCGATGCAGTTCTTCATCCAAGTCTTCTTGCGTCGTCCTGCCACAAAGCGCAGGGGTCTCGGGTCAGCCAACGGTTTGCCGTCGAGATTGGCCAGTAACACTGCAGTTGCTTCATCGTCGCTCATGAAGCGACTGGAATACACGTGACCGTTACCTGTCCGATGCTGCAAGGGGATGCGCCACTGCCAGCCAGCCGTGCGTGCTGTGGAGCGCGTGTAAGGGGTCAATGGGTGAACGCTTTCGCAGGGCACGGCTAGTGCTCGATCGCAAGGTAGCCAGTGGCTCCAATCTTCGAATCCGGCCTTGAGAGTTTGCTCGATGAGAAGGCCGCGGAACCCTGAGCAGTCAATGAAGAAATCCGCTTCGATGCGACGATCGCCTTGCAAGGTGACCGACTCGATGAAGCCGTCTTCACTGCGAAGTTTCACGTCCACGATTTTGCCTTCAGTGCGCTTGACACCTCGCTGTTCGGCGTACTTGCGCAAATACCGCGCGTACAGGCCGGCATCGAAGTGATATGCGTGTGCGATCTTGGAGAGCGGAGAGTTGCCGGCTTCGACTCTGCGCATGAATTTATTCTGGTGTGACGCGACCGCCTGCAACGAGTACTGGTGCAAGTCTGTCGTGGGCTCAAGCTCTCGATACTTCAGCCAATACGAGTGGAATGACACACCTTCCATGTCGATGCCGAAAGGACCGAATGGGTGGATGTAGCGATGACCGAGTCGCGTCCAATCGACGAATTCGATTCCAAGTTTGAAAGTCCCTTGCGTCTGACGAACGAACTCGTTTTCGTCCAAAGCCAACATGCGATTGAAGATGTTGATCTGGGGGATCGTGGCCTCGCCGACGCCTACCGTGCCGATTTCGTCGGATTCAACCAATTCGATGGCGCAGTAGCGATCTTTCAGGAAGCGCGCGAGCGTGGCGGCGGCCATCCAGCCCGCCGTCCCTCCACCCACGATGAGGATCTTTCGCAGTCGTTCGTCTGGCACGGAATAACCTCGAACTTAACTAGCAGCGCAGTGCTGTTGGATGAAGGCAATATGTGTCGGCATTGCGAGCGCGGTATCTCTAATGATGCCGCGCAGGCGCTCCGCGCGAGCGCGCAGCGCATTCACATCGAACGTATCGGCGAGCGGATCGTAGCCATCGGGAATGATGTCTTGGCCAAGCATCACAGCAGTCCAGTTGGCATCGACGAAGAGCTCATCGTCATAGCGGAAGAAGCGACCGCGGTCGCGGAAGAGATCGATCGTGCGCTGTAGGCTCTCCGGGACCGCCATGGTACGGCACTGATTCCAAAGCGGGGCGTCGTTACGCGTCGTCGCGTGATAGTGCAGGATGATGAAATCTCGAATGCGCTCGAACGATAGAGTGGAAAGCCGGTTGTATTCGTCGATGCTCGTCTGATTGAAGCGACGATCCGGAAACAATGCGAGCAGCTTCGTGATGCCGGTTTGAACCAGGTGGATGCTCGTCGATTCGAGCGGTTCCATGAAGCCTGCTGACAGTCCCAATGCGACACAATTTTTGTTCCAGAACTTCTTGCGTCGGCCAGTCGTGAAGCGAAGCGTGCGCGGCTCGGCGAGAGGTTCGCCATCGAGATTCTGGAGCAATGTGGCTGTGGCTTCGTCGTCGCTGATGAAGCGGCTGCAGTACACGTGACCGTTACCGACGCGATGCTGGAGCGGAATGCGCCATTGCCACCCAGCCTCGTGTGCCGTCGCGCGAGTGTAGGGCGTGAGTTCTCCCGAATGCGCGCAGGGCACAGTGACGGCGCGATCGCAGGGCAGCCAGTGCGTCCAGTCCTCGTACCCCGTCTTCAGCGCTTGCTCGATGAGCAGTCCGCGAAAGCCAGAACAGTCGATGAACAAATCGGCTTCGATGACTTCTCCGCTATCCAAGCGCACCGATTGAATGAAGCCATCCTCGGCCCGCAGTGTCACGTCAACGATTTTTCCTTCGGTGCGCTTCACGCCGCGTTGTACCGCGTAGGCGCGCAAGTAACGCGCATAGAGGCCCGCGTCGAAGTGAAATGCATATGCCAGGCTCGACATCACAGTGCGCGGATCATTCGAGGGTCTAGCGAATCGGCCCAAGCGCGATGCAACGGCCGACAAACAGAATTCATCGATGTACGGCTCGTAACCGCCTTGCCGCAGCTTCAGCCAAAGCTGGTGGAACTTGATTCCTTCGATGTCGAGGCCGAACGAACCGAACGGATGCAAGTAGCGGTGGCCGAGCCGAGACCAATTCACGAATTCAATGCCCAGCTTGAAGGTGGCGTAGGTGTGGCGTACGAAATCGTTTTCGTCGATTCCCAACATCGAGTTGAACGTTAGGATCGGTGGGATAGTCGCTTCGCCAACTCCAACGATTCCGATTTCATCGGACTCGATAAGGCGGATCTGCGTGAAGCCGTTGTTGAGCGTGCGGCCGAGAGCCGCCGCCGTCATCCAACCGGCAGTTCCTCCGCCGACGATCAATACGGTACGTATGCGATTGTCATTCATCGCTGCGTCTGCGCTTCGAGATATCGATCGAGTAACACTCGATGACTGGGCATGTTTTGCGCCGCGCTGGAAATAGCAGTTTTCATGCTGCGCAACTGTTCGCGCAACTTTGGGGCGTCCAGGGTTTCGGCCAGCAGCTCGCAGCGTTTTGGAAATTGTTCGAGTCCGATCAGCATATGTGCCCAATCGCTTTCCGAAAATGTCTCGTTATCGTATTGCACGACCCGTCCTTGGGCCTGGAAGACGTCAAGCTTGTGCTGCAATCGATCAGGAATTGGCGTGCGAGCGCAC
>DASTSB010000154.1:0-12986 GCA_035760885.1 Steroidobacteraceae bacterium | reverse complement strand
CATCCCAGTTACACGATCACGTTCTTGAACTGCCATGGATCGGACGTGTCGAGATCTTCAGGGAAGAGCCGACCGCGATCGAATAGCGGTGTCCAGTCCGAGTACGCGCCCACGACGGGGCCGAGATACGGCGAGCAGATTTCCAGGTTGCGGCGGAAATCGATTTCATCCGGCTCGACGATGCCCGCATTCGGGTTTTCCATGGCCCAAATCGCACCCGAGAGCACTGCAACACAAACCTGCAAGATCGTTGCGCTGTTGTATGGCACGAGCTGACGCGCTTCTTGGATCGAGAGCTGCGAGCCATACCAATACGCGTTCTTGCCGTGTCCAGCGAGCAGCACGCCCAACTCATCGATGCCTTCGATGATTTCCTCGCCCAAAATTCGTTTCGAATCTTGTAGCCGCCAATTGCGCCCAGCGAATTCATGCACGGAAAGCACAGCGTCATCGCACGGGTGATACGCATAGTGAACGGTCGGCCGGTACGCGACGCGATCGCCCTCGCGATGCGAGAGGAAATCGGAAATGGAGATCGACTCGCCGTGCGTGATCAAGAAGCCGTGGAATGCTCCGGCTTTGGGCGTCCACGTGCGCACGCGCGTGCCCGCACCGGGCTGCATCAGGTAGATCGCGCTTTGACGTCCGAAGTCGTGACGACGACCTTGCGGCGGCAACGCTTTTTCGTGCGTGCCCCAGCCCAATTCGGCAGGCTGCGCACCTTCGCTGACGAAACCATCCACCGACCACGTATTCACAAACTCATTCGGGCGCTTCGGTCGATTTGCGACCTGCGTATCGCGCTCAGCGATGTGAATGACTTTCACACCGAGCTTGTGCGCGAGTGCGGCCCAATCTTCGCGGCTGCGCGGCGACGCCGAGACGCCGACATCCGAAGCGATGTTGAGCAACGCTTGCTTGACGAAGTGCGAGACGAGGCCCGGATTCGCACCATGCGTAATCACCGCTGTAGGGCCGTTCGGATGCGACTTGCGCAGCGCGAGCGCTTCCTCACGCAAGGCGTAGTTAGTGCGCAGCGACGGCGATAACGAAGGATCCGTGTAACCGCCTGGCCATGGCTCAATACAGGTATCGAGATACAGAGCGCCTCTCTCGTGCGCAAACTTGATCAGCGCAATGCTCGAAACGTCCACCGAGAGATTGAGCAAGAAGTCGCCGCGCCCGACCAAGGGAGCGAGCACTTGCTGATGGTTCTCGCGTGTGAGCGGCTGCTTGATGAACTTGATGCCGTAGTCATTCGCTTCCTTTCTGCCGGCATCATCTGCGGTGACGATCGTGATGCGATCGGGCGTAATGCCGATGTGACGCAACACGAGCGGCAAAACACCCTGGCCGATACTGCCGAATCCGACGAAGACGAGGCGGCCAGGGAAGTTCACGTGGACAGGATGGGTCATGATGTTTTCGCGACTCCTAAGTGAATAGTGAATAGCTCCGATAAGTGGAGGATTAACTTCGCACGCCGCGTTGCAGGCCTCCCGCCTGCTCCCTCACAGCTTGCGAATTCGAATCGAAGCGTTCCGTGCCTCGTGGACATGCCGCCCGAAGTTTACCCGGCTCGGGCCTCAGATTCTCTCCAATGCGGCGGATACGTTTTTTCGTACCCGGGCAGCGCCTCGATGCGCCGAATCCACGCTGCAATCGCCGGATAACCCGTTTCCAACGGCAGCAGCCGGGCGCGCAAATCTTCTGCCTCGCGCCGCTCCAGCCCCCGCAACAACATCTGTATACCTGGGAACACCACGATGTCGGCCGCTGAGAACGACTTGCCGACGAGCCACTGCGCATCGGTGAGTTTGGACTCGATTGTCTTCGCCTCTGCCGTAACGAACTGCAGCGCACGCTCCACCTCTTCCATGTGACCCTCCATGCCCTGGAACAAGATGGCATAGATAATTTTCATGATGTGATCTTCGACGTACGACTGGTACTCGCAGATCACCCGCGTGATCGTGCCGGCCTCCTCAGGGCTCGCACCGAAAATCGAACGCTCGGGATACTTGCGATCCAAGTATTCGAGAATGGCGAGCGATTCGTAGCACACGTAATCGCCATCCTTCAGCACCGGAACCCGCCCCCGAGGGTTCATTTGCAGCATTTGCGGCGATTTGTGTTCTTGCTTTGCGAATTGCACCTGATGCGAGATATAGGGCAACTGCTTGTATTCGAGCGCGAGCAGAGCTCGCCACGAATACGGGCTGCCGCTTCCCCACCATAGTTCGAGGGCCATAATTCGCTCCATTCAAAAGAGCGCGCATTGTAGGGCGCGCGAGCGGGCAGCGCAGTAATTCAACAGTGACGGCCAACAGGCGAATCGTGGTTGACAGTTGACGGTTGAGAGTTGACGGTAAGAAGAACCCGCTCTTCAGACCTCTGACCGCCAACTGCCAACTGTCAACCGCCAACCATGTTCACCACCCTCATTTCCGCCACCGAACTCGCGCGTCATCTCGACGATCCGAACTGGCTCATCATCGACACGCGCTTCGATCTCGCGACGCCCGATGCGGGCGAGCAAGCGTATCGAGCCGGCCACATCCGCAACGCAATCTACGCGCATTTGGATCGCGACTTGTCATCGCCGCGCACAGCGCAATCAGGTCGCCACCCACTGCCCGCACCGCAAGATCTCGAGGCTACGCTGCGTACGTGGGGCTTAACGCCTACGACTCAGGTAATCGTTTACGACGCTGATAACGGCGCTTTCGCGGCACGGCTGTGGTGGCTGCTGCGTTGGGTTGGACACAGTGCCGTCGCAGTTCTCGACGGTGGAATGAAAGCGTGGCGCGAGGCTGGACTGCCCGAATCGCAAGACGTGCCGAAGCGCTCTGCGTCGCAGTTCGTCGTCCGTCCTGATGATTCGCTATGGCTGCGCGCAGAGGATGTGCAGGGAAAACTCACCGACGCACGGTGGCGCCTGCTAGACGCACGCGCTCCTGAGCGTTATGCAGGAAAAGTGGAGCCGATCGATCCTGTCGCCGGGCATGTCCCGGGCGCGGTGAATCATCCATTTAGCCGCAATCTCGACAGCAATACTCGGTTTCTCTCTCCCAGCGAACTCGCACGGCACTATTTAGCTTCGCAAGGCGGTGCGAACGATGAGCACACGATCGTGATGTGCGGCTCCGGCGTCACTGCGTGCCACTTGCTCCTTGCAATGGAAGTCGCCGGCAAGCCGGGCGCAAAACTGTATGCAGGATCGTGGAGCGAATGGATTCGCGATCCGGCGCGTCCCGTCGCAACGGGCGAGCAGTAGATTTCGCATCTGGGTAAGGGATCCGCGCGGCGGTTCAGCCGTTCTTTTCTGCTATCTTCGCCACCTCTTTTTTCGGAGCCGCGCGCATCGTGGACACCGCTGCCAATAAGTTCACGCCGTCCTCGCATTGGAAGATCGAAGACTCACTCGATCTCTATCAAGTACCGGCGTGGGGTAAGGGCTACTTCAGCATCAACGAAGCGGGCCATGTGGTCGTGCGACCCGACGGCTCGCCCGAGCGCGAAATCGATTTGTTCGAAGTCGTGCAGGGACTGAAAGCCCGCGATCTCACCACGCCGGTGGTGATTCGCTTCTCGGACATCCTGCGTCATCGGCTGGTCCGCTTGCACAAGGCCTTCGCACAGGCCATTGCAGAAAACGATTACAAGAATCGCTACTGTGCGGTGTTCCCCATCAAAGTGAATCAGCAGCGCTTGGTCGTCGAAGAGGTATATCGCTACGGCAAGGAATTCGGATTCGGATTGGAAGCCGGTTCGAAGCCGGAGTTACTCGCGGTCATGGCGCTCACCGAGGACGCACCCGATCGCATGATCGTCTGCAACGGCTTCAAGGACGACAGTTACATCGAAGCCGTGATCCTCGCCACCAAGCTCGGACGCACGATCATTCCGGTCATCGAGAATTTCGAAGAATTAAAATTGGTGCTCAAGCACGCGGACAAGTACCAGGTGCGTCCACGCATCGGCGTGCGCGTGAAGCTCGCGAGCGAAGGCGCGGGCCGGTGGCGCGACTCCGCGGGCGAGAAGTCAAAGTTCGGTTTGTTCGTAAGCGAGATTCTCGAGCTGGTTGAAACGCTGCGCAAACACCAGATGCTCGACTGCTTGGAACTCGTGCACTGTCATCCCGGCAGCCAACTGCAGGACATCCGTCGCGTCAAAGACGCGATCAACGAGCTCGCGCACGTCTACGCGGAGCTGAAGCTCATGGGCGCGGGGCTCAAGTACATCGATGTGGGCGGCGGGCTTGGCGTCGACTACGACGGCAGCGGCACCAACTACGAATCATCGATGAACTACACGATGAACGAATACGCGAGCGATGTCGTTTACCGAATCGCAAGCGTCTGCAATGCACGAGAGATCGAACATCCCATCATCGTGAGCGAATCGGGCCGCGCGACGGCGGCGCATCACAGCGTGCTCATATTCAATGCGCTCGGTTCATCTGCGCTCGATCAATTTCGCGTCGCGGGACAAATCGATCAGGACTATCAAGGCGACAAAGAACTGCCGCAGCCCGTGCTGGATCTGTTCGAAGCCTTCAAATCTGTTTCGCCGCGTCGTCTCGTCGAGTGCTATCACGACGCACTGCAGTCACGCGAGCAAGTGCTGCAGATGTTCAATCTTGGTTTGTTGAGTCTGGAATTCCGCGGCCTCGCTGAACGTCTTTACTGGGCAACGTGCGCAAAGATCCGCGATTTCTGCCGCAAGGTCGAACACGTGCCGGAAGAGCTCGAAGGCCTGGAGCTAATTCTCTCGGACACTTACTTCTGCAACTTCTCAGTGTTCCAGTCGCTGCCGGATAGTTGGGCGATTGGCCAGCTGTTTCCGATCATGCCCATTCATCGGCTGGAGGAGAAACCCACGCGCAATGCCGTGCTCGCGGACATCACCTGCGACTCGGATGGCAAGATCGATCGATTCGTCAGTCAGCGCGAAGTGAAACGCACTTTGGAAGTGCACGAAATTCGGCCCGACGAAGAGTACTACTTGGCCGCATTCCTAGTCGGTGCGTACCAAGAAACACTGGGTGACTTGCACAACCTATTCGGCGACACACACGTCGTGCACATCCGATTGCACGATGAAGGCGGCTGGTGGATCGAAGAGATCGTCAAGGGCGACACCGCTGGCAAGGTGTTGAGCTACATGCAATACGACGTCGACCGCCTCTTCCCTCAATTCGCTCGCGATTGCGAACGCGCCGTCCGCGAAGGCCGCATGACGCTCGCCGAAAGTCAGGCTTTGCGTCGCTTCTACGAGTGGGAGTTGAATGGGTATACGTATCTGGAACCGGATTGAATGAGGCAGCGGTAAGGGTTAACTCGTCGATGCCTTCAATTTACGGGCTGGGCGTCTCGTCACGGGTCACGGCTCACAGGTCACGGGTCACGGGTCACGGGTCACGGAATGAGAATGAAGGATCGCTATGCGATCGTGAATGACTACCGTCGGGTAGGACTGCTGCGCAGTCGAGAAGGACGTGCGTCGGGACAGAACGAATCAAAGACCCAAAGATGCAAGCCGATTTTGTCGGCAGGCAAGCCTAACGGCAAGCAAGCCGCTGGCAGGGAAGCGCTACGCGCAGGCCAGAGCTGATCGCGTTTGATCTGGTTTCATTCTGGCCTGCTACGGACGTCAGCTCGCCTGCCGCGTTCTTTCCGCTCCACGCGGCTTGCCTGCGCACAAGCGCTCGCCTCTTGTCCACGGTTCTCCGTTGTCGGTTGACAGTTGACGGCCAGAACCAATCCATTCCGCAGATACGTTCCTTGTTTCCCGTTTCCCGCCGCACATGGACGTGCTAGTGCAGCGACAGGCAGGACGCCGAGAGCGGCCGTTTCCCGATCCCCCTCTCCCGCGCTTCGCGCGACCTCTCCCACAATGGGGAGAGGTATGTCTCCAGTTCCCCGTTCCCCGTTTCCTGCCGCACACGGATGTGCCAATGCCGCGAAAGGCAGGACGCCGAGAGCGGCCGTTCCCCTGTTCCCCTGTTCCCCTATTCCCTCTCTTCCCTATCCCCTAGTCACTAGTCACCAGTCACTTCTCCCCGTTGACATATCCCCGCCCGTTGCACCGTCAAAAGGGCTGACGTACTATCGATTCAGGTCCGCGCTCTCAAATCAACTTCTATAGCGACCGCTTAAGCCAAGCAGTTCTATCGTCCCGCCGGGTTCCTCCTCCTTGGAATAGTTGATTGCACGCGACCCATCCGCAGCTTGCCCTAGCTCTTTTCGCGAGATCGCTCGATCCGTGGAACGGGCGGCTATGGCTGCATTCTTGTCTGGCCTCAAGAGTGACGCATCGATGACGACGATCTACGTTGGAAATCTGCCTTTCAGCGCAACTGAAGCTGAAGTACGAAGCCTGTTCGAACAACACGGCCAAGTGCAGTCGGTGAAGTTGGTGAACGACCGCGAGACCGGCCGCCCACGCGGCTTCGGCTTCGTGGAAATGGCTGCCGGCGAAGCCCAAACAGCCATTCAACACACCAACGGCTTTCAGATGGGCGGACGCCCGCTGCGAGTCAATGAAGCACGCGAGCGCGAAGCACGCCCGCCGCGTCAGCAAGGACGCTGGTAAACGCCAGTCGTCATCGAGTGCCGCAACGAGGCGGCACTCGATTCTGAGCCTCCCAACGCTGGGAATACGGTTCGGCTAGCGCCCTTGCGGCGCTTGCACTATCGTGCGGCTTCGTTTCGATCGCGCCGGCTATGAGCGCGGTCAACTCTGTCACGGAGCCTTTGATGAATCTGCGATGCGCCCGGGTTCCGCTGGGCTTTTTGATCGTTTCCTTTCTTGTCAGCTGCGCATCGCACCCCACCCGTCCCAGTCCAGCCCCCCGTCCCGATCCGGCCACCGCTGCCGCATTAGATCGGCTTTTGGCATCCAGCGACCGCTCCGCCGCGGACAAAGCGCGAGATCCTTTTCGGCACCCAAAAGAGACGCTGCAGTTCTTCGGCATCCGCCGCGATATGACCGTGGTGGAGGTCTGGCCGGGTGGCGGCTGGTATACGGCAGTCCTCGCGCCATTGCTCAGGGATAACGGCCAGCTTTATGCCGCCCAGATGGATCCCACCTCCGGCGACTACGTCCGCAACACCGTCGATGCCTATCGCGCAATGCTCGGCGCCCGCCCTGACCTATACGGAAAGGTGATCGTCACGACACTGGGAGCTCCGGCCAAAGACGGAAAAATGCAGCCGATTGCACCCGCCGGCAGCGCAGACATGGTCGTGACGTTTCGCAATCTGCACAACTGGATGATGCTGGGCTGGGAACAGCAGGCGCTGGCAGCGATGCACGATGCGCTGAAACCGGGCGGCGTGCTGGGAATCGTCGAACATCGTGGCGATCCGAAAATCCCGCAGGACCCCAAAGCTGCGAGCGGCTACGTCAGCGAGCAATATGCGATCGAGCTGATCGAAAAGGCCGGATTCAAGTTGGTGGCCCGTTCAGACATCAATGCGAACCCTCGCGACACCAAGGATTATGAGCAAGGCGTGTGGACGTTACCGCCCACTTACGCGGCAGGTATGAAGGACCGCGCGCGGTACGCCGCGATCGGCGAAAGCGACCGCTTCACTTTGAAGTTCGTGAAGGTTGCTCGATGAGCAGGTTTTACATCGCGCATTTCGTAGCGGCGGTCCTGCTGATCTCGCCCATTGGTGCGCACGCGCAGGCCACGACCGACGAGGCTCAGAAGGAAGCGGCAGGCGCGACCGCACTGAAACCGAAAGGCAAGCTCAAGGTGTTGGGCACGGAGGTGGCGCCCGGCACGACGAAGCGACTGTCGTGGACCAACGGCATGGCGATGGAAGGATTCGTCACGCCTGCGCCCGTGGTCGTCGTCAACGGTTCAGGGCCCGGCCCGGTGCTGTGCCTTACCGCGGCCATCCATGGCGATGAGCTCAACGGCATCGAAGTCGTGCGTCGCGTTTTGAACGATGTCGACGCTGAAGATCTCAATGGCGCGATCATTGGCGTGCCCATCGTCAACATCCAAGGGTTCTACCGGGGCACGCGCTATCTGCCGGATCGGCGCGATCTCAATCGCAGCTTTCCGGGCAACGCCAAAGGCAGCGCGGCCACCCGTATTGCGCACGCGTTCTTCACGGACATCGTGAGTCATTGCTCGGCGCTGATCGATCTACACACCGGTTCGCTCGATCGAACCAACCTTCCACAGGTAAGGGCGAATCTGCGCTTGCCGGAAATTGCGCGCTTGACGCGAGCGTTCGGCGCGACCGTTGTGCTCCACAGCGTGGGTGAGAAGGGTTCACTGCGTCGCGCAGCAACCGAAGCTGGCATTCCGGCAGTCACCTTCGAAATGGGCGAACCCTTTCGGGTGCAGCCAGAGCAAGTCGAGCACGGTGCCAAGGCCGTCGAGACATTGATGTATGCGCTGGGCATGACACACCAGCGTCGTTACTGGGGCGATCCCGAGCCGGTGTACTACGCCTCCAAGTGGGTGCGCGTCGATAACGGCGGAATCTTGTTCTCCGACGTCGCACTCGGCGAGCGCGTCAGCAAAGGCGAGTTGCTCGGCGTCGTCACCGATCCGGTTTCGAATCAGCAGTATCGGATCTTTGCGCCGGTCAGCGGGCGCGTTCTGGGCATGGCGCTCAACCAAGTGGTTCTGCCCGGCTTTGCGGCGTATCGAATCGGAACCGAAACGAAGAGCTCCGCGGCGACGGAACAATCGGACGAGACCAGCGACGATGCGCCCGAGGACGAAGATCGCGGCGAGGATTCGGGTTCGAATTCGGAAGGCTAGGGGTATCCGTGAAGACGAAGGAATTTACGATCGGCAGCTTCGGCATTCGCGCGGTATTCGCACTTGTTCTCGTGCTACTGACGTTCAACCCAACCGGGCATTCGTTCGTTCATATGATCGCAGGCAGCTTCCCGCACATCACGCCGCTTGAGGCGGTCCTGGGGGTCGCACTGCTGATCGGCTGGTTTGTATTCCTGAGTGCGACGCTTAGATCCATCGGCTTTATCGGGATGGTGCTCGCCGTCGCACTGTTCGCCGCATTGATTTGGCTGATCGTTTCCTGGGGATGGATCAAGCTCGATAACACGAACGCGATCGCGTGGATCTCGCTCGTCATCGCTGCGTTGATCCTCGCAGTCGGAATGTCTTGGTCGCACCTCTACCAACGCTGGTCGGGACAAGCCACAGTCGATGAGATTAACGAAGACTAATTGAGAACCCGATGCCGAATCATGCTTCCAGTGAGCTGCTCAACGTTCGTCCCGTTTTCACCGGCCGCGTAATTCAAGTGAATGTCGAAACCGTGCGACTGCCGAACGGCAATATCGCTGATCTCGACATGATTCATCATCCGGGCGGTGCGGCCGTCGCAGCGATCGATGACGACAACAACATCTGTTTACTGCGCCAGTTCCGCCACGCAGCGAATGGCTGGTTGTGGGAGCTTCCGGCCGGAAAGATCGACAACCGCGAACCGCCGATCGAAACCGCACACCGCGAACTAGAAGAAGAGGCGGGAAAGAAAGCGGTGCACTGGCAAAGCCTCGGGGAGTACTGCAGTTCACCTGGCGTCTTCGACGAAGTCGTCCATTTGTTTCTCGCCACAGGACTTAATGCAGTAGACATAAATCAAGAAGCGCATGAAGTCATCGAGATTCACTGGAAGCCGCTGCATGAAGCGATTCGCATGGCACACAACGGCGAGATTCGCGATGGCAAATCCATCGTAGGAATTTTCCGTGCGGCGATGACACTAAACGCGATCAAGTAAATGCATTCGACGCTTTCTTCATGTGTCGAGCGCGCTGACAAATTCATGCTGCAGCGCGTGAAGCGCGACACAGCGTTCGCGAATCTGCAGCGCTACTCTGTCACCGAAAAAGTTGAGGTGTCGGAGTTCACTAAGTTGGAAGATGAGTTGAAGAAGCTGGGTCTGCGCGTACGTCCGCGTAAGGTCGAGCGTCGGGCTGAGCCTCGCGGCAAGCCCGGACAGATTTCTTTCGATGACCGCGGCAATGCCGTTTACGAGTGGTCGAACGATCGACTGGCTGAAGAGAGCGAACAAGGCGAGCAAGCCCGCGATCGCGCGCTCACATATCACGGATTGTCCATCGTCGAAGACGATGAGCCGAAGAACGCACCCATACGCAACAACACAAAAGGTTTGCGCGTGGGCTACAACCCATACGAAAGCGGATTACTCCCGCATCGAGAACAACCGAAGAAGAAGCGCGATTTGCGAGAACTCTCGAAGTGGCTCGAGATGAAGAAGCGGGTGAATGACAAGTCGGAAGACTAGTGATGAGGTGATGGGGTGATGAAGTGAACAGCGCAGCTGTACGCCTCGATATCGCTCTGCTCTACCATCAAGCGATGTCGCGTAACACCCCGGCATCCCTGCACCTTTCACGTCATCACTGCATCACTTCATCACTGGCGCTAGCCGCTCGCCCTCAACTTCTCCTGCTGCCCCGCGCGGAAGAACTTCCGCAGTTCGCCTAGCCATCGTTCAGGACGCGAGCGGCGCGTTCGCAAGAACTTTTCCTCGAGCGCTCGGCAGTAGCGCGCTGCATGACGGTTCGCTTCTTCGTAGCGCTGTCGTGACTGCGCATCGAGTGACGGAGCGAACGCGACTTGATGAAACAAGCGCGGATGCAGCGCGTGGGGGAAGCGGCCATCGCGTTGACGCGTCATGAGCGCGAGGGCCGCGGCGTATTTGTCGACCTCCGCCTGAAGCTCCAGTTCGAGCAGCGAAACCTTGCGGCCACGCCCGACACTCCACATCAAATAATGGAAGTGGCTCACACCTTCCAAAGCGGTGCAGAAATCGGCGAGGTTATCGTCATCCAGCGCGTGCATTGGATCACGTTTGCTGAGCCGAGCGAGCACCTCTGAGCTGATGTAGACACCGACTCGCACTGAGTCGCGATCTTCAACGAGGAACACTTGCTCGTCGGTTTGTGCATCGATTCCAATCAGCGCGCGTACCCGATTCGCATCGTGCAGCACGAAGTCGCTCACCTCGTGCTCTACTGGCGCGTCATACAGACGCGCCAGCAACGCTTGCATCTCTTTTAGATAAATCAATCAGTGTTCGCGGCGCGCATCTGCGCTCACCGGCTCCACACCCAGGCGACGCAGGATTCCATACGCGCGCGGGCTGCCTGTCTTCAGCCAAATTTCGTACAGCCGCAAGATATCTTTGTCGCTATGCGTATGCGCCATTTCGGCGACATCGTTCAGCACGTCGACGACTCGCTGAAACTTTTGCGCCAGTTCCATAAAAACCGCAGCGAATGCCTGCCCGCGCAGCGTGCCGCGCATGCTGTCCGCGAGCGTGCCGTACGCACGACCGCCCATTGCGATGTGATAGTCGATATCGATGAGCTTGCGCGCGAAACTTTGCGCGAAGAATCCGGCGATGAACAACGACACGTCGCCCAGCCGGCGCAATGCCTCATCGCGTTGTTGATGGGTGGGCGCTTCGCTCGCTTCCGCGAGCATGTGAGCCAAAGGCTTTAGCCGTACCCCTTCGGACGTCTTTTCGTACAGGTGATCCGATCTTGCGAACATGGTGAGCACGTTCACCACGTAGTGCTCAGTGTGTTCGTCGATGGCAACTCGCTGCTGTCGCAAAGCTGTCTGCACCGAGTCGTGAAAGAACTCTCGCAAGTTGGCAACGGCCACCAGCGACTTGGATCCAGCATCCTCCATCATTCGCTACCTCGCTCGACTAGATCGATGCGTGCGTGAAAGAGCGTCCATCACTACATCGACCGATCACTCTGCAAATTGAATCCCACTCGAATTCAATCCCAATCGGGCGTCGCGAGTTCCGCAACGCGTCATGGTCATAATGAGGCGCGCTCTGGCGAAGAAAATTCCGTGAAAAAGGTCGCGATTTACCGCAGTCGTTGACTTAGCAGCAGCAGGGGTGGAGTGCTACGCAGGCTTCGCCGTGATGAGGTGATGGAGTGAAAGCGTAAAACGCGTGAAAGGCGGGGTTGAGGGCACTCAGAGCCGCGCTACCCGCGATGAGGTGATGGAGCGAAAGCGCGGAGCGCGTGAAAGGCGGAGGTGAGGGCACTCAGAGCCGCCTTACCCGTGATGGGGTGATGGAGTGAAAGCGTAAAACGCGTGAAAGGCGCGGGTGACCGCGTGTTGTGAGCTCAAAGACTCATTTGCCGGTCGTGGTGCATCGGTGCCTTGCCCAACCGGCAGTCGATCAACGCCGGTGCGCTGAATTGAACAGTCGACCTCCGCTGTTCACTTCATCACTTCATCACTTCATCACTTCACCACTTCATCACTCCATCACCTCATCACCATCACTGCTCCAAAAGAAAAACCCCGCGGCACTTGCGCACCGCGGGGTCTTCTTACATCGCTTAGGAAGCGATTGGCTTACCAGCGGCCACCACCGCCGCCACCACCACCGCCACCGCGAGGACCACGGCCACCGCCGCCGCCACCGCCTTGACGCTCCTGCGCTTCGTTAACACGCAGTGGACGGCCGCCCATATCCTTGCCATTCAAGGACTGGATGGCGCGCTGCGCGTCTGCACGCGGCATTTCCACGAAGCCGAAGCCACGTGGACGACCGGTTTCACGATCGTTGATCAGTGCAACTGATTCGACCGTGCCGTGCTGTTCGAACAGCTGGCGCACTTGCGTCTCGTCCGCCGAGAACGGCAGGTTACCAACATAGATTTTCGTCATAAAACTACAGTCTCTCTCTGAAAAAGCCTCGAGCGCGTCCGTCGCTACGACGAATCACATCAGCGAGGCCTGGTTACAAACGGGCAGCTCTGGCGTGAGACGACGTTCCACGTCGGCATCACGTTGAGCCCCCAGGCCTAACGTTCGCGGTCTCGTCGGATTTTTCAGAAGTTGGCCGGAGAATGGGTCTTCAATGACCCGGCTGGCCAAGCCAGAGAAAAAGCGGGCAAAGGCACAACGAACGGCGCGGAATGTA
>DASTSB010000153.1:0-6387 GCA_035760885.1 Steroidobacteraceae bacterium | reverse complement strand
TTTGTAGAGATCGCCGATCGGGTTCAGCGTGCCGGGATACAGCCAGCCTCGACCCGCTTCGTCATAAATGCCGCCGCTCCATTCCTTGTCGGACGGATCGACGTCGGCTTGATATCCGTGCACTCGGCCATTGCGATCTTTTGGGTCGCTCAGACTTCGAAATTGCACGCCGCTGTTCGTGGGGCCAACGTCCTGCTTGATGTCGAACTCAAGAATGAAGTCTTTGAAGGTGCGGTCGGTCGCTAAGAACGAGTTCCACTCGTCGATCTTCGAAGTACCGACGATGCAGCCGTCCTGCACTTCGAACTTCGCAGTGCCGTTGAGCTGATGCCAGCCGTTGAGGGTCTTGCCGTCGAACAGCGAGAGCCAATCGCCATTGTCTGCCGCATGTACGGTCCCGAACATCAGAAACGAGGCGGCGAACGCAATCCAACGTATCGAGCGCACGGCAGCCATCGAAACCCCCCACGATGATTCTTGTTTGCGACACCGGTGTGTCGCGCGCATGAATATCACGGAAGGTTCGACGGCGTAATCCGTGCTGACGCTTCTTATCCCTGTGCTCGCCGTAGCGCTTTCTCGCGCGGCGGAATCTTCAGTGTGACGCCTGCGTGCACAGCGCTGAGCCTTGATGCGATTCCGAGTGCAGTGAATGTCTTCACGAGATCGTCTTGCGACTGGCTGAAGTGTGCCCAGCCTTCATGATGCACCGGCACGATCGCCGAATCGCTGAACTTTATCGCCGCCGTTGCCGCATCGTTGGTGTTCATCGTCAAATAGAACGGCCCACGCGCTGTCAATGCGCCGCCAGCAAACAGTATGACGACTCGCGGATTGAACCGATTCGCGACCTCTTGGGTGCCTTCGTACCACACCGTATCGCCGGTGACGTAGATGAGGTCTTCGCCTGTGTCTAGGGACGTCACGACAAATCCCACGACATCGCCGCTGAGTTTTTCGATGCCGACAGGGCCATGACGTGCCGGCGTGGCGGTGATCTTGAGCCTCTTGCCGCCTGGCGTTTTGATGACTCGTTCGTCCCATGGCGCCAAACCCACCACGTTGCCACCCAATCTCTCGGCGCCGATCTGGGTGGTGAACACGTTCGGGATCGTTCGGATCAACTCTCGACCCGCGTTGTCGAGATTGTCGGGGTGCTGATCGTGGCTGACGAGGGCAGCGTCCAGCCGCGGCAATGCTGCGCGATCCAATCCAGGGTCTTTCAGTTTGTGGAGCGAAATGGCCCCTACCTTATATTCGCCGCCCGCAGCGTCGAACGTCGGGTCAGTGACGAAGTAAAAGCCGTCGATATTCACGATGGCCGTGGGGCCGCCCACGTAAGTCACTTCGACAATGGGTGCGTCGATTAGCGGCATAGTCTGCTCCAGTGGTTAAGGTGCGACTAAATTACCCACTTGATCTATCCGGCAGCAGTGGCATTCTTGCCCTCCTGGAGGTCAAAAGTGCCAAGAGCGAAAGGTGCCAAGATCCGCATTGCCATACTCCTCGGCGAACGGTCCGCGCCGGGGCTGGCTCTGCTCGCGCGCGACGTGTTCCGGCGCGCAAATCGATTGCTTGCCGAAGAGCGTTATCAGATCGATTTCGTCAGCGCGAGCGCGAGTCGCAAGACGCATTTCGACGGTCTATCGATCGAGACCAAGCCGCTACGCGGCCGCTACGACTACTTGATCGTGCCCCCGTTCGACGGCTTCACCGAGGATCACTATCCCGACGAACGCGACATCCGCTGCGTCCAAGCGCAGGCGAGCAGAGGCACTGTGATCGCCTCCGCATGTCTGGGCGCATTGGTGCTCGCGTCTGCCGGAATGTTGGATGGCAAGGACGCGACGACCCATTGGGCCTGGGTGTCGCTAGCGCGATCGCGTCATTCAGCGGTCAATTGGTCGCCGAGTCGCATGATTTGCGATGAGGGCGATGTCATCACCGCGGGAGGGTATCTCGCCATGGTCGATCTGGCGCTGCACATCGTCGGTAAGACCACGCGCCGCGAGATCGCGCATCAACTCGGCCAGAGATTATTGGCGGATAGCGTGCGCCAGAAGCAGTCAGTGTACGCGCAGACGCTGATCGATCCGGGCGTCGAGCACGAAGAACTCGGTGCAATCGGTAAGTGGATCGATCGCCACCTGGATCAGGCACTCGATGCGGAGCCGTTGGCGAAACGATGCAACATGAGCCTGCGCACGTTTCATCGCCGCTTCGCGGAAGTGTTCGGAACCACGCCGCGCAAGTTCGTCCAGGTCAAGCGCGTGGAGCGTGCGCAAGAACTGCTGCGAAAGACGTCCAAGAGCATCGAACAGATCGTCAGCGAAGTCGGCGTCAGCGATCCCGTCTCGTTTCGCCGTGTGTTCCAACGCGAGCTCGGGTTTTCGCCCGCTGAATTCCGGCGCAAACTTCGCCGCGAACAATCGTACCTGAGCGAGCACACGCATGCCTGATTCGCACACCACCATTCCTGAGTTGCGGCCCGGCCGCTATCGACACTTTAAAGGCAAGGAGTACCGCGTGCTTCGTGTTGCGCGTCACTCCGAAACCATGCAACCGATGGTCGTATATCAAACGCTGTATGGCGATTTCAGTTGGTGGGTGCGGCCGCTCGAGATGTTCACTGAACTGGTGGAGCATGAGGGAAAGCAGGTGCGGAGGTTTGAGTTCATCGACCAGTTGGCCGTTGACCGTTGAGCGTTGGCGGTAAGAACGACGCACCAATTCTTCTTCTGGCGGTCAACGGTAAACCGTCAACTCACAACGGTTGGCAGTTGACCGTTGGCGGTAAGAAGAGTCGCCGCCCACGCGCCAATTCTTCGTCTGACCGTCGACGGCAAACCGTCAACTCACAACCGTTACCGCGCAGCTCACACCAATTGCACCGCTCGAGCCGCATCCAGCCGAAGTGTCAAATCAGCGCGCGAGGGCATCTCTTTCAGAATGTGCCGAGTGAGGCGTTCATAGTGCTGCACGAAGCGATCGATTTGCGCATCGCTCATCGCACCAGAAGCATCCAAGCCCTGCGATAGCAGTCGATCACGAAGCGCATGCTCTTGCTCTTTGCGCCATTCTGCGACGACCTCGAAATTGGGTGCCGCGATCAACACGAGCGCGTCAAGATAGCCGAATAGTATTTGATACTCGGACGCGAGTCGCTCGTTGACATACGTTCGCCAGACGCGGTTCGGATCGTCGCTGCGTTCAAGATCATTGACCGGCTCGATGAGTTCTTCTAGTTGCTGCGGGCGGGCTCCGACACACCAGCCTTCGAAGAACAGTACATCTAATGGTGTATCGATCTGGGTCCAGATCTCTTGCGGAGCACGATCATCGCGAGCCTTGTCAAATCTTGGCACGAGGAACGCTTGCTGCTGCCGGGCTTGCTGCAACAGATCAATGCCCAATTGGACCTCATGCGTGCCCGGTACGCCGCGCGTTTTCAGCAGCGGATGCACCTTCCCCGCGAGGGCCGCACGATCTGCCGCGGAAAGGTAGATGTCGTCCAACGCCAACGTCGCCGCGCGCAGACCGCGTTCGCTCAGGATCGAAATCAGTTGATCGCAAGCAGTAGACTTGCCGCTGCCCTGGGCGCCGCAAATGCCGACGATGTACGGAAATCGCTCGCGGGTTCGTAACTTCTCCGTCACGAACTGCGCGATGCAGCGGGCCGCCGGGGTAATGTCCATGCGCGAATCATAGTTCGCGCCGAGCTTAAGTTCGCGTGAGTTGCTGAAGGAGTCGAGATGCGTCGCTGGTTACCGCTGCTGATTTTCGTCGCGCCGTTCGCCCATGCGGAAATCCATCGGCATCAGGGCAGCGATGAGGCGCTCCCGACCGAACGCTATATCCACGTGGTCAGCGAAGCGGAATCTCCAGTCGAGAAGCAATACATCAAGGCAAAGGACGGTCTGTACATTGCGGCGGCGATTCGCAAGCCGAAAGGCGCCGGCCCATTCCCGGCCGTGATCATGTTTCATGGTGCACCGGGTGGACGCGGAATGGAGCAGCTAGTGGGCTGGTCGCGCGGCGATACGGGCGGACCCGTTTGGGAACGCTTATTAAAGGAGGGATTCGTCGTCGCCGTTGCCGATTACCGCGGCGGGGATTGGAATACGGTCAACGTGCCGTCCAACGGGAAGTTCGCGACGTCCATCGACGATGGGCTCGCGGTCATCGATTATGTGAGACAGCTCTCATTCGTCGATCCGAAACAGGTCAATCTTTACGGGGTCAGTTTGGGCGGGAATCTGGTGATGTTCTTGGTGTCCAAGGATCCGGACGTTCACGCTGCGATCCTGGGTGCTCCGGCGCCGATTTGGTTCCTAGGTGCGCAACGTTCGAGCGATCCGCTCGACTTGGCCAAGATGCAGCCGGATGCGCAGGTGGCGCAGAGCAATATCGAGCCGATCCGCACGCCGATGCTGATCATGGTCGGAACGGAAGATCGATTGCAGTCGCTCGGTACTCAATTGCACGACTTGCTCGCAAAGGCAGGCAAGCAGGTAACGATGGATGTTTATGAGCACGGCTATCATGACTTCGTCCTTGGGCCGCAAGGCCAAAAGCGTCCCGATCTACAACGCGGCGAGATCTTGCTGCCGGGTGCGTTGGATGCATTGGAACGCTCGATTCAGTTTTTGAAGAACCCACAATCCATTCACTGATATGTCCGATTCAAACCGACTGCATCGATTCGCGCGTGTGCTGATTGCGGCGCTGACACTTATTTCTGCCGCTGCATTCGCCGAGCAAGGCCCCGTCAAACGCGATCATGTGGTCGTCGAGTTGATCACTGCCGATAAAACCGTCCTGCCCGGTTCAATGGTCTTCGCTGGATTGCGAATGAAGCACGACCCGGAATGGCACACGTACTGGCGCAATCCGGGTGATTCGGGGCTCCCCACCAAGCTCACGTGGACCTTGCCTGAGGGCGTGACGGCGTCAGACATCGAGTGGCCCGCACCGCATCGTATCGACATCGGCGAACTCGTGAACTTCGGTTACGAAGGCGAACTCGTTCTGCCGGTGAAGCTGGAAATTCCGGCAACTGCGAAAGTCGGCGAGAAGCTGCCGCTCGCAGTCAAGGCGAGTTGGTTGATCTGCCGCGAGGAATGCATTCCGGGTGAGGCATCGTTGGACGCGTCTGTCACCGTCGGCAAAGCAGCGGAGCCCGATAATCGTTGGACAGCATTATTCGATGCGGCGCGCGCTGCGCAGCCACTGCGTTCGACGTGGGAGACGAAGTGGGCCGAATCGGGCGAGAACATCGACATCGTCGTCGATGATCTTGGCAGGCTCAAGGACGTCAAGAACATCAATTTCATTCCCGCATCCGGCACGTTCGTCGCGTATGCGAAGACCACGATCGAGCGCATGCAGAACGACAAGCTGCACATTCGCGCAGCGCGCAGCGACAGTTACGAAAAACCAGATGGCGATGTCGCGTTGCTGCTTGCGGACGGCGATCACCACGTCTACGAAGTGATGGCGAGCGAAGGTGCCGTGGATCTAGCGCCCAGCGTAACGCCTGCTACCGAAACAGCACCCGTCGGTGCCCCTCAATCGCATCTCTCGGCTTTGATCGCCCTGCTGTTCGCATTCGGCGGCGGCATCTTGCTGAATCTGATGCCTTGTGTGCTGCCCGTGTTGTCGCTCAAAGCGCTGGGGCTTGCGGAACACGCACACGATCGCAAGCGCGCTCGCGAACACGGACTCTTATATATGTGTGGCGCGCTGGTTTGCTTCCTCGCGCTCGCCTCGGTGTTGCTGGCGTTACGTGCAGGGGGCGAAGCGCTGGGTTGGGGCTTCCAACTGCAAACACCGTGGGTCGTGGCTTCGTTGGCGATGTTGATGATCGTCATGGGACTGTCCATGTCGGGCATGTTCGAACTCGGCACGAGCTGGATGGGATTCGGTCAACAGCTCACCGAGGGCACGAGCCCGCGCAGCGCGTTCTTTAGCGGTGCGTTGGCGGCCATCGTCGCGAGTCCTTGCACCGCGCCGTTCATGGGCCCGGCGCTTGGATTTGCGATCACTCAGCCTGCACCGATTGCGCTTGGGGTGTTCGTGGCTCTCGCGCTTGGCTTGTCATTGCCGATCGTGTTGTTGTCGTTTGCACCTGGATTGGGGCGTTGGTTGCCGAAGCCGGGTGCTTGGATGGAGCGCTTCAAGCAATTTCTTGCGTACCCGCTTTACGCGACCGCCGTGTGGTTGCTGTGGGTTCTGGGAAATCAAACGGGCGCTGACGGTATGGCGCTCGCGATGCTCGGTGCGATTGCGCTCGTGTTCGGCATTTGGCTGTGGAATCTCACGACGAAGAGCTGGGTCGCGCGTGTGGTTGCCTTCGCCGCCATGGTCGCTGCAGTCGCAACGCTCTTC
>DASTSB010000152.1:0-3190 GCA_035760885.1 Steroidobacteraceae bacterium | reverse complement strand
CAACACGTTCCAAACGCGTTCCACCCTGGGCCACGATCTGCAGATCGAAGTCTGCTCCAACTGCCACCCCTTCTATACGGGCAAGCAGAAGATCGTCGACACCGGCGGACGCGTGGATAAATTCCGCAAGAAGTACGCGCGCTAGTCGCAGCGATGATTCCGCAAAAGGGCGCCGCAAGGCGCCCTTTTTGTTTGTGCGAGGAACTCATTAGATAAGGCCGGTTCCAAGCTATCCAGCTTTGGCTTGTCCGTGCCTCGTTGGCAGGTTTATAACGCGAGCAGCCGCTCTTTCCTGCGGGACATCTCAATGACACGTCGCTACGCATCGCAGATTGCCGCCGCACTTGCCTTGGCTGCTCTGCTGACCAGTTGTGCTTCCAATCCGGTTTCGGGCGGGCATGACCTGGTCATGCAATCGGAAGCGGGCGAGATCGCAAAAGCCAAAGAGTTGCACCCGATCATGGTGCAGCAGTTCGGCGGCGCCTATGACGATCCCAAAGTCCAGGCTTACGTGAATGAAGTCGGCCAGCGCACCGCAAAGGTCAGCCACCGTCCCAATCTCGAGTACGTGTTCACCGTTCTAGATAGCGACGAGATCAACGCCTTCACCACCGGCGGCGGCTACGTCTACATCACCCGCGGCATCATGAGTTATTTGAATTCCGAAGCTGAGCTGGCCGCAGTGCTCGGCCACGAAATCGGCCACGTGACGGCGCGTCATCCGGTACGGCAGCAAACTCAATCGACGCTCTCGAACATCGGCGCGGTAGCGGTCGGCGTCTTGACCGGCAGCGGTGATTTGGCGGGCCTGGCGAATTACGCGGGGGCTGCGTTGATTCGCGGTTACGGGCGAGATCAAGAGCTCGAAGCGGACCGACTTGGTGCCGAATATCTCGCGCGCGTCGGGTTGGCCCCGCAACACATGATCGATGTCGTGCGGCTGCTGAAGAATCAAGAATTGTTGGAGATCCAAGAGGCTCGCGAAGAAAAACGCGAGCCACATATTTATCACGGCGTCTTTGCCACGCACCCGGACAACGATCAGCGATTGAAAGAAGTAGTTGCTGCGGCTGACAAGCTGCAGGGCGCCGAAGACAAGATTGATCCAGGCCGCGAGAAATACTTGCAGATGATCGAAGGCCTGCCGGTGGGGACGAGTCGTGCCCAGGGCGTGCTGCGCGGCAACCGCTTCTATCATGCTGATCTCGGGCTGACGATAGCGTTTCCGAGCGGCTGGAACGTCGAAAATCAACCGAATCGGCTGCTCGCCGTTTCGCCGATGAAAGACAGCGTCTTGCAGATGCAAACCGATGCGCCTCCGCCGAATACGGGACCGAAGGAATACCTATCGCGGCTCCTGGCAAGGCAAAGCGCGAGCCAGGCGCAGTCGTTGGACATCAACGGCTTGCAGGCTTACACGGCCGTCGTGCGTGCTGCTCCAACCAACTTCGGCCTCGTGCCTGCGCGGTTCGTCGTCATCTACTACAACAATTTGGCCTACGTGTTTATCGGAGCAAGTAAAGGCTCCTCTGGCGTTCCCTCTGCGGACGCGCTGTTCATGTCGTCGATCAAGACATTCCGCCGTTTGAAGCAGAATGAATTTCAGCTCGCGCAGCCGTTCCACATCACTATCGTCCGCGCGAAAGAAGGCACACGTATCGAGGATCTGGCGAAGAATTCACCGATCGCCAAATACCCCGTTGAAACGCTGCGTCTGTTAAACGACCTGTATCCGGACAAGCAGCCCAAGGCGGGCCAGCTCATCAAAATAGTGCAATAGAGTCCAGTGCTTACTTCCGGCCGATGCGCTTGATTCGATCTCGTCATCATGTAAGTCTGCGCGTCCCATTGCATCCGGGCGCGGGCGGTTCTGCCGCGCACCTAAGTTTTTGCGGGATGAGCACATGTCTGAGAACAAGTTCGAGCTGACCAATTTAGCCACAGGGAAAAAATCCACCGCGGAAATCAAGAGCGGTACGCTCGGTCCGGATGTTCTGAATATAGGTTCTTTAGCGCGCGATCACGGGATGTGGACCTTCGATCCCGGCTTCATGGTCACGGCGTCGTGCGAAAGCAAAATCACCTTCATCGATGGCGAGAAGGGGATTCTTCTGTATCGCGGCATACCGATCGAGCAGCTGGCCGAAAAGAGCAACTTTCTTGAAGTCGCCTACTTGCTCATCAACGGCGAATTGCCGACCGACGAACAACTCAAAGAATTCACGCACTCGATCCAGTACCACACGATGATCAATGAATCGCTGTTGCGATTCTTTAACGGATTCCAAGCGAATGCCCATCCGATGGCGATGCTCTCGGGTGTGGTGGCGTCGATGGCAGCGTTCTATCACGACTCCATGGACATCCATAATCCTCGCCATCGCGAGATCTTCGCGCATCGAATCGTTGCCAAGATTCCAACGATTGCAGCCGCCGCATATAAGCACGCGCTCGGCCAACCGTTCATGTATCCACGCAATGATCTGGATTACTGCTCGAACCTGCTGCACATGTTCTTTGCGGTGCCCTGCGAGCAATACAACGTCGATCCAGTGCAGGCGCAAGCGCTCGATCTTTTGTTCATCTTGCACGCCGATCACGAGCAGAACGCAAGCACCTCCACGGTGCGTTTGGCTGGAAGCACGGGCACTAATCCGTACGCGGCGATTTCGTCGGGAATCAGTGCGCTGTGGGGCCCGGCACATGGCGGTGCGAATGAGGCCGTGCTCGCGATGTTGGAGCAGATCGGCACGGTGGAAAATGTGCCGAAGTATTTGGCGAAGGCGAAAGACAAGAACGACAATTTCCGCCTGATGGGCTTCGGTCATCGCGTTTACAAAAACTTCGATCCGCGCGCCACAATCATTCGCGCAATGTGTCACAAGGTGCTGGCGAAGCTCGGTAAGTCCGACAATCCTTTGTTCGAGCTCGCTTTGAAGCTCGAAGAAATCGCGCTCAAAGACGAATATTTCGTCGAGCGTAAGCTGTACCCCAACGTCGATTTTTATTCCGGCATCATCTACAGCGCCATCGGCATTCCGCAGTCGATGTTCACAGTGATGTTTGCCATCGCACGTACCGTGGGCTGGGTGGCGCACTGGCAGGAAATGATCTCGGACCCGACGATGAAGATCAGCCGTCCGCGTCAGCTCTATACCGGTCCTACTCAGCGCGATTACGTCGAAATGTC
>DASTSB010000151.1:0-2638 GCA_035760885.1 Steroidobacteraceae bacterium | reverse complement strand
CGTGCCGCGCGCGATCGGCGGCCGACTTTACAGCGACACAATGGGTCGAGTGGCGTTCGCATTGTTTCTCGTGTTCTCCATGCCGATCGGCATTCATCACTTGTTTGCCGATCCGCAAGTCGGCTCGGGCTTCAAGTTCGTGCACGCGGCGATGACTGCGATGGTCTCAGTCCCGACGTTGCTCACCGTCTTCACTATCGTTGCCTCGATTGAAATTGCCGCTCGCTTACGCGGCGGCAAGGGCGCACTCGGTTGGGTCAAAGCCCTACCCTGGCAAAACCCGATGATGCTCGCCGTGACCTTCGCCTTCATCATGCTTGGGCTAGGCGGTGCTGGCGGCATCATCAATATGAGCTACCAGCTCAACGAGACGATTCACAACACGCAGTGGGTCACCGGCCATTTCCATCTGATTTTCGCGGGCGCCATCGTGATCATGTATTTCATGATTGCGTATGACCTGTGGCCACAACTGACGGAATGCGCGCCCCTGTCGGTTAGGTTGATCAAGACTCAGCTATGGCTCTGGTTCATCGGCATGCTGGTACTCACGTTGCCCTGGCACTGGGTGGGGCTGCTCGGCATGCCGCGCCGCATGGCCTATTACGACTACAGCCATCCCGCCATCCATCCGCAAGCTTGGACGGTCGTGGCCTCCACGATCGGCGGATTACTATTGGTCGTTTCGGCCATCATCTTCGTCTTCACGCTCGCGACCGCGAAACGCCACGCCGTGACGCCCGCGCCGTATACGTTTAGCGAAGCAATCGATTCATCTCACCGCACACCGGTCGCGCTGAACAGCCTCGGGTTGTGGGTGGCAATGATGATTGCGTTGACGGTCGTCAACTATGGTTATCCCATCGTGCAACTTGCATCGCTGCCGGACGCTTCAGTGCCCGTGATTCCGATCGGGAGCCGCTAATGGCCGAACCGCTGTTCACCTGGCGCAATCGCATTTTCAAACGCAGCGTCATTGCGCTTGCAGTGATGACTGTGGTGTTCGTGCTGGTCGGATTCGTTTGGCTACCCTCGCAACAGAAGGATTTCACCGTCCAAGGACTTTGGGCCGGGATTTGCCGCGCAGCAGGTGTTCCGACGAAATGGAACGGCGAGGCCTCAGATAGCTTGGAAGGACGCACCACTCAAGTCGTGCTCGACCGTTCTATGGCGCGCGCAGGCGCAAGCGATGCGGTGGGCCGCGGTGCAACGCTCGCATTGAACTGCACGATGTGTCACGGCGCGCTCGGGATGAGCACCTCAAACGCGCCGAACCTTGCGGGCCAGTATCCGGAAGTCATCATCAAACAGCTCGAGGACTACCGTAGCGGCCATCGCAGCAGCGCCATTATGGAGGCGATCGCGAAGACACTCTCCGATGAGGCGATCCGGGATCTCGCCGCCTACTACGCGTACTTGCCCAAGGCGCGCACCGCGCCCACGACCTACGATGAGAAGTTGCCTGCGCTCGTTCGAGTCGGCGATCCATTGCGCAACATCGCCCCGTGCATTTCGTGTCACGGACAAGTCGATCAAAAGCTCGGAGCGCCTTGGCTCGAAGGCATGCCGAAGCAATATCTCGTGAATCAACTGAATGCATTCATCGCCGGCACACGCCGCAATGACTCTGAAGCGCAAATGCGCAACGTGGCGCGGACGATGACGCCGCAGGAGATCGATGAGGTCGCCACGTTCTATGCGCGCAAGGCGAGCCCAGCAGAAGGGGCGGTCGCCTCCACGCGATGATTTACGCGGGAACCTGCGAAGGCCGTTCGTACCGCTGAGCTTTACGTAGCACGAACTTCAAACCTGCCATCAGCACCACTGACGCAACGAACGTCACTGTCATCGCTGCCGCAGGCGGCGTTTCGAAATGGAACACGTCTGCAATCACTGGGACAAATACCGCCAATGCCGTCGCCAGCAACGTCGCGATGACGATCCACCACATCACTGCGTTGCGTTCGGCCAGCGAGCGTCGCAACGATTCATTGGCAGCGCGGCTCACGACAATCAGCTGTAAATTCATGCACACGAGGCCGACGAATGTGAGCGCCCGCGCCTGCCGTTCGCTCATCGAATCCAAGGCGAAATAGTACACGACCAAACAGAACGCTAACGCGAGTGCACCGTTCAGCACACTGCGCCAAATCAAATCGGCCGAAAACAAGCGGCTGCTGGGCGCTCGAGGCGGCCGCGTCATCACGTCATCCTTCGCATCGTCCGCTTCGAACACGAAGGAGCACGCCGGATCGATGACGAATTCCAGAAACAGCACGTGCACGGGGAAGAACATCAGCGGCCAGCCGAGCATCACCGGAACCAAACCTAAGCCCGCTATCGGAATGTGAACCGACACGAGGAAGGCCACGGCATGCTTCAAATTCTCGTAGATGCGCCGGCCCAACCGAACTGCAGCGACCATCGAGCCGAAATCATCATTGAGCAGTACGAGCGATGCCGCTTCACGTGCCACGTCTGTACCACGCGCGCCCATCGCAACGCCGACGTGCGCCGCTTTCAATGCAGGCGCATCGTTTACGCCGTCGCCCGTCATGGCCACGACTTCGCCATCGCTTTTCAAGGCTTGCACCAAACGCAACTTGTGCTCGGGCGTCATGCGCGCGTACACGTTCAC
>DASTSB010000150.1:0-3245 GCA_035760885.1 Steroidobacteraceae bacterium | reverse complement strand
GGCGTGGCCGATCTCGAATTTCTAGTGCAGTTCTGGATGTTGAAGTGGGCCGATCGCTATCCCGAGATCGTTACGTTCTCGGACAACATCCGTCAGCTAGAAAGTCTTGCGTCCGGAAATCTCGTGCCGCAATCGCGCGTCGATTTCCTGGTGAACACGTATCGCAAATACCGGCAACGATTGCATCGCCTGTCATTGGATGGCGAGAAGAATTTGATCGATGCGAATGAGTTCGAAGCCGAACGCCGTGGCGTGATTGAGATTTGGCAGGAGGAACTCGGCGGGGAGTGACTCAATCCGTGGACGTGCGAAGAAAGAAAATTTGGCCGCAGAGAACGCAAAAAAGAAAATGTGTGGAGTATGAGGTATGACGTGTGAGCTCAGTCGGCTCTGATTTTCACGCGCAGGTAGCCGAAGCGAACACGAGGGAAGAAATGAACTGATGCGAGCTGCGCCCTTGGCTCCGAGTTTTTGATGCACGACGCGCCTTTCAGTTCATCACATTCTTTTTTGCGTTCTCTGCGGCTAAATCCTTTTTCTTCTTATCAGGCTACAGTTTCTTTTGCGCGCTTTGTGTTGCGTCTTCTCTTGTGGTTTAACAACGTCCGGGCACGCTCGTCGATAACGTAAATCGCGCCTTGAGCTGCATAGACGCGCCAAGGCGCGAGTAGAACCGCTGCGCATCGACATTCCACTCCGGCGTTTGCCATTGCAATTCGCTCACTCCAGTTCGGGACGCTTCTTCGCGAACCTCGTCCATCAATCGTCTGCCGATACCCGATCCGCGCGCCGCGGCGATGACATATAAGCAGTCGACGTGCCAAAACAGACTCCCGGACCAGGTGGAGAACTCCGGGGCGACGCTTGCATAACCGACGAGTTCATCGTCGATGCGTGCGACCCACACGCGGCAACGGATGGGCACATCGAACAGTGCAGAGCGCAGTCGTGCTGCAAGCCCCTGCGTGTCGATCGGCTTCGCGCGTTCGAACGCTGCGTGTTCGACGCAGAGCGGAATGAGTTCATCGAGCTCATCCGCTCTGATGCGCCGGATCGTGCATTGCGCGGCTTGCACTAGGCGCCGGCTCCACGCTGCAGATCGAATCCTTCGTCCAGCCAGCCGGTCACGCCGCCGGCCATGAGTTTCACCGGCCGTCCCAACTTCGCTAGCCGCACTGCAGCCCGCGCCGCGCCATTGCAATGCGGGCCGGCGCAGTAGACGACGAACAAAGTTTCGCGCGGGTACTCGGCAAGTTTCGTCTCGATGATCTTGGCGTGCGGCAAATTAGTCGCACCGGGAACGTGGCCACGCTCATATGAGGCTGGGCTGCGCACATCTAACAATACGAAGCCCGGATTTCCATTGCTGAGCGCCTCGTGGACATCCCAGCAATCGGTTTCGAATGTGAACTCCGCCTCGAAGTGAGCCTGGGCCAAGTGAGACGGGGCGGCGGGAATCTGGGTGACGTTATTGGGCATACTGATAGGACCTCGCAGGGTTGACAGAACTGAGTTTCAATTTCGCCTGCCCACGCAAGACGCACCAGGTCGATTCATGCCAAGTGACGTAAAGAACATGCCAAAGCTCAATGGGCCGGCGAACACGCTGGTTGCTGCCGTCGTTTACGATCAGTTGTGCAGTTTTGAATTCGGCTGCACGGCCGAGATCTTCGGACTGCCAAGGCCTGAGTTCGGTGAGGGTTGGTACAAGTTCGTCACGTGTGCCGCCGAGCCGGGTCCGCTGCACGCCCTCGGCGGACTGCGAGTTTCCGCTGATGCGGATTTGTCGATGTTGGCGCAGGCGGGCACTGTCGTCATTCCGGGCTGGAAGGGAACTGACGTCGAACCCTCGGCAGAATTGATCCGGGCGCTCCGAGCCGCTTACGACAACGGCGCGCGATTGGTCACGATTTGCTCGGGCGTGTTCGTGCTCGCAGCGGCCGGCATTCTCACCAACGAACGTGTGACCACGCATTGGCGCTATGTCGAGAAATTGCAGAAGCGCTATCCGAATTTGCTCGTCGATCCGAACGTGTTGTATGTCGATGCGGGCCGCATTCTCACCTCGGCAGGCAGCGCTGCGGGACTCGACTTGTGTCTGCATCTCGTGCGCCGCGATTACGGACCGCAAATCGCGAATCAAGTTGCACGCCGGCTGGTGATGGCGCCGCATCGCAATGGCGGGCAAGCGCAATTCATCGAACGGCCTGTTATGCCGCGCACGAATCACCGCTTGGCGGATGTCATCGCAGAACTCAGCGAGCGTTTACATGAGCCGCTGACGATCGCCGAGATGGCTGAGCGCGCCGCGATGAGCACGCGCACGTTCATCCGACGCTTTCAAGAAGCGACCGGCCGCAGCCCGCTCGAATGGTTGAACGATTCGCGCGTCGAACGCGCCCGCGAACTGCTTGAAACCACTGAACTGTCGGTAGAAGAAATTGCCGCTCGGTGTGGCTTCGGCGGCTCAGCCGCGCTACGCCACCACTTCCGTAACAAGCTGGCGCTGAGCCCGATGGCGTATCGCGCGCGATTCTCCTAGAAGAAATCTCCACGGAGGACACGGAGACCACGGAGGAAGAAAAACGCCTAGCTTAGACGTCTGCTGGGAGGACTCACGTTGGGCCAGCCAACGCGGGTATGCCTGCGCACGAGTGGCATTGCGCTTGAGACCATCTTCGCAAGCGAGAGCGAATTGTTCGACGGCAAGTCTCGCGACTTCTTGTGCTGTGATCTCCGTGTCCTTGTGGAAATTCTTCTTTCCGTTTACGGGTTACCGTTGGCAGCAGGACCGCTTCGCAAGGAGTGCGGCTAATCCACACACGCAGCTCACACGAGACACATTACACACAGATCTTTCTCTGTCCTGCCGCAAGGCCCTCCTGATCCGAGAGGATCCTTCCTGCCGAAGGCCTTCCTGCGACCTATCGCTCGCGTGGCGAGCGATCGGAAGTCCCATGCGGAACGACGCAGTCGTCCGGCGTTACATCTTGCCCTCTCTCTATCTCCGTGTCCTCCGTGTGAAATTCTTCCAGCCCGTCCAAACTGAGAACCAGTTCAAACTGCACAATTCCAGTGCGACGTAATCTGCCGCTCCCTGCGAGGCGTTGGATACACGCGTGGATAGCAGCGAATTCTCCATCCTGACTGGCCGGCTCGAACGCGAGCTCGATCTTTCGCCGAAATTGCACTACGCCCGGGTGGGCTGCATTGCGGCTTTGGGCTATTTGCCGCTACTCATCCTG
>DASTSB010000149.1:0-9948 GCA_035760885.1 Steroidobacteraceae bacterium | reverse complement strand
CCGACGCTGGATCTGCTAGGTACTGTTCGTAGAGGGCTTCGACGTAGGGGGCGTTACCGGCCGCGAGGGGCGTGGTGTCGAGCAAAGCTCGAAGTGAGTCGCTCATTGCGCTCGTAAGTTCCTGTTCGGACGAGAGAAGGTATCTTCGGGACGGAATTTGAAGGCCGCGTAGTGTAGCCGAAGACGGCGCCGATTGAGAAACGTGTGACTAGCCGAAATCGGAGAGGGTGTTCACCGTATTGGTGCAAGAAGCACCCTCGCGCACCCGGCTAGCGGCGTTGGAGGCTCATCGGAAACGGCGTTACGGCACTTTCGCGTTGACTGTCGCTGGCTAAACGCATGGGTGTCGGCAGAATCCTATTCACGCCCACGACCGTCGCGCCCGGAGGGATATCGCGGGTGACAACCGCATTGGCTCCGACCGTTGCCCCATCTCCTACTCGAACATCTCCGAGCACGCGTGCTCCAGCGCCGATGTACACGTCATCGCCAATCACCGGCGCAACGCTGTCCCCCTGCTCCACGTCGCCGACGGTAACCTGCTGCATGATGGTCACGCGATTGCCGATCACCGCCTGCGAATGAATCACAACTCCGTACGGGTGCGGCATGTTCACGTCCGTCGGCAGCCGGCAATAGATATCGCTGTTGTACACGATGCGCACCAACCGGCTCAGCAAGGGTACGTTGCGTCGGCAGAAGAACAATAGGACGCGAGTCGCGAGCGGATTCTCGGCATCCTGCAGCGGCAACTTGAGGCGAATGGCCGTCCGGCGCGCCAAATGCGCGAGCACCGCTTGCTGTGCGTGAATGCCGATCTCTTCTGTGGAGTCTCGCGCATCCAAGACGACCACATGCTGAAAACCTTTCAGAACACGCCGATACTCTTGACGCTGCCGTGCGGACTCATCGGCAGTCATATCGTGATTGCGCTGATGCAGCACCTCGCTGGGAGCATCGAAAATCAGCCACAAATGTGGCCGCGGAATCCATGGCAACAACGCTCGAGCAAATGCACGCGGACGTACCAGTCGGTAGCGTCCTGGGTCGGCGAAGATATCGTCGTAGTACCGATTCGAAATCACCAACGTCGATCGAACCATGCGCGGCCGCAACATGAACCAGTATCCGAGCCAGTAATCGACTGCGAACATCAGCACCTTCAATGTCGCAGCGAAACGCCCGCGCGGCGTCTGCCGACGCACCCGCTCCGCTGGCTGCGGCGGACTCAATCCGCGAATCAGGCGCGGACGCAGTTCCATTTGCAAAACGCGACTAAACGGACGCATCGGCGTTGCAGCGAGTTCGCCGATCACATCGCGAATACCGCTTCCGTCCGGACCCAAGCATGCGACGAGCAATCCCGTTGGCCGCAGCCACTCGTGAACACGTCGTCCTTGTTCTCGCAGCCAATTCAAAGGCTGCCAACCGCAGCTCGCCCACAACTTCGACTTGAGCTGATCCACCACGTCGCGAACTGGCTGCCATTGACCGGCATGCGCAGCGCGAACCACGATGCCACCTTCACGTTGTACGTCCCAAAAACGGCGCAGCTGTGCTTCGGCGCCGACGTGATCCTCAGACCACAACTTGCTCAAGTGTCTAGCGCACGATTCGCTGATCTCGCCTTGCAGGATCGCATCGGTAACGCAATAGATGAATTCCTGTGCAGGTGAACTGACGAAGCAACTTGCGACTTCGGCGTTGCTCGCGGCTACGGCACGGTCCGCTAATAGCGACTCCGCCGTGAAGATCCTGACTCCATTGCGAACGAAGTCGGCAAAGACTTCGATCGTCAGAAAGCTCGGCGCTTCGTCTGCCTGCCAACCCGCCAACGTGCAACACCAACTCTGTAGATCGCGGCGGACGCACTGAACCATTCGCACACCACAGCGTGCACTGAGTTGATGGATCAGCGAAGGAACGCGCTCGAGTGCTGTGCGTGCAACCACAAGCGTCATTCGCGATGCCGAGCAGTCCAGACGACGCGCCTCGCCCAAGAGCGCGTGAGGAATCTCATGATCGCTAAGAAGTTTACAGAGATCGACTGCGACGACGTGCGTGCCGCTTGGAGAGTTCGCCAATGAGGGTGCGCGCATTGATTCTATCGTTTCGTTGTCCATCCCGCGTCCCGCTGTTGCCTGGCATTCGCAGCCATACAGCAAGACGCATCAGCTCAGTACGCGTTCCCATCGCGCACGACTAATCGCGCCGTGCGCAGCAAGATCGTAATGTCGAGCGCCAGCGACCAATTGCGCAGATAGTGCAGATCGTATTCGACGCGACGCTTCATCTTCTCAAGCGTTTCAGTCTCGCCACGGAAACCGTTGACCTGCGCCCAACCGGTAATTCCCGGACGTACTTTGTGACGCAGCATGTAGCCGTCGATGAGCTTGCGATATTCCTCGTTGTGAGCGACGGCGTGAGGACGCGGCCCCACCAGACTCATCGATCCGAACAACACGTTGAATAGCTGCGGCAGTTCATCCAATGAAGTGCGGCGCAAGAACGCACCGAATTTCGTCACGCGCGGGTCGTTACGCCGCGCCTGTGTAACCTGATCGCGATCTTCGCAAACGGTCATGGTGCGAAACTTGTAGACGCGGATGCGCTCGCCGTACAGCCCATAGCGACGCTGCTTGAAGATGACCGGACCGGGCGAGCTCAATTTCACGCCAATCGCAATTGCCAACATGACGGGCCAGAGCATCAGGATCAATACCGACGCGAACAAGATATCGCTGAAACGCTTCGCCACGCCGTTCATGCCGCTGAATGGCGTTTCGCAAACGGCGAGCACCGGGACGCCGTCCACATCGGCAAGTTGAGCTCGGATCAAATCGAATACGAACACGTCCGGCACAAAATAGACCGACGCAGTTGTATCGCGCAGTTCGCGCATCAACTTCATGACGCGGTCCTCTGCCCGAATCGGCAGACATATATATACGTTGCTGACCGAGTTGAGCCGCACGTAGTCGAGCACATCCTCCATGCGACCAAGCAGCTGTTCGGTCGGCACGCTTCCGGAACGATCATCTTGACGATCGTCGAAGAACCCTTTGAACGTGCCCAAATGCGGGTTGGCCTTTACGCGTTGCGCCAATCTCACGCCGCATTCGTTTGCGCCGATGATGATGTGGCTTTGAACGATTCCACCACGCAAAGCATAAAACGCGGCGAGCTTGCGCAAGCCCAACTGCGCAGACACCACCACGAACGGTGTCACCGCAAACCAAGTAAGGATTACCTTGCGTGAAAATATTTCCGTGGTCTTGAATGCGAATGCCAGAAACAGGAGCACAGCAGACACGATGAGCCATTCGCCGAAAATCCGATGTCGGACGATCGCCGACAGATCGCGGTGCGCCGAATTGTCGAGCACGGGCTCGCTGATGAGTTGGCTCGAAATCAAAAACGTTAGAACAGCCAGCGCGAGATAGGACGCGCTGAGTTGTTGGCCGTAGCCAACGGCACACCACAGCAACGTGATGACGATGACGGAAGGATTGAAGACGCGCTTTAATAGCGCGACCGCTGGCGGTTCAGCAGTACCGCGTTGTACGCGAGTAGAAGCAGAACGCGAAACGCGTGAAACGTTGTGCGCTGATGCGGTGGAAGCAAGCGATGCGCGCATGATCTTCGCTTGAGCTGATTCGCGCATGAATTTTTTGGATGTCAGGGATACTTAACAAGACAGCACCCTAACTGTCGCTGCGCAAGAAAAGTTCCGATGGCGCGCAGCTCGCGCGAGCTTGTTTTTCGAGCGTTGCGTGACGCAGACAGTGAGGATTGTCTGCGCTGAAATCGTCAGCTACGTGCGACGCCCATCGCTTCTTCTAATTTTTTGGCAAGCGCCAGCAAGCGCGGACGCACTTCGGTCATCAAGTGCTGCGATGACAACTTGAATGCGGGGGCGCCGCAGTTGATCGCCATCGGCGGCATGCCGCTGCCGGGTCGAAATCCCACCGCGATGCCGTTCACATCGGGCTGCCATTCGCCAAACGAACTGCAGACTCCGTATTGACGATACTCGGCGAGCGACTTCTCTATGCCCTCGTGCAATGCGGGCCAGGCTTTGCGATCGCTCCTTTGGATTTCTTCGAATAGCTCGAGCCGTTCCGCTTCGCTGCAGATCGCGAGGTAGCAGCGGCCGATTGCAGAGGTCGCGAGCGACAAGCGCATTCCAACTTCCATGTTCAATGACAGCACTGTCTTGCCTTTGCACACTTCGACCAAAGCCATGTTCAGTCCTTGACGTGCACCCAATGCAACTGACGTTCCTGCTGAGTCGGCGAGCTCCTGCATCAGCGGGCGCGCAACGTCACGAATGTCGAAACGCCCCATGACAGCGCTGCCGAGTGCGAGCGTCGCCGGACCCAATCGATATTTTCCCGACTCTTTGTCGTAGTGCAGATAGCCAAGCTTGGTCAGCGTATACGTGAGCCGCGAGACCGTGGACTTCGGCAAGCGACAACGATCGGCAATCTCTTGATTGCCGAGCAAGCCGCTGCCGCTGCGAAAGCACGAGAGCACATCCAGCCCTCGCGCCAGCGCGGTGACGAAATGACGATCGTGGCGAGCACGCATGCGCGGTATGACCGCGTCTGAAGTGTTGTCTTGCGTCATGATTCTTCGGTGTCAGCAGGCGATGTCGATACCGACCGCCCAGCCGCGCGGCAAGCTAACACAACCCTGCCATGCGAACCATCCGCCAGTGCAGGAATGCGATCAGGGGCGCAGGTTGCCGGCGATGCGCCACCTGCCTACCATCCGAGAACCCATCTCAAAATCCCTTGTGAGCCGCGTTGTCGGCAAGCGCTATGGACCTCAACTTCACTGCTACTGAGCAGGCCTTTCGTGCTGAGGTCCGCGAGTTCTTGCGGACTCAGCTTCCTGAAGACATCAGCAATCGCGTCCTCAATGGCGGCCCGGTCAGGTCCGATGACTTCACGCGGTGGCAGCGCATCCTGCATCTGCGAGGCTGGGGTGGGCCATCTTGGCCCAAGCAGTTCGGCGGCACCGGCTGGAGTCCCGTCCAACAGCACATCTTCGATGAAGAGTGCGCCGCAGTCGGCACACCTCGAGTCTTGCCCTTCGGACTGAAGATGGTGGGGCCTGTCATCATGGCGTTCGGCACGCCTGCCCAGCAGAGCCGTTTTCTCCCACGGATCCTCTCGGCGGAGGATTGGTGGTGCCAAGGTTATTCCGAGCCGGGCGCCGGCTCCGATCTCGCCTCCCTCAAAACACGCGCCGAGCGTCGCACTGACGCTGATGGCGAACACTACGTCGTCAACGGGCAAAAGACGTGGAATACGTTGGGTCAACACGCCGACTGGATCTTCTGCTTGGTTCGTACCGATCCGGCGGCTCCCAAACCGCAGCAGGGAATTTCATTCCTACTTATAGATATGAAGACGCCAGGCATCAGCGTCCGTCCAATAATCACCTTGGACGGCGGGCACGAAGTGAACGAGGTCTGGTTCGAAAACGTCAAAGTGCCCGTCGAAAATTTGGTCGGGGAAGAAAACAAGGGCTGGACCTACGCCAAGTTTCTGCTCGGTCACGAACGCACCAGTATCGCTGCCGTCGGCATTTCCAAGCGAGAGCTGCAGAGGCTGAAAGATATTGCGCATCGCGAGATGAAGAATGGGCGACCGCTCATCGAGGACGCGCACTTCGCTGCTCGGGTGGCGCAAGTGGAAATCGATCTGATGGCGCTCGAAATTACCCAACTTCGAGCGCTCTGCGCGGAGACGGAACACAAAGCACCCGGTCCCGAAGCATCGGTCCTGAAAATCAAAGGTACGGAGATCCAGCAAGCTTTGAGTGAGCTGATGATGTACGCGGTGGGACGTTATGCCCTGCCGTACACGCGTGCCTCAACCGAAGAGGCAGATTTCACGCACCTCGTTGGACCTGAATACTCGGCCGCCTTGGCCGCAACGTACTGCAACATGCGCAAGGTATCGATTTACGGCGGCTCGAACGAGATTCAGCGCAACATCATCGCCCAGATGCTTCTCGGTTTATAGCTATGGATTTTTCATTCAGCGATGAGCAACTGCTGCTGACCGAAACAGTGCAGCGTTTCGTGCGCGAGCAATACACGTTCGAAACGCGGCGCGATTTGCTGCAAGCCAATCGCGAGTCGACCGTGTGGTCCGCGTTGGCCGACCTTGGGCTCACCGCAATCAACGTCGCGGAAGAGTACGGTGGGCTGGGCGGCAATGCAGTGGACACCATGCTGGTGATGAATGCTTTCGGTGAAGGTTTGGTGCTCGAGCCTTTTATCGAAGCCGCCGTCCTCACGCCTGCGCTTATTGCTCGTGTGCGAGGGACTGCGACAGAGCTGCTATCCGCCATCGCGAGCGGCGAGCGCATCGCAATTCTCGCGCACGAAGAACCTCAATCGCGCGGGACACTCTCACGCGTTGCAGCAACGGCAACACCTGCCGGTGGCGGCTTTGTGATTAGCGGACGCAAGAGCGTCGTAGGTTTTGCTAACCGAGCACACGATCTTCTGGTGAGCGCACGGCTTGCCGGCGATGTAAACGACGCGAACTCCATTGGACTCTTTCGTATCGATCCGCGCGCCGCTGGCGTTCGCATGACCTCGTATCGCACCTTGGATGGTCACGAGGCAGCGGACATCGAACTTACGAATGTCGCAGTCGATGCAGAGAACTGCTTCAGTGAAGATGCGTTCGCCGCGATCGAAGCCGCTTACGACGTGGCCTTGAGCGCGATCTGTGCTGAAGCCGTGGGGATCATGAAGGCAGTCAACGCGACCACTCTCGAGTACTTGAAGAACCGTAAGCAATTCGGTCAGCCGATCGGCCGCTTCCAGGTGCTGCAGCATCGCATGGCGGACATGTACATCCATGCCGAGCAGGCGACGTCGATGAGCTATCTCGCGGCAATCCGTTGCACCGATTCAAATCGCACTGAACGTCGCAAGGCACTCTCCGCTGCGAAGGTTCTGGTTGGACAAGCAGGGAGATTCATCGCTCAGCAATCCATCCAACTCCATGGCGGCATGGGCATGACGGATGAGATGCGCGTGAGTCACTACTTCAAACGACTCACCGCGATCGAGTTCACGCTGGGCGATATGGATACACATCTGCAGCGGTTTACCGCCGCTTCTGCATGAAGATTAAGAGTTGCTCCACGGAGAACACAGAGCACACGGAGGCGTAAGAACTCATGGGACGGGAGCAATCAGACTCTGAACGAGTCGGAGCTCTCCGGAAATCGTTTTCTGTCCTGCTCGTTTCCGCGTGTTTGTCTCCGTGCTCTCCGTGTCCTCCTTGGAGATCAAATCTATTTGAAAAGCTGCGACAGCGGCTGAGGCTTGCCGAGATGAAAGCCCTGCGCATAGTCCACGCCGATATCCAGCAGTGTGCTGCAGACACTTTGGTTTTCCACGCACTCGGCGACGGTATCCACTCCCATGCTGGTGGCGAGGTCAACGAGTGCTCGCACTTGAGATTGATACTGTGCGCTCGTCGAGATGTTGCGAATGAGCGAGCCATCGATCTTGACGCAGCTCACCGGCCACTTACGCACTGATGCCAGCGTTCCGAGACCAGCGCGGCAGTTGTCGAGCGCAATGCGGCTACCGACATCGCGCAACTTCGCTGCAAGCGTGTGCAAGGCCTTCTCGTGATCGGTCGCATCCTTCTCGTTGACTTCGAAAACGAGCAGCCCTGCCGGAATCGCACTCTTGCAGACCTCGGCGACCAAGAAATCGCTGAAGTGATCCGCGGCGAGCGACTGTGCAGCGATGTTGACGCAGAATTCCCAACACGAAGTGCGTACGCTCAAGGCGTGCTGCTTTAATTTTTTCAAGAGCTCACTCACGACCCAGCGATCGACGTCGGGCATCAGATACCCGGATCTCGCCGCGCCCATGAAGGAGCGAGGCGTACGAACCTGATCGGCATCGGGCAATCGCAACAGCACTTCGAAGCGAGCCGGACGTTCGCTGTCTCGCAGCGGTTCAATCGATTGCACATACAAATCGAATGCACCGTTGCGCAGCGCCTCGCGCACTCGAACATCCATCGAAACCGGTCCTGCAGTGACGGCAGGAACCATGACCGCGGATGCGGTCGGGGCTTTGCTGATCTCCGGGGAAGCAGGAGCCGCTTCTCGCGGTCGCGCCACTTTCGTAGTCGGCACGGGCGCGGTGACTTTGACGACATTCGCGACCGGCTTCGGTGGCGGAGGTGCCTTCGCTGCCAATAATTCAGTGAGCGCCTTCGGCGGCAATTGGCGCGCGATCTCATCAACGATTGCAACGTCGTTCACCGAGAAATCCGGCTGTTTGCGTACGCGATAGAGCATCACGATCGCAGCGAGTTGCCCGGAGGCGTCACGCAACGGCACGCCTAAGAATTTGTACCCGCCAAAGTGCGCCTGACTTTGGGCCGCCGTGTTCACGATCAGCGGGTCATTCTTGGCCGACATCCAACGGACGATCTGCGCACGTACGTTGTCGATCGCCGTAGTGATGGCGAAATCCGACTCATCCGGGCTCGCGCGATGACTCAGCGTGAATGGCTTGTTCGGCAGAATAATCGCGCCGAAGGCGGCGTCCAACGATTGAGTGGTCAGTGCAAGCGCCCGACGCAGCATCGCAGGCAATGGCGCTGCATCGACCTTGGGCGCCGACGCTGGTTCTTGCACAGATTTCGGCGAAGGGATCGCCAATGCGGACGACGCTGGAGGATCCCAAGTGTGAGCCAGGATCTCGAGCACGGGTGCGAGCAACTTCTCCACCGTCTCGGTGCGGTATTTCGAGCTCGCCGGTAGATTGCGACAGACCAAGCCGATCGCGCCCAACACGTCTCGTTTACGATCGCGAATCGGAAAGATGAAAACCGGCTCGTCCTGATCTTCGGCGCTGTAGGAGCTCGAGTCGGATTCGTCGTTGGAGACGCGAATCGCTCGTGCCAGGATGATCTCTAAATGGAGGCGGAAATCGGGTTCTTCGACACCGTCATTGATCCATAACGCGCGACCTTTCGCGTCATAGAAGCTGACGCGATGTGCTGGTGGAACCAGCATGCGTACGATTTGCGCAAAGCTAGCAAATGGCATCGCGCCATTAGCTTGGGCCGCGGCTCGCTGAAGCACCGACGACATACGCACTTACCCTCCCCTGGCGCAATCATAGCGAGATCGGCGCAGCGCGCTACTGATTTTCCCTTCACACGAGAGTGTTGAAAGAAATCTCGACAGCCGCTCGCTTAGCGCGAGGGCCCAAAGACCGTTCGTCCGCCAAATTCAGGCGCTCGATTGCGCTCAGCGGCTACAAACTCGTCGAAGCTCGGGCCGCGTGTGAACGGCTCGATCGCCCGCGCATGCTGGTCCAGGCGTTGAATCGCCGCGAGGCGCTCGTCGTTGCCTAGTTTTGCGCGTTCAACGGCCGATTTCAGGACCCGAATCGTCTCGTCAAACACCATGAGCGGCACCGGAAACGGATGGCCATCTTTCCCGCCGTGAGCCATGGAAAAGCGAGCGGGATCCGAAAACCTCGAGGGCGCGCCATGGACCACCTCAGCGACCAGCGCGAGCGCGGCGATCGTTCTCGCACCCACGCCTGGCGTCAGCAACAGATCTGGAAAATCCTGCGGCCCACGATCTGCAGCGGCCGCGAGTGCCGCATGCAACCGCTTCAACACGACGTCCGAAGCGCGCACCTCATGGTGCGCCGGCATCTGCAAGCGAGGCAGGCGAGCGAGCTCTGCTTCTATCGATGGGGGTATGGGCAATTGGTCAGCGAACAAATCCCGAGCCGCGCTTCCGTCCCTGCGCAATTTCTTGAGCACGCCGATCGTGGTGTCGGGACCGAAATGAACCAGTTCCAGGCCCGCCCGACGGTTGCGGTCCGCCCGCGCATCGGCAAGGTTCATGATCGAACCCTGATTCTTGCCCTCG
>DASTSB010000148.1:0-15266 GCA_035760885.1 Steroidobacteraceae bacterium | reverse complement strand
GCGACGAGACGCCTCCATGCCTGCCGCAGCAGACGCGCAAGACCGCCTAAACGATTTCGTCATCAAGCTCGCGAACGTCAACGGCACGGGCTCGGCCAGCGCCAACACGTTGTTGATGAAGTCGATCTTCCGCATGGGCGTTCCCGTGATGGGGAAGAACTACTTCCCGTCCAACATTCAAGGTCTGCCGACGTGGTACGAGATTCGAGTGACGCGCGAAGGCTATGTCGCACGATCCGGCAACGTGGACTTGATGGTCGCGATGAACGCGGAAACCTACGCGCGCGATATCAAAGAACTCTCGCCCGGCGGATTTTTGATTTACGACTCCACGTGGCCGCGGCCCGCACTGCTCAAACGCGACGACATCAGCATCTTGGGAATTCCGCTTGCGCGTATGTGCAACGAGACGTTCTCCGGTGTACGCGCACGAATTCTACTGAAGAACATCATGTATGCCGGTGCTCTGGCGGCGTTGCTCGATATCGAGTTGGATGTCATGCGTGCACTTCTGGGCGAAAGCTACGCGAATAAGAAGGCGCTGCTGGATTCGAACGTGAAGGCGTTGGAAATGGGTTTCCACTACGCGAAGGAGCACTTTACGTGTCCACTGCCCCTGCGCGTCGCACGCATGGACAAAACGGCCGACCACATGTTGATCGACGGTAATACGGCCGCTGCGCTGGGCTGTTTGTATGCCGGCGCTACGGTCGGCGCTTGGTATCCGATCACGCCGTCGACGTCGTTGATGGATGCCTTCAAGAGTCTGTGTCAAAAGTGGCGCGTCGATCCTGAAACGGGCAAGCGCAACTTCGTCATCGTCCAATGTGAAGACGAACTCTCGGCGATCGGTGCCGTGATCGGTGCAAGTTGGAACGGCGCGCGTGCCTTCACGCCAACCAGCGGTCCCGGCATCTCCTTAATGAATGAATTCATCGGGCTCGCGTACTACGCCGAAGTGCCGGCAGTGCTGTTCGATATTCAACGCGTCGGCCCCTCCACTGGCATGCCAACGCGAACTCAGCAATGCGACTTGTTGCTCGCGGCGTATGCGTCGCATGGCGATACGCGTCATGTACTGTTGTTCCCGAATAGTCCCGAAGAATGTTTCTATCTTTCAGTCCAGGCATTCGATCTTGCTGAACGACTGCAAACGCCTGTATTCGTGATGTCGGATCTGGACATCGGCATGAACGATTGGATGTGTCCGAATCTCAAGTGGGATGACACGTATAAACCGGATCGCGGCAAGGTACTGACGAAGGAGCAGATCGAACAGCTCGACAAGTTCTATCGCTACTTCGACAAAGACGGCGATGGCATTCCGTATCGGACGTTGCCCGGGGTGCATCCGAAGGGTGCGTATTTCACGCGTGGATCAGGACACACCCAATATGGCGGCTACACTGAAGATGCGACCGAATACCAGATCGTCGTCGATCGACTAAAGCGCAAATTCGACACCGCAAAGCAGCTCGTGCCAAGAGCGATCATCGAAGATCGAGGGGGTCGCGAGGTAGGCATCATCTCGCTTGGAAGCTGCGATGGCGCGGTTCGCGAAGCACTGGACATTCTCAAGCGCCAAGGCGTGAACGTCGATTACATGCGGCTGCGCGCGTTTCCGTTTGGCGAGGAAGTCGAACAGTTCCTCGCCTCGCATGCGAAGATTTTCGTCGTCGAACAGAATCGCGATGCGCAGTTGCGTAGCCTGCTGACGCTCGAGACTGCAGTGGAGAAATCCAAACTGCACTCGATCCTCTACTACGCTGGACTGCCGATGTCTTCGACGATCGTCGTCGAAGGCGTGCTCGCCGCTGTCGGCGCCGCTGCGAAGATTCGCTCCGCTGTTTAGGAGAATTTTTGCCGCAGAGAACGCAGAAAAGAGTTTGAATGACTGACGAGATCACCCATCAAAGGCATTCGAACTGCCTTCAACCATTCGTCCGAGTGCCCGTCATTTTTCTTTTTTGCGTTCTTTGCGGCTACTCACTCTTGAGTCTTTACCATGACTTTCATCGCTAAGCCCAAAGTCGCGCATCCAAGTCTGCCGAAGAACGCACTTGGATTTACGCGTCGAGATTACGAAGGCGGCATGTCGACCTTGTGTGCCGGATGCGGCCACGACTCGATCACTGCCGCGATCATCGAAGCAGTTTGGCGTCTCGCATTGCGGCCTGAACAACTCGCGAAGTTGTCCGGCATCGGTTGCTCATCGAAGACGACTGCCTACTTCGTGAGCGGCGGCCACGGATTCAATTCCGTGCACGGACGCATGCCTTCGATCGCCACGGGTGCCATCTCCGCGAACAAGGACTTGTACTACTTAGGCGTTTCCGGCGATGGCGACACGCTATCGATCGGTTTCGGCCAGTTTGCGCACGCGATTCGCCGCAACATCAACATGCTGTACATCATCGAAAACAACGGTGTGTATGGACTGACGAAGGGACAGTTCTCGGCTTCCGCCGATATCGGCACGAAGGCAAAGAAGGGCGAGGAGAATCAGCAGCCGCCCGTCGATCCCGTGCTGACCGCACTGACGCTCGGCTGCACGTTCGTTGCACGCAGCTTCTCTGGAGATAAAGATCAACTGGTGCCGCTCATCGAAGCGGGACTCAAGCATCGCGGATTCGCGCTGATCGACGTGCTTTCCCCGTGCGTGACCTTTAACGATCACGAAGGTTCGACGAAGAGCTACCAGTACGTTCGCGATCACTATGACTCTGTCGTGCAAGCGGACTTCGTGCCGCCGGCACAGGAAATCACGGCGAGTTATGCGGCGGGCGAATCGATGCCGATCACCATGCACGATGGCAGCCGCATCCTGCTGCGCAAGCTGGATCCGAATTACGATCCGACCGATCGGTCGAAAGCGACGTCATATATCCGGGAGAAACTCGCGCAAGGCGAGTACGTGACGGGGTTGATTCACATCGACGAAGGCAGCCCTGAATTCCACGAAGTGAACGGCACGAGCGCCACGCCGATGAATCAAATCCCGTACGAGAAACTCAATCCGGGCAGTGCGGCGCTGGCAAAGATCATGAGTCGATACCGATAAGATTCCGGACGCCAACCAAAGACTGAACACAAAGAGCACAAAGAAGAATTGAACGGCACGTTTACGCTGTCAGGTGCAGCCCAACTTCGGGGGAATACGAAGAAGTATTAGCCGCAGAGAACGCAAAAAAGAACAAATAGTTCTGCTAGTTGGTGCGGGGGCGATTCACAAAGTCCGATGCGCGTTGCTGACCCAGAACTCAGCAAGGACGCGCGTATTGAGCAAGTTGCATCGGCCCTTCGCTCAAGCAGCACTTATCGTAGAAGCCGTGTTGATTAGCATTCATTCTTTTTTGCGTTCTCTGTGGCTAATTTTCTCCTGGTCCTCATTCTCTGATTGGCTCAAGTCGAACAGCACGTCCGACTTCTCATACACTTTCGAGATCTGCTGGCCGTCCCATACATACGCCAGTGCGGCGCCGGCAACCGGAATGCTCACCGCTTGAGGTTTGAACGCGGCAATGCATTCGCCGCCTTCGTGACGCACGCTGCGATACACCAATCCCCATTCGCCGCGCGCTTGACGCGGTTCTGCAAACGCTTGCGATGGTCTGTAATCATCGGGATCGTGTAGATCATCAAACCGATCGCTGCGAATATCGAGTAATGGCTTCACCGGCCTGCCGACATAGGCTCGCATGTCGACTTCGCAGGGCGGTTCCTGCGTAGAGGCCAAGAACCGAGCGCGATGAAAGGCTGTTTCGCGCACGGCCGTTTCCAAGGAATGGGCTGCGTAGTACACGCCATAGCTGCCGTTGCTGAATCGGCTTGGCCGCCCGATGTGCGTGAACGCCGCCATGACGATACTGGCACCGGGACCCTGCACTCGATCGCGTTGCTCGACGAGCGGAGTCGTGCCCTTCTCATCCCGAAGTCGATCGTTCGTTAGGCCCTCGATGTACCACGCCATCTCGAGCTGATGCGGTTCGACGATCTCTTCGAAAACATTGATCGGAGGATGACGTGCGGAAACGATTCGGTAGCTCTTTTGCCATCGCAGCGTGACGTGCCGCGGTTCATGACGCGTCACCATCCGCGTTCGGCATCCAAGTAGCGGCGCACGTCGGCCAGATCGATCACCCGCCCGCCTAACATGCGCGCCAATGCCGAGCGACCTGCGAACGGCGCTGCGGTATTCGGCTTTTTGACCCACGAGTTTGCTGCCGCCTCGGTGGGCAACAGAATGCGCAACGCTTTGTAGATACCCATTACGTAACTGATGCGTTCGAGGGTGTCGGCGGCGAGCTTCGCCGACTTTTCCGATTTCCACTTGAAGAACGTCGATCGCGGTGGACTCCCCAGCAATTGCCGTTCTTCTTCGGCCGTCAGCCCCCAACCTGCGGTGATGTTGAAGAATGCCGTGAGCGCCGTCGATCCGAGCTGGTCGGGATCGAAACCGGAATGCGATAACGGATTGGGATTTGCCATAGCGGAGTCCAAATGGAGACTATGTACGTAAAATACTCCATAACTGGACTAAGTTCCAGGGGCCACCGCCCGAGCTACCGCAATGCGGCCTGGATCTGATCGAGCACGAACTCGGGGCGTTTGAGGACATCGGTGGGCCTTAACAGAACCACCTTGAATCCCAGCGTAGTGAAGAATTGAAGACGAGCGCGGAGGCGGTCCGATTCGATGGTGCCGCTGCGCTGCAGTTCAACGATGACGGCGCATTCGCGGCAGACGTGTTCGACCACGAATGGGCCGATACAGGCGTGTCGAATGAAACGATGAGGTTGAAGGGAGTGCGACTGCAATAGTCGCGAGAGGGTCTCACGCACCCCGGTCGCGCTGGTACGCGTAGACGTTCGATCCTTGAACACTCCCGTGAACATGGGCGCAGCTTAACCGAGCTGCGCATCTATCGGCTGCGGATTTTTGCGGAAATTAGCTCGAATTGCGCAAAGTACGTTAGTACCAACTACGAACTTCCGTCGACGACCACAGCCGGCACACGGCGCCCGAAGCGGCCGACAGGCCGACACGGCGATGACTCTTGCCGGCTTGGATGCATCGCGGATCGCGCGCCCACTGCACCGAATAGACCATCGGGTCCAGGCTCGCATTCATTAGATCGCTCAAGTGCCGGCGCCACTCTTCTCTCGTCTTCATGATCGACTCCAACAGGCCAATCAGACAACGTTGATGGAACGTAGGCGGTTCCTGCGTCCTCGTAGGACAGATCGGCTGTGAAGTGGCGTCATTGAGCGACACCGGGTCGAATTTTCCCAACGACCTAACAGAAGTGCGCAATGAGTCTCACATTCTGTTGAATCGCGCCGGCCTATCCTTGGCCTGAAGTTTCGCGCGCTTACGGTGAAGGGCACATGAACGACTGGGTCGGCTCACCTCATGTTCGCCGCAGTCTTCTCAACGCGCGGTACAAAAAAGAAATCCCCGACTTCATGTCCTGCGCCTTTGATTGACTTGAACTCAGGCGTTTGCACGAATTTGTTTTTCGCTGCGGCCGCCTCCACTCGCTTGCGGACGCGACTGAACAGCTCCGGACTTGCCAAGATGCCATCGTTCGCTTCGAGTTCTTCGATGAAGGCGCGCGCGAAAACGGAATTGCCATTGCCACCCTCGTCCAGGACCGGCTTGTCTCCGCCCGAGGAAAGCAGCAAGCGTGCACGTTTCGGCAGTTTGTATTTGATGTAGTCGAGCGAGTAGCTGCCGTTGCTGTTCAAGAATAGATAGCTCGGATCCGTCGATAACAATCCGGCGTAACAAGAATCGGCGACGACGAGGACGCGCTTGGCCACCAAACGACCCAAATGTCCGGTGATCTGTTCGTTCGGCACCCAGAATGTATCTTGCGGGGGTGCATCGGCATTCACCGGCAACCAATAGCCGGTTTCGGACTTTCCGCTCTTCAAGCGATAACCGTGGCCGGCGTAATAGATCAGCACATTGTCTTCGGGTTTGAGCACGGCATTGAGATCGTTGATCGCCTTCAACATGGTGATGTCGTTGGCGTCGGGGAAGATCTGCACGATGAAGCCGTACTTGTCGGCGAGGATGCGCGCGGCACGCTCCGCATCATTGCGTGGCGTCACCAAGCTCTCGATCGATTGGTAGTGTTGATTGCCGATCACGATCGCATAGAAGCGACCGAAGTTGAGGCCAGCGGCCTTCAGCTCCTCACCCTTGGGCATCGTTGGAACGAGATCGGTTACGCCTTGCGGCGTACGGGTGCGCGGGATGCCGGCCAATCTTTCGGAGCTCTTCTGCCGCTCGCTCTCGAGCTGCGCGATCCACTTCTTGAGCGCCTCCACCTCCTTGTTACCGTCCGGCGTCTGCTGCGCAACGGGCTGCTTGGCGAGCTTGTCCTGCAAACTCTGCAACTGCTGCTGCAGCAGCTTGAGCTGCGTGTCCTTCTCCGCGACGGCGCTTTCCAATTCCTTGCGCAACTGTTCCTGCTCGCGGTGCGCGGCGGAGGCGTAGATGAGGCTGTCTTCCGGGATGCCTGATGCTTGTCGATAAAGATTCAGGGCCTTCAGTGGGTCCTGCTCCACGCCGCGGCCTTGTTCGTAGAGCGTGCCGAGATTGAACAGCGCCCGCGAATAGCCCTTGTTTGCAGCCTTTTGATACCAGGAAGCCGCGGCAGCGAAATCAGGCTCGACGCCCATGCCGCGTTCGAAGATCTCGCCGACGTTGGTTTGCGCTTCCGGATCGCCGTCTTCGGCGCTTTGCATCCAGATGCGTAACGCGGATTTCAAATCGGCGCGATCGTAAGCGACGTACTCGCCACCGCGGATCGAGCATTCGGATGCCGTCGTGCGGATCGGACGGCGCTGCGTGAGATAGGTCGAGTTGCCCAATTGTCGCACCTGACCCGGCAGCAGGCAGTCGACGATCTCGAGATCCGAGCGCTTCACCAGCCCTTGTGTCGCCGCTGCCTTGTCCGATGGCGAGGGTGCGGCCGATGCAGCAATCAAGAGGGCCGGACCCAGCAAGAGCGCACCGTGCATCAACCACCCGCGAGCAGAATTCTTCATTTATTCGTGTCCTTGTGACGCCATGGATTGGGACCATTTCGAGTCCCTTCTGGCCCGCTGCTGCCGGGCTCTTGTTTGCGCTGGCTATGTAACATTCGCAGAACGTCGCGGCAACCGCGCCGAAGGTCAATGCAAACCTGTGCGACAGTGCCCACGATGGCAGCGCTGCTAATATCCAAGTTCTGTTCGTCGCATTCTGTTCAATCGGAGCGTATCGGAAAGGTAATGCTGCGCGGCGTGGGGATACTGCTGATCGGCACCTTGGCGGGTTGTGCAACCAACGGCGGTCGCATCGACGCCCTCGCAGCTCAAGCTCACTTGCTCCGATCCGTTATCCGCGTCGGCACCTTCAACACCGTCATTTACGAACAGCGCGCATCGGCAGGTGATCACCGTTCGTTCGTCATCTTCTTGGAGGGCGATGGTGTGCCTTGGGCGGGCGGCCTCACTCCCAACGTCGATCCGACCACTCGCAATCCGTTGGCGCTGAAGCTATTGACCAAGAGCCCAGTGAACGGCGCTTACGTCGCCCGTCCCTGCTATCAGGAGATCAAGAGCGAGGGCTGCACACCGAATCTGTGGACCGAAGGACGCTATTCGCAGAGTGTGGTCCAGGCGCTGCAAAGTGCGATTGAGCAGATCGTGGCGCGCGATCACCCGACTCACCTCGCCATCGTCGGCTACAGCGGCGGCGGTGCCTTGGCCGTGCTGTTGGCTGAACGCATTCCCGCGGTCGATACGGTCATCACCTTAGCCGCGAATCTGGATACGGATGCTTGGACTGCGTCTCACGGTTATCTACCGCTCGAGACTTCGCTGAATCCGGCGCGCAGCGAGCGCGCGCATTCGTTCCGCGAATTGCACCTGATCGGCCTATTGGACAACGTCGTGCCTCCGCAAACGCGCGCGGCGTACTTCAAGCGTTTCCCGGATGCGCAAGATCTCGTACTACAAACATACACGCACACGTGCTGCTGGTTGCAGGACTGGAACCAAATCTCTCGAACCATCGATCGCGAACTCGGCCGACCGTTGCTGAGTCCTTAAGTTGCGCAAGATCGTCTCTTCGCGCGTGCCATCGAGGCAGCAACACGCCGAGTAGTTTCTGCAAGCGTGCTGTGCATGTATGCAGACCGGCGTCTCGTCCTGCCTCATTGCATGTTCAATCGTGCTTCTCACAACGCTTGGAAGTGCGTCGTGTACACAGCGACTCATTCTCGTTGATCCGCAAATGCACTGATCGAACTGCGTCAAAAATCGCTATGGCGATTTTCGCAAACGCAGGTCTATGCTCGGCGCGCGATCGACACGAGGCTCTAGCCGATCGCCAATTCGCAATTCCGCATCTCCTGTCGCGCACTCGTGCGCAGCAAGGGTTTGCTCGCGTCGACACATCAACATTCGAAGGGAGAACATCATGAATGGTTTGAGAGAGGCCGTTGCGATTGCAGCGATGGCCGGAAGTCTTTGCGTCGCTGCCGCAGCCAATGCCGACGATCCGCAAACAACACCGGCCCCCGAATCTGCGGCTCAAATGAATTCGTTGCGCGTCGTCGTGGACAAACACACTGGCAAGGTGCGAGCACCGACGCAGGAAGAACTCACAGCCCTCATCGCGGCACAAAAGGCGGCCAAGGAACATGCAACGCAGTCCCGAGCTGCACGGGTAGCGGCGCCCAATCGCGCACCGATGATCATGCCCGCCAGCAAGACAGTGCAGCGGCACGGGAACGGGATGGTTTCGGCGCGCTTGTCGGCTGACTCACTCTCGGCGCTGAAACTCGAAAGAGATGCGCAGGGCAAGGCTCGGTTGGTGCATACCACTGAAGCTCAACCGGCAGCCGCGGAGGAATAACCCATGCGTCACCTCCTCACTGCCACCAAAGTGGCTGCATGCGCCGGTTTGCTGATTGCAAGCGCAACCGCATCCGCCGCCAAAATCGAACTCATCAACATCGATCCGCCTGGCGTTGGATTCAACGATCCCACACCCGCGGCGCCGGTCGGCGGCAATAACGGCACCACCCTTGGTCAGCAAAGATTGAACGCTTATCAACGCGCACTCGATCTATGGGGCTCGGTGTTGAAGAGCAACGTGCCGATCGAAGTCGTCGGATCGTTCAGCGCATTTCCTCCAGAACTGTGCGCCGGCAACGTGCTTGCGCAAGCGGGCGCGATGCAAATCTTCGCGAACTTCCCCAAGGCCCCGCAGCAGGACACTTGGTATGGCGTGGCACTTGCCAATGCGTTGGCCGGTGAAGATCTCGCACCGGGACAGTTAGGGCCCGAAGACGACTATGCAGGCGCTGACATCGTGGCGCAGTTCAACGGCGGCATCGGCGCAGACGACTGCATTCCGGGCTCAAGCTGGTACTACGGCCTGGACAACAATGCACCGGACGGCACGATCGACTTCTTGAATACCTTCATGCACGAAGTCGGGCATGGATTGGGGTTCTCGAACTTCATCAGCGAGGGCGATGGCCTGCCGCCTGCTTATCCCGATTTTCCGTATCCGGATATCTATGAGCGCCACACGCTCGATACGACGCTGGGCAAGACCTGGGACCAACTGACGCCTGAACAAATCGTTGCCTCCGCCACCAATTACGGCCACATCGTGTGGAACGGCAAACAGGTGGCGAGCAGCGCACCGCTGGTACTCGGCCCATGGCAAGGGCTGCGCATTCAATCGCCAGCCAACATCGCTCGCGATTCAGAGGTGGGCGATGCGGACTTTGGGCCCGCACCTACCGCGCAGAACTTCAGCGGCCAAGTCGTCGTCGCCCTCGATGCGGGCGGCGCTTCTACCACCGATGGGTGTGAAGCAATCACGTCCGATGTCGCAGGCAAAATCGCTCTCATCGACCGCGGCACCTGCGCCTTCTTGCAGAAGGCACAGAACGCTCAAGCTGCAGGGGCTTCCGGTGTGCTCATCGTCAATAACCAACCCGCAGGCGTCGCGGGCATGGCTGGGGATGACCCGAACATGACGATTCCGACGCTGATGATCGCCAAACCCGACGGCGATGCGATCAGGGCGAATGCACCAGCACAGGTAGCGTTCGTAACCGACTCCAGCCGACTCGCGGGCGCAGACGACAATGATCGAGTGCGGCTCTATGCACCAGCCGTATGGGCTCCAGGCTCGTCGATTTCGCACTTCGCGATGGTTCTCGAGCCGAGTGTGTTGATGGAGCCTGCCATCACCGATTCGCTCAAGGCCGCATCGAACGTGGATCTCACGGCACAACTGTTCAAAGACATCGGCTGGGGGATCGAGAGTTTGAAGATCGGTCGCTGCGATACCAAGGTGCCGAACATCACACCGACAGGCGACATCATTTCGACGGAAGTGGAGCAGTGTGCGGCCGATACGAACAATCGCGGCCGATTCGTCGGCTGCGTCGCTCACGTTGCATTGGGGCTTACGCTGCAGCGTTATATCGACGTAAAGGGCTTCGCGCGAATGCTCGTGTGCTCGGCGACGGTTCGACATCCATGATCTGACCGCGAGTTAAATCGCTCGCTGAAACGGCGGTCCTTCGGGTCCGCCGTTTCTGTTTGTATCAAAGAAATAAATCGGGAAACGGTTCGAGTCCGGGCTCCACAGCGTACGCGGCGAAATCGGCAATGCCGTGTCGTTTGAGCACTTCTTCGTCGATGAAGAAGTTGCCGGTGCAAGTACGCGCTTCGGTAGTGAGCACGGCGTGCGCCGCATCCGCCACGATCTCGGGTTTGCGTCCTCGATGCGAGTCCACACCCGGGATCATATTGAGTGCCGCAGTTGCGATGATCGTTCGCGGCCACAGTGCATTCACTGCAATACCGTCGGCGCGCAACTCCTCCGCCATCCCAAGCACGCACATGCTCATGCCGTATTTCGCCATCGTGTAGGCGACATGCGGAGCAAACCATCGCGCGTTCATGTTCAGCGGCGGCGAGAGGTTCAAGATATGCGGATTGCGCCCCGCACGCGCGGAGTCCTTGAGATGCGGCAGGCATTTCTGCGAACACAGAAACGTGCCGCGAACGTTCACGCCGAACATTAGATCGAACCGTTTCATCGGCGTCTCGAGGGTTGGCGTGAGCGAGATCGCACTCGCGTTATTGACGAGAATATCGATGCCGCCGAAGCGCTCGACACACTGCTTCACCGCTGCGTCCACCGATTCTTCTTCGCGGATGTCGACTTGCATCGCCAATGCCTGGCCGCCAGCCGCTTCGATCTCTGCCGCGGCCGTGTGGATCGTTCCCGGTAACTTGGGGTGAGGACGTTCCGTCTTGGCGGCAATCGCAACGTTGGCGCCATCGCGAGCGGCGCGCTTGGCAATGGCCAATCCGATCCCACGCGATGCTCCGGTGACGAACAGCGTTTTACCTTGCAGCGTCATGGTGTGCCTCGTTGATAAAGCTAGGGTTCAGTGAACAGCCGTCCATGCGGTGCGAACGATCAGCGCCGTCACAACGACCAGAAAGATCTTGCGCACTACCGCACTTCCGCCGCGCAGCGCCATGCGTGCGCCGAGTGTAGCTCCGAGCACATTACACACTGCCATCGCGATTCCAAGCGTCCAATACACGTATCCGTGCGCCGCAAAATAGACGAGCGCCGAGACATTGGTGGCGACGTTGAGAACGCGGGCGCAAGCACCCGCGTGCAAGTAGTCAAAGCCATAGAACCGGACGAACACGAACATGAGCAGACTGCCGGTCCCTGGGCCGAAGAAACCATCGTAGAAACCGATGACAATGACCAGTGCGGTCGCCAAAACATGATGACGCCCGGAGAAATGCTTAGGTGCGTGCTCGGTCCCCAAGTGCGGACGGAACAGCATGTAGAGCAACATAGCTCCAAGCATCAGCGGAACGAGCGGCCGGAATACGCTTGGCGAGACGGTAGTGGCGAGAAGTGCGCCGCACACTGACGCACATAACACAAATAAAGCGAGCGGTGCGAGGGCGCGCCAAGGGATGTGAATTCTTGCGGCGAAGCGTGCGACAGCGCTTGCCGTGCCGAAGATGCCGGCGAATTTGCTGGTGCCCAGCAGAATCGGGGGCGGCGCATTAGGAAACACCGCGAACAACGCGGGTAGTTGGATCAATCCGCCGCCGCCGACCATGGCGTCGATGCAGCCCGCCGCGAATGCGGCAATCAACACCAGCGCGGTGTCGAATCCGAAATGCAAGCGGCTAGAGACGGCGGCTCATCATCGCCGCATGGTATCCATGCGAACCGTAGAAAGAAACGAGCCTGCCTCGCGGCAGGCTCGTGGCGCTTTCGCGCAAACAGTGAACCGTCGACCGAGCGGTTCCTACTTGACGACTTTGCTGGCGGTGTTCGACAGCGCGCTCTCCACACCCGTAGTCGTGTACGCCTTCACCGCGAAGTAGTACGTGGCTGGCGAGAGGTTCTCGATCACGTAGGACGACATACCGGCGTTCGAAATCTGCACGGTCTTGTTCATCGCACCCGAGCTCGTGCCGTAGTAGATCTTGTAGCCAGCAAGGTTCGTCAGCGTCGAGCCATCGGTGTTGCGAGTCGGCGGTGTCCAACTGAGCGTGGCACTACCAGTCGTGGCGGTGCTCTTCACGGTAATCGCGAAGGCCGGCAACGAAACTTTGTTCGTGCCATCGCTCACCGAGATCACGATGTTCGAGTAGGTGCCGGTTTGCGAACTGCTGGGCGTGCCAGTCAGCCGTCCGTTTGACGTACTGAAACTCGCCCATGAAGGCTTGTTCGATATGCTGAACGTCAACGTCTTGCCTTCGGGATCGCTCGCGGTCGGCGTAAAGGAATAGGTCGAGCCGCTCGCGATCGATGTTGCCGGCGTGCCGCTGATCTTCGGCGGTAAGTTGCTCGTGCTGCTACCGGATGATTTAGTGACCGTGATGGAAAAGCTTGGTAAAGCCACGCTGGTCTTTCCGTCGCTCACCCAAATCTTGATGCGGCTAAACGTCCCAACGTTGCTGGAGGTGGGCGTTCCGCTCAACTGACCCGTCGACGTGCTAAAGCTCGCCCAACTGGGGCGATTCTGGATATTGAATCCCAGCGTATTGCCATCGCTGTCCGAAGCCGACGGCTTGAAGAAGTAATTAGAGCCCACCGCCACGGATGTTGGAGGTGTGCCGCTGATCTTCGGCGCATGGTTCACTGCCGCGGTGGTCGTCGCCTGCAGCGAGAAAGCGGGCAACGTCGTCTTGAACTGCCCGTCGGTCACGGTGATCTTGATGTTGCTCCAGGTGCCCGCCGTAGGCGGAATCCCAGCCAGATTTCCGGTCGTCGCGAAGAAGTTCGCCCACGATGGCTTGTTCACGATCGTGAATCGCAATTTCGTATACGGCGTATCGGGATCGACCACCGTAGGCGTGAACGTGAACCAAGAGTTCACTCTGATCGGCGTCGGAGGCGTGCCTGAAATCTTCGGCGCCACGGCAGCCGCGGCCGTTTCACTCAAGACGAAGGACAAAACCAACAGCGAAGTAAGAAGCAAGCCGCGCTGAACCGTGCGGCCGAAGAACGTGAACATGAGCCACCCTCGTGTGGCCCGTAAGCGCAAACAGCGCAGGTTCGCGCCGCAAATATTTCGCAGGTCGCAGAGGACATGCGACATGTGAGCGGCACTGCGCGTGCTGCGAGAACGGGCCTTGAATTCGCGAAAGGAACTTCAGCGCCATTCGCGCCGAAGCATGCATCGCTTCGAGTGATGAACCGTTCCGCCTGACTCGTCCAATGAGTCGGCAATCGCCAGCATGAGGCTAGAGCGATGCGACGGAGTCTCTACTCGAGTAGCGCGGCGAGTTAACCGCGCCGCGAGGGAGCCCGCAAAATGTCGTACCGCAAAGACATGTCTGCGATCAAAGTCGCGTGAATTTTCTGACATTCACGAAACCCTATAAAAATAGATGTTTTTTCGAGTTGGCGCATGCGAAGGATAGCGCGTGTAGTTCTTTGGCTTGCCAGCGATTGCGAGAGTCCCGCAAGATGATTTCGTCTCGCGTCGAAGCGTGCGAAGACACGGCGCGCAACGTCTTGCGCTAGAGATTGCCGAGGATCGCTTCGCGTTCGTACAAACGCACGGCCAACCAGACGAGCAGTGCGCCGAGTAGCAAGCTGCTGCCGGTGCAAATCGCAACGTTCAAAATGGGAATGGGATCGCCACGCATGAGATCTGTGGCAATCAGGTGCTGACCTAAGCTTGGGACCGCAACCAACGCCGGTGTCGCCTTAGTACCGTTTAGAACGGCAAACATGATGGGAGCGAGGGGCACGATGTACACCAGCGAGAGCCATGACTGCGCTTCGCGATTGCTGCGTGTAAACGATGCGACCACGGTCATGAGACCGGCTCCGAGCGGGATAAACGTCGCCATGATCAGGAACATTTTGGCGGTGACAGCGAAACCGAAATTTGCCCTCATCCCTAAAGCCTCGAGCGGGATAAAGCGCAGCGCGACCGCGAATGCAGGGAGCGTCAGGAACAAAGAGGCGCACATGAAAGCGGACGTCGCCAACATCTTGCCGATGATGAGTTCCGAACGCCGCACCGGCAGCGCCAAAAGCGGCTCGAGCGATCCGCGTTCGCGCTCGCCGGCGGTCGTATCGATTGCCAGGTAAAAGCCACCCACCAACATCGACATGAAACAGAAGTAAGTCAGCATACCGAGCAGCAGCAGGGATCTACCCGCGGGCGTGGCGACATCGAGCATCCGCACATCGACGGGCTGCACGACTTCAGGACTTACGCCGCGAACCATCAGTCGTAGCGCCGCCAGTTGGCGCCCGTACGACTCGAGCAAACGCCGCGCGCGATCCGTACCTGCTGCAGCTTGTCCGTTGGATGTGTCCACGACCAATTCAAGCGGCGCAGGCTCTCCTGCCTGGAGTTTGTCCACGTATTCTTGGCCGATTCGCAGCACGAACTCACGATGCCCGGCTCGCACCTCGCGTACCGACTCGTCCACCTCGGCTTTGATTTCTTCTAGCTCCACGCCGTTCTCTTTGAGGAACCGCATGAGATTGGGTGCGAGCTCGGCGCCGACCACCGGAAGTTTGATCGGCTGCTCCTGGGTGCGCACTGCGCGCTGCGAGGCCAGCGTCGTGGTCAAGGCAAATATGATCGGCGAGAGCAGCACGCCGAAGAAAAAGGCCGAGAACACCACGCGCTTGTCGCGTAAGTTCTCCAATACTTCCTTCGCGAACACCAC
>DASTSB010000147.1:0-5127 GCA_035760885.1 Steroidobacteraceae bacterium | reverse complement strand
CGCGCCGGCGAGATCAACATCGCGATCAGTCAATTGAACTCGCATTTGTCAGGCACGTTGGAGCGTGCCGCTCGACTCACCCAGCAACTATCGCTGGTTCAGTCGCAGGTGTACGAACTCGAAACGCTGGTCGATACCCGCGGCATCCCAGCGATGCACCTGCAAAGCGGATTCCAGAGCGGCGAGTTCGATCCGCTCGAGCTGGATCAATACAGCGCGCTGCACAGCCTGAGCCGAGCATTTGCAGAAAGCACGCTCGATTCTCGCGAGCTCTCGCGCGAACTCGCGGACGAGTTGCTAAAACTGCAGAACCTTCTGACCCAGCACGCGCGGCTGGGTCGCGAGCTCACGGATTCCGTGATGAGCACGCGTCTGGTTCCAGTCGGCACCATTGCGCCGCGTTTGGAACGGATCGTCCGCCAAGCCGCGAGGCAGACGGGCAAAGATGTTGAACTGGTGATTCAAGGTCGAGAGCTGTCCATCGATACCGACATCTTGAATGGCTTGGTCGAACCGCTGATGCATGCGCTTCGCAATGCGGTGGATCATGGCATCGAAACGCCTGAGGAGCGTGCGACATCCGGCAAACCGACGGCAGGACGCATCGAACTTTCCTTCAAGCGTGACGGCAATCGAATCGAAGTGCTCTGTCGCGACAATGGCCGCGGTCTTGATTTCGCCGCCATCGCGCGACGCGCGGCCGAAAGGAACCTACTTCCTGAGGGTCATGCAGCGACCGAAGCGGAACTCGCGCAATTCATCTTCGCCCCAGGGTTCTCTACTCGCGATCGAGTCACGACATTGTCCGGTCGCGGAGTAGGGATGGATGTGGTGCGCTCAGCAGTCGAGAAATTGAAGGGCACCGTCCATATCGAAAGCCGCAGCGGACACGGATGTTCGCTGCTGTTTCGATTGCCGCTGAGCCTGACGACCACGCACGCGTTGTTCGTCGGCATCGGCTCGGGTGTGTATGGGCTGCCGAGTACCGGTGTCGATCAAGTTCTGTATTCGGATGCTGGTCGCGTCGCAAGGTTTGCCGACCGATTTGCGTTCGAGTACGCAGGACAGGTGTATCCGCTGTATTCGTTGGCTGCACTCCTGGGACAAACCGACGAGGGGTTTGCAGAGATCATCGAACGTCCCATGCCATTGGTGCTCATGGCGGGCGACACGGGGCCGATTGCAGTGGCGGTCGAACGCGCGTTGGACAGCCGGCAAATCGTCGTCAAAGGCTTAAGCCGAATGTTGCCGTCCTTGCCCGGCGTAGCGGGTGCCTGCGTGCTGCCCGACGGCGGCATTGGCGTGATTTTGGAAGTTCGCGAACTGTTGCGGCGTGGAGACGCGAGCTTCGCAACCCATGCGCAGCACGTCGAGGAAATCATTCCGAACGCAATCCGCGCGTTGGTGGTCGACGATTCGCTGAGCGCGCGCAGAGCATTGGCACAGTTGCTCACCGATTGCGGCTACGAAGTGATGAGCGCAATCGATGGCTTGGATGCGATTGCGAAATTGGAGCAGTCGAAACCTGATGTGTTGTTGGTCGATCTGGAAATGCCGCGTATGAACGGGCTCGAGCTCACTGCACACGTGCGCAACAACGCGCTGTGGAAAGATCTGCCCATCGTCATGATCACCTCACGCGCGGCGGACAAGCACCGGGCGCAAGCCATGCGCAGCGGCGTGACCGAATTCCTCACCAAGCCCTATCAAGAGCACGAGTTGTTGGAGCGTGTCTCGGCGCTCGTGGATCGATACTAGGAGCGCGCGCCATGACCGACTCGATATTCGATCCCGTTCCAGTCGTTCGCCGCGAAGCGACGGGCTATGTAATGTGCGAATTCGAAGGTGTGACACTTGCGATTCCGCAATCGGATGTGATCACGATCGAGCAGGGCAGCGAGCTTTCCGCCGCACTGCCCGGCGAGACAGCGCTGGGATGGTTTGCGAGCGCAGATGGGCCATGGCCTGCGTACGCTTTGAATCGCGATTTAAAGCTGCACAGCACGTTGCCCGACGCGCGAACGTTCTTGGTCTTCGTTCGCAGTCAGCCGTTGCCGCTGGGTCTTCTCTGCGAAAGCATTCGCATCGTTCGCGACAATTTCTCTGCGGCACCGCTGCCCGATGTCATGCGAGAGCGAAATGGATTCGTGCAACACGTTGTACGACTTGCGCGAGGTCAGCTCGCTTTGATTTGCGAGTCGGGCGGAATCGCGGAGCACTTGGCTGATCAGACATTGGAGCGTGCCGCATGAGTGCAGCACTGAAAGCGTGGAAGCTGCAGTGGCCTGGCACTTCGATTGCCCTCGCACAATGCGAAGTGATCGAGGTGGTCGAAGAGCCCGAAGTCTACGATGTACCACTTGGGCCGCACTGGTGCCGCGGTTTGTTGCATTGGCGAGGACAGCTCATTCCGTTGGCATTCGGCGGGCGTCGCGATGCCCCGTATGTGGTAGTCGTGGCATATCAATCCGCACCCAAGCAACCGCTTCAGTTCGCCGCACTGGGATTGATGAGCGTCCCGAAGATGTTCGAAGTACCGGCGGATGCAGATCGCGATCTGCCCACATCATGCGAGCTGCGAGAGGAACAAGTTCGTGCTTGTCTGGAGCACGATGGTGAAACGCTGATCGTGCCCGAGTTGCATCGGCTGTTTGCACGGCTCGACTCAGCCGCATGAGTACGAGCGCATCGCCGATTCGCACGATCTCAATCGCGTCCGGCAAAGGCGGCGTCGGCAAGAGCTTCTTGGCGTTGAATCTCGCGATCGCGCTCGCCGAGCTTGGACAGCGCGTGCTGTTGGTAGAGCTTGATGCAGATGCCGGTGCGTTATCGATTGCGGCCGGTTTGGGCGAGCCGAAAGCGCATTCTCCCGCGATGGATGCAGCGACGCTCGCGACTCGTGCACTGTCGATCCCGGGTGCGACGCGCGTCCAACTGCTGCGTGCGTGCGATATTCCGGCGTCCGCCTCACGGTCGCCTGCGACATTGGAGCCGTTACTTGCTGGGCTGCAAGTCTCATGGCGCATTGTCGACTTGGCCCCGGGAATGGGCCCGCAGAATGTTCTATGGATGCGGCGCGGACTGCCTTCGATCTTGATCGGCACGCCGGAATTGGTGAGCGTCCAAGCGATGCTGCGTTTGCATCTGCAATTGCGACGTCAGCACGCATACGAGCGGTTACTCCAGCTCGAACCACGACTGCGCGGCGGGCCGGCGTCGCTGAGCACTGCGCGTCATCGCTTGCAGGAACTCGTCGGAACAACAGCCGCGGATCAACTGTGGAATTCGGCGAACGCGAGCTTCCGTTCGCCTTGGTGGGTCTTCAATCGGGTGTTGCCTGCCGACGATGCGCAGCTCAATCGCATTACTGCGTACTTGGCGAAGCACGCAGGATCTCAAGCGGCGCAGTTGCGGACGATTCCAGAAGATGCTGCCCAAGCGCAATGCGCTCGCTACGGCAGGGCGCTTTCGATTGCGGAGCCCGCAAGCACAGCCGCGCAATCGATTCGCGATTTAGCGAGCGAACTGCTCGGATCCAACCTCGCGACTCAGTTGAAGCGCAGCGCCTGAGTCTCGCGTGGCATCACGCAAGAACACCGGACGCAACACAAAGCGCGCATAGGCGACCTCAGAACGTTGCCCACCAATCGGCGCTTCCATTTGCTTCAGAGCGCAGGCCGCTATGCAACCTTCACCTTGTCCATTCGGTGGCGTGCAATGCGGCTCGGCGTTTCGGTCGCGGCAGTCTTGTAGACGAAGGCACGTCGCGCTTCGTGATAGCCACTGTTGGCGTCGTAGAACGTGCGGTACATGTGCCGTAATTCTTCGTCGCGATAGGTCTGCAGTGGCTTACGCCGCTCGTCGCGCGCGCGTTCCTTGGTTTTGTTCGTCAGCCGGCGCTTCAACAACGCGTCTGTGCTGAGCTCTGCGCTCAAGCGATCGATTTCTTGCTGGCAATCAAACCAATCCTCCGGCAGCAAAAGATCCGCAAGCCCGCAATCGCGAGCTTCTTGCGCAAGCGTTGGCATGCAGCTCTCTGTCAGATTCTGTGCGAGCTTTGGACCGACCCGGCGCGGCAAGACGTAAGTCCAGTATTCCGAACCGTACAGGCCCATCGTGGCGTAATGTACATTCAAGACTACGCCGCTGCGGATCCAGACTTGATCGCAAGCCGCAGCCATCACAGCGCCGCCCGCGCCCGCGTTGCTACGAACGACCGCGACGGTGAGTTGCCGATCGGTCTTGATGATCTCTTCTACGAGATCGTTCATTGCGTTGATGTTTGCCCAGGATTCATCGGCGGGATTGTGAGCTGCTTCGATGCAGTTCAAGTGAATGCCGTTGCTCCAGAATTCATCTCCACCCATCAGCGCGATTACCTTTGTCGGGCGACGTTTTGCCTGGGCAAGCATGTGCTGTAAGCGACGGCACTGAACGGTGTTCATCGCGCCGTTATAGAAATCGAAGTGCAAATAGCCGACTTCGCCGTTTTCGTAGTAGCGGATTTCGTTGCACCCGATATCGGGTGCGCCGATCGCATCGGTGTCGAGATGCGGTAGATGCGCGACAGCCTCGCCGAGCACGTCCGTGGCGGGCAGCTTAATCGCCGGCTTTCCGAGCTGCGCGGATTTCAAGTGAGTGATCCAGACGGCGCCATCGACAGTCGCGCGGCAAATCGCACCATGCGAGCGGGCGACGAGCGCACCAGCTTGACCGTCGACGCCGACTGCACGACGCGCGCCGTAGAAGTAGTAAGGTTTGCCGTTGATGCTGCCCAATACGCCGGGCGCGCTGTCGGCAGCATCGATGCGCCGAATGATTTCGTCGGTGGAGTCAACGGCCCAGTCGATGGCCCGATCTTCTTGGCGCATCGGCCGATTCCAACGGCCCGTCACTAAAGGGTTCTGGTAATCGAGTGCGCGGGGCTGAAAGCGACGGTCTTTGCATTTGAGAACGGCATCGAGCACCAGCTCGACCGCGCTTCTCGTGACTTCACGGCGATACACGCTGCCTTTGCTACCGTCGCGCATCGCAAAGTTCGCCGTGCCCCAGATGTCGCCCGCATCCATTTCTTCGGCAGCGTGGAGCAACGTCACTCCCCACACGGGTTCGTTGCGCTTGATTGCC
>DASTSB010000146.1:0-3171 GCA_035760885.1 Steroidobacteraceae bacterium | reverse complement strand
CCCGTCCGGATCGCCCTTCGGCGGCGGAATGCGGCGCACGAGTTCCTCCAAGAGCTCTGGGACGTGCTCGCCTGTCTTGGCGCTGACGCGTAGTGCATCGCCCGCTTCGATGCCGATGATCTCTTCGATCTCTTTGATGACTCGATCCGGATCGGCCGACGGCAGATCGATCTTGTTCAGGACTGGGACCACTTCGAGACCCTGGTCCAAGGCCGTGTAGCAGTTCGCGACGCTTTGAGCTTCAACGCCCTGCGCTGCATCGACCACCAAGAGCGCTCCTTCGCAGGCGGCGAGCGAGCGCGAGACCTCGTAGGAGAAATCGACGTGCCCGGGGGTATCGATGAGATTCAGTTGATAGGTCTGCCCGTCCTTGGAACGAAATCGTAGCGAAACGCTTTGCGCCTTGATCGTGATCCCGCGCTCGCGTTCCAAGTCCATGGAATCGAGGACCTGCGCTTCCATCTCTCGATCCGCTAATCCGCCGCAAAGCTGGATGAAGCGGTCAGCAAGCGTGGACTTACCGTGGTCGACGTGGGCGATGATGGAAAAATTGCGGATCAGCTTCATCAGATCGTAACGGCACAAGGCGCATAGGTAAGCCGCTCGCGTCCGGCCGAATTGGCTTCGAATTGGAGGCGACGGCAATGGCCGCAAGGCCAGCGCCTTGAAGCGGGCGCGGATTATAGCGGAGGAACCAGGCGTACACCCGACTGGTTCAGGAGTGGAGGGAATCTGCGGACCCAGGCACTTACGTCCGGTAGCGATTTACCCGCTCAGCATCCAATCGGTAGTTGCACACGAAATCGCCATCTGCAAGGAGCACAGGGATTCGCTTGCCGTATTTCCGCTCCAAGTCAGGGTCCGCGGAAATATCCACCACCTGCACTGTTGCTGCTTCCTCGGGGCGCAGCAACTCCGCCAGATCCGCCATCATTTCGTCGCACAACGAACAGCCCGGCCGGTGATAAATCGTCCACTGGACCATTGGCGCGGCCTATTTGCGATTCACGTGAGTTGAGCCGCGGGGCTTAGGCAGCATCCATGGCTGGGTTGCCGCGACGGAAGTCCGGCCCATCGAGGCACGGACGGAAGCTTCACTTCGTCGGAGCACCACGCGCAATCGCACGCGGATCTGCAGGTCCCTCTTTCGTTACACCCGACGCAATTGCCTCCACGGTGGCGGCAGGCACTTCGCCGACGGCTGTAACCTGATGCCCGTCCAAATTACGCGAGTACGCGAACGCAGCACCCACCTTCGCCAGCCCGTTCATAACTTCTGTCTGTGGGTTGCGCGGCTCGATGAAGACCGAGACCGAGGCGAGCCCGTCCGAGTACACGAGGTGCTGCACCGGGACGGATGAGCCTGCGATGATCTGCATTCTCCAGCTGGTCAGACGAAATCCTGCCGGCAGGCGAATGACGTTCCAGCCTGTTTCCATGCTCGCTTGAGCCTGCTGCACATCCTGTCGCATCCATTGGAAGCCGTCAGCAGCAACCGAGGGCTTCAAACTGGACGCAGGAATACGATCGCGGAAATTGAGCTCGGCGAATAGGATCTGTTCGATGACGTTGCCATTGCTATCGCACAGCTGAGACTTCAGCGGCATCGCCGTCTCATCATCGAGCCACAATCGGTAGCCATAGCGGAATTGATCGCGCGGCTGCACGAGGATCAGCTGGGTCTTGCGACCGAGTGCCTTCGTGAAAGCGCCCTTCTCGATGCTGTAATGCGACTCGAGTTGCTCGTTATAGCTGGGCACCGTGGAAATTAGAGTGTTCTCATCGGTGCGCTTCTCCACCAACACCGTTTTACGGTCTGGCAAATAGCACACGACTTCGTCTTCATTGCGAATGATTTCGCGGCCGCTGCCATCCAAGGAAACCAAGCGTTCGGTGACCTGACCGCGCCGATCCACGCGGTGAATGATGCGCATCGTTTCCGATCGCGAATCGCGCACATGAAAGAACCGCCCTTCGTAGTTGCGCGATGCGAGCGACTGCGACATGCGCTCGAGCCACTCGCGAGCTTCCCGATCGCCCGCGTGCGCAAGCCCCGCAAGCGTGAGTGACAGCAGCGCGAATGAGACCTTGAGCCGCGACATCAGTGTTTTTGAGCCGGATTGGATGCCGCCTGATTTCCGGCATCGCCCTTCTCTGTGGTGACTTTTACTTTGACATCGTCTGGATTTTCTACGGCTTCATCGTCGTCCTCGGACAACACGCCGCTGAGCAAGGTGCGCCGACTCAAAGGCGAGGTGAATTCGCTGTGTGCGACGACATAGTTGGTCAGCCGTGTCGCCGGTACGAAGGAAAGATCTTGCGTGGTCACCGGCACCACATAGCTCGGCTCTGAACTTGCAGGCACTGCGGCTACGACAGCCGGAGCGGTGGCTTTCTCTGCTGGCGGCTGGGCAATGCGTTGAATCGACAACACTGCGATCGCGACGCTCGCGGCAATCGCTACGCCCGACAACGGACGGGCAATTCGCTCGAATGATCTCGCCGAACGACGCGTCGGGGCGGACTGAATTTGGGGTTCGGATTCGATTCGAGCCATCAACGTTTCGGCGAACTGCCGCGATGGCGCTTGGACTTGTCCGCGCAGCGCCTCGCCGATCAGCGCGTAACGGCCCATCGATTGCCGCAACTCGGCGTCGCGGCCGACTCGCTTCAGGAGCAGGTCCATTTCTTGATCCGCCAATTCTCCGTCCCAACAGGCGGAAAGCTGCTCTTTAATCGAATCGCTCATACCTTCGTCACCACTCCTAATAAAGACATTCTCTGCAAACTCCACTCCCCTGACAGTGCCACTTGACTTAAGTTGCTCTCAGTTCATGTGAGACTCAGTCCAATAGCGGCTTCAATTTCTTATCGATGGCTTCGCGGGCCCTGAAGATCCGCGAGCGAACTGTACCGACTGGGCAGTCCATCGCCTCCGCAATTTCCTCGTACGACAACCCCTCAAGCTCGCGCAAGACAATTGCCGTGCGCAAGTCTTCCGGAAGTTGCTCCATCGCCCGCTCGACGACATTGCGGATCTCGTCCGTCAACAGCACGCCTTCGGGTGTGTCCTCATCCTTCAGTCGCGCCTGGCGCTCATATTGTTCCGGATCCTGCAAATCCAAATCGAAGTCGACCGGCCGCCGACGATTCGCCACGAGCGCATTCTTT
>DASTSB010000145.1:0-3976 GCA_035760885.1 Steroidobacteraceae bacterium | reverse complement strand
CACACGCCTACACTTCACCTCCTCACTTAATTCACCTTGTTACGCGTTTTACGCCATGCACACCACAGTCGCTGCCACACAGTTCGCCTGCACCGAAGATCGTCGCGCCAATCTCGATACGGCAGAGCGCGTCATTCGCGCTGCTGCGAAGCAAGGCGCAAACATCATTCTGATTCAGGAGCTGTTCGAGACGCCGTACTTCTGCAAAGGGCACGAGCCCAAGTACTTCGACGTGGCAATGCCGATCGCGGAGAATCCAGCAGTGCAGCGTTTCCAACAGCTGGCGCGCGAATTGAACGTGGTCTTGCCAGCCAGCGTGTACGAGCGCGCGGGCAACGCGTTCTATAACTCCGCTGCCATCATCGATGCCGATGGTTCTTTGTTGGGGACCTATCGCAAGACGCATATCCCGGAAAGCCCTGGCTATCACGAGAAGTTTTACTTCTCGCCTGGAGACACCGGTTTCAAAGTGTGGCCGACGCGCTTTGGCACGATTGGAGTGGCTATCTGCTGGGATCAGTGGTTCCCAGAATCTGCACGCGCGATGGCGCTCATGGGAGCGGAGATTCTGTTCTATCCGACGGCGATCGGCTCGGAGCCGCAGGATCCGCGCATTGATTCTCGCGATCATTGGCAACGCGCAATGCAAGGACATGCCGCATCGAATGTAATGCCTGTGATTGCATCGAATCGCGTAGGTACTGAAAGCGGCGGCAGTTGGACCGTCACCTATTACGGCTCTTCATTCATCGCCGATCAAACCGGCGCCATCGTCGCGCAAGCGCCTCGCGAGGGCGAAGCAATTGTGACGGCGACATTCGATTTGGATGAGATTCGAGCGTATCGCCAAGCGTGGGGCGTGTTTCGCGATCGACGCCCCGATCTGTATCAGCCGTTGATGACGCTCGACGGCTCGACCGCGCGACACTGACATGCGGTTCTTTGCATCTTGTCCGCCCGGCGTGGCGGATCTCACTGCGGGCGAGCTTCGCGAGTGCGGCGCCACCCATACGCGCGAATTCAAGCTGGGTGTGCAATTCGAAGGCTCACTCGAGTCGGCCTATCGCGCATGTTTGTGGTCGCGAACCGCCAGTCGAATACTGATGCCTGTCGGTAACACGCTCGCGGCGACACCTGAAGCATTGTATGACGGCGTGCGTTCGATCGACTGGAGCGAGCACATTGCGCCGGCCGGAAGCATGGCTATCGACTTCGCAGGCGCATCGAGCGGCATCGTTCACACGCATTTCGGTGCCCTGAAAACCAAGGACGCCATCGTCGATCAATTTCGCGAGCGCACGGGCGAACGGCCGTCCGTGAATTTGGAGCAACCGGATGTTCGCATCGACGTGCGTATCGATCGCGAGCACGCCACGATCAGCATCGACTTATCCGGCGAAAGCTTGCATCGACGTGCCTATCGCGCTCGTGGCGTTCCCGCACCGCTCAAAGAAAATCTGGCTGCAGCGATGTTGTTGCGCAGCGGATGGCCACAGATCGCCAGAGACGGCGGGGACTTCGTCGATCCGATGTGCGGTTCTGGGACGTTGGTGATTGAGGCTGCTTTGATGGCGCTCGACATCGCACCCGGATCGATGCGCAGCCACTTCGGCTTCATCGGCTGGCGCGGTCACGATCGAGTGCTCTGGAAAAGCTTGATCGATGAAGCGCGGCAACGTCGCGAAGCGGGAGAACGCACCATCACTCTACGCGGATTCGATGTCGATACTGCTGCGGTTCGCGCTGCGAACGAGAACGCCGAACGAGCGAAATTGCGGGCGCATGTCCATTTCGAACGGCGCGAACTCGCGCAACTGACGCGCGAAGGTAGTGAGACCGGGCTCGTTGCAACCAATCCGCCGTACGGCGAGCGCATCGGCGATCAGGAAAAACTCCAGTCGTTGTACGCGCAGCTAGGCGAGCGGCTGCGTGAACATTTTCAAGGCTGGCAAGCCGCAGTGTTGACCGGCAATCCGCCGCTTGCGAAGTCGATGGCGATCAACGCGCGACGCAGCCACACCTTGTTCAACGGCAAGATCGAATGCCGATTACTCCGCTTCGCTATCCAACCAGAGGAGTTCCGAACCGAGCGTCGAGCGCCGCCCGATCCGGCAGAGATCCTCGCGAAGCCGGGCGCGCAGATGTTTGCGAATCGTTTACGCAAGAACGTGAAGCAACTCGGCGACTGGGCCAAGCGCGAGGGCATCGATTGCTTTCGCGTTTACGACGCTGACATGCCGGAGTACGCGTTTGCGATCGATCAGTATTCCGATGGCGAGGGAGAGCGCTGGTTGGTTGTGCAGGAATACGCGCCGCCGAAGAGCATTCAGCCGCAAGCCGCGCGTGCACGCCGACAAGAAGCGATGGCCGTCATTCCTCACGTGTTTGAGATGCCTCAAGAGCGCATTTTCGTGCGTGAGCGTCGGCAGCAGAAAGAGGGGTCTCAATACGAGAAGGTGGGGCAAGAGCGCCGCTTCGAGATTGTTGGTGAAGCAGGTTTCAAGTTCTACGTGAACTTCGAAGATTATTTGGATACGGGATTGTTTCTCGACCATCGGTTAACGCGTCGCATGGTCGGCGAATTGGCAAAGGACAAACGCTTCTTGAACTTGTTCGCGTACACGGGAACCGCCACGGTTTATGCCGCAGCGGGTGGTGCAGCGTCCTCGACGACGGTCGATATGTCGAGGACGTATCTCGACTGGGCCAAACGCAATCTGGCAATCAACGAATTAGCCAGTCCGCAACATGGATTCGTGCAAGCGGATTGCATCGCTTGGTTGGCTGACGAACAGACTTCCACGCGTCGTTATGACCTCATGTTCATCGACCCGCCGACGCATTCGCGTTCGAAACGCATGACGGACGATTTCGATGTGCAACGCGATCACGTTGCTCTGCTCCATGCTGCTTCGCGGTTGCTTGCACCTGATGGCGTGATCGTGTTTTCGAATAACTACACGCGCTTCAAGCTCGACGCGCATGCACTGCCGGAATTCGAAATCGAGGATGTGACGCGTAAGACGTTACCAAGGGATTTTGAACGTAATCCAAGAATCCACTGCGCGTACGTGCTGCGCCGACGCCACTCGTGAAGATTGCGGAACTGAGTTCCGCGAGTGAAAGCGTGCGCACGTAGCAGCCTCGATGGAAATCCCGAAAAAGATCCGCATATCGCATTGCTATGACGGTCTCGTTGCCGCAAAATTGCGGGCCGATTTCAGTCCTTCCTTCGAATCTGTCAGGCGTAGTGATTTATGAGCGGTGATGCGTTCCAGGTGCTCGTGCACCCGAAATTGGGCGTGGTCATTTATGACCCGGTTGCGCAGATGGGACTCGCACGCGAGCAAATGCGCCTGTTCAAGGTTGGATCCATGGGAGCGAGCACGTTCATGCGTGCGATCGTCAGCAAGGATCTCGTCGCTTGTAACGACGAGTCGATGGGCCAGCAAGCAGAAGCCGTCGCGACCTACCGTTCGGCTCGCACCAGCCGCCGCAAGCCGTACTGCGAGCAATGCCGTCGTCACTTCGGTTCGGTGGACTTCACGGTGTGCACAGATTGCAGCGCGATCCGCTGCACCTGTGGCACTTGCAGCTGCGTTTCCAGCTCACGCCGTCGCAAAGCAGCATAACCATTTAGCGTCGGCGTTCTGAGCCAGGCTCAAAGCTCACGCGATCGCCGATGCATATCTTCCGCATCTTCACGATCGAGGCAGCGCATCGGCTGCCTAACGTCCCAGCAGGTCACAAGTGCTCGCGCTTGCACGGGCACTCCTTTCGAATCGAGTTACGTCTCAGCGGATCGGTTGATTCCAAGTCAGGTTGGGTCATGGATTTCGCCGACGTCCGCGCCGCATTCCAGCCGATCTACGACCGGCTGGATCATCACTATCTGAACGAGATCTCCGGCCTCGAAAACCCGACCAGCGAAAATCTTGCTCGCTGGATTTGGCGGGAAACGAAGCAAGTGCTTCCC
>DASTSB010000144.1:0-3415 GCA_035760885.1 Steroidobacteraceae bacterium | reverse complement strand
CGCTGCTATAGAATGTCGCGCCGCCCTGCCGGGTGTTCCAGATCATCCATGCGATTTGTCCTATACAACATTCGATATGCCACCGGGTTTGGACCGGCATTCCATCTACCCGTTCCGGGCGCCGGATACCTGCGCAGCAATTCGCGGGTACTCGAGGGAATCACTCAATACCTAAAGGGTTTAGATCCGGATCTCGTGGGCCTCATTGAGATCGATACGGGCTCGATTCGTTCTGGGCTAGTCAATCAAGCCAAACAGATCGCCGACTCGCTGGGCCACTACTCCACATATCAGTGCAAGTACGGCGCATCGTCCATCAATAATTTGATGCCCATCGTGCGCAAGCAAGCGAATGCGTTTCTCGCTGCACCGCGAGTCGAAGGCGAGCGATTCCACTATTTCGAAAGTGGCATCAAGAAGCTCATCATCGAACTGGAACTCGAGGACGTCGCCGTATTCCTCGTGCACTTGTCGCTGAAGTTTCGGCACCGTCACGATCAACTGCGGCATCTTCACGAACTGGTGAAGCGCTCTCGCAAACCAGTGATCATTGGCGGAGACTTCAACACGTTTTGGGGCGACCACGAGATTTATCTGTTTATGGAAGCATCGGGATTGAAGAGCGCCAATCGCTTAGGGCTCCCTTCGTACCCGAGCCGCACGCCGCGCAAAGAATTAGACTTCATCCTGTACTCGAGCGGCATCGAAATCACGCACTTCGACGTTCCCGATGTGCGCTTCTCGGATCATCGACCGCTGGTCTGCGACTTTAATGTTCGAGGTGCGCGCTCCTAATGGGACCGCGTTTTGGAAGCGACGGAGTCTTCATGCAAGCACAGGCGAACCCTACCGGATTCAAGCATTGGCGGCTGCAGACTGATGCGGACGGAATCGCAACCTTGTCGATCGATAAGGCGGAAAGCTCGGTCAACAGTTTGTCGCAAGGCGTCATGGAAGAACTTGAAGCCGCGATCACAACATTGGAACGCGCCACCCCGAAAGGCTTGATCCTCACGTCTGCGAAACGGGGCTTTATCGCCGGCGCCGACATCAAAGAATTCGTGACGCTGCAAACACCGCAGCAAGCATTCGAGATGATTCGCAAAGGCCAGCGCGTGCTCGATCGGCTCGCCGCGCTCAAGTGCACGACGGTTGCCGCGATCAACGGCTTTGCACTCGGCGGCGGTTTCGAGATTGCGCTCGCATGCGATTACCGAGTGATCGTCGATGACGACAGCATCGTGCTCGGGTTTCCCGAGGTGCAACTCGGCTTACATCCTGGATTCGGCGGCACCGTACGATCCGTTCAACTTGCTGGCCCGCTCGCGGCAATGGATCTGATGCTGACGGGCAAGAACATCCGGCCAAAGCAAGCCGCGAAATTGCATCTCGTCGACCGGCTGGTACCTGCAGCGGAGTTACTCGCGACCGCGCGCCAAGTCGCAATCAACCCTCCGGCAAAACCTAGCTTGGCTCTGAAGGAACGGCTGTTGAATCTGCCGGGCGTGCGCTCGATCGTTGCTGGGCAAATGCGCACGCAAGTGGCACGCAAAGTTCGTCCCGCCCACTATCCCGCGCCGTACGCCTTGATCGAGTTGTGGCAGCGGTACGGTGCCAAAGGCGAAAAGGCCATGGACGCCGAAGCGCGCTCGATGTCGGAGCTGCTCTGCACTTCCACGTCGCGCAATCTGGTGCGCGTGTTCTTCTTGAACGAACGCCTGAAGTCCATCGGCAAGAATGCAGCTCGACCCGCCAAGCACGTCCATGTCGTCGGAGCAGGCGTCATGGGTGGCGACATTGCGACGTGGTGCGCAGCTCGCGGACTCACTGTCACCTTGCAGGATCGCGGCGCTGAATTCATTGCGCCCGCGATCGAGCGAGCTCGTGCGTTCTTCAACAAGCGTTATGCGGAGGCGCCCGCCAAAGCTGAGAGCGCGCTGTCGCGCTTATCAGCGGATGTTGAAGGCAATGGTGTCGCGCAAGCGGACGTCGTGATCGAGGCGATCTTCGAGAACCTGGACGCGAAGCGTGAGCTGTATTCACGCTTAGAGCCGAAGATGAAACCGGATGCCGTGCTGGCAACGAACACCTCCAGCATCGTGCTCGAACAACTTGCGGAAAAGCTCGCGCAGCCTGCACGGCTCATCGGCCTGCACTTTTTCAATCCAGTCGCGCGCATGCCATTGCTGGAAGTGATCCGTGCAGAGAATAGCGATCCGCAGATGGTCCAGGCGGGTCTGAGCTTCGCGCGTCAGATCGATAAGCTCGCAGTGCCCTGTCGCAGTTCGCCCGGATTCTTGGTCAATCGCGTGTTGATGCCTTATTTGAACGAAGCGATTCGCGCCGCCGAAGAAGGGGTTCCACTTCCGGTGATCGATCGCGCGGCAGAAGAGTTCGGCATGCCGATGGGCCCGATCGAACTTGCAGATGTGGTCGGGCTCGATGTGATCATGAGTGTCGGCAAGGTGTTCTTCCAAGCCGGTACCGAAGTGCCGACGATTCTCTCCACACGATTCCAGCAAAAGAAGTTCGGCAAAAAGACCGGCCAAGGCTTCTATGAATGGCGCAACGACAAGCCGCAGAAGCCGCCGATCGGCGAAGGCCAAACCCCGCTCGATTTGGAAGATCGCCTGATCCTGCCGATGATCAACGAAGCGATCGCCGTGCTGCGCGAGAATGTTGTCGATGATGCGGATCTGGTCGATGCCGGGATTATCTTCGGCACCGGCTTTGCGCCGTTTCGCGGCGGCCCGATTCAATATGCTCGCACCCGCGGCGTGGATGCGATCGTGGCTCGGCTAGAAGAACTCAGGCAGGTGTATGGCGAGCGCTTTGCGCCCGATGCTGGGTGGCAGTTGCTGAGATAGACGTGATGAGGTGAGCGCGCTGTGCGCGTGAAGTGCGCACGTCTGCAATGCCTGTAGCACTCCTGCGGATCGCGAACTCGCAGTGAAGTGAACGCCTCAGATGAAGGCGATCGCTCCGCCCTCACCGCATCACCGCATCACCTCATCACTCCATCACTGCCTCAGTGCTGTGCATCGAGGCGTGCCACACCACCCCTCAGCACTGACGCATTGAACCCGCGTTCCGCGAGGATGTACGCACCGGCGGAGCTGCGGCGGCCAGTATCGCAATAGACCACGTAGTGCTTATTGCGATCGAGCATCTTTAATTTCAGGCGAATGAAATACAGCGGAATGTTCGCTGCATTCGCCAAATGATGCTGCTCGTACTCGCTTGGCAATCGCACATCGAGCCACTCTCCGCCCTCCGCGATGATGCGTTCGGCTTGCGCGAGGTCGACCCAGTCGATCATCGGCTCATTCAAAAGCGTGCGGAAATCTTGCTTCCCAAGACGCATCAGCACGCCATCCGTGAGCATCGAGACCGTCGCGTTGCGCTTTGCTTCTGA
>DASTSB010000143.1:0-9475 GCA_035760885.1 Steroidobacteraceae bacterium | reverse complement strand
GCAGCTTTCTTCTTCGCCGCGGGAATGTCCTCGTAGTAAATTTCTTTGCCCTTCTCGACCGTGGCGAATGCGGCATCTCCCATAGCACTGCCAACCTTGTCGGCGACGCTGCCCTTGCCCGCGTCGGCTGCTTTGTTAAGCGCTTTCTCAAAGCTGTCGCCTGCGATCATGTCGGAGGTCATGCCGAGCATCATCGAGATGCCTTGCACCGACTCGCCGTACTTACCCGACTTCGCCTCCTTGCTTTGGCCGAGTTCATACATCGCATCGCCGCTGGCATCGCCAATCTTCTTGAGGGTCGTACCCTCGGTTTTTTTCAGCGTTTTGTTAAGGGCCGTGCCCGCGTCGTTGCCGCCCAAATTGCCCACGAAGTCGGCGGCCATCGCCCATGGCTGAATGATCGAACCGAGCTTCCCGCGCACCGCGTCTTCGCCGAACTTGTCTACACCCTTGGTATCGCCTTTCGCAGCGCGGGCGAGGTCGTACCATGCGCGCGAGCCGCCGCCCACGACGGTGGAGAACATTCGCGAAGGCGTGAGTTCGGCGGCGAGATCCACCCCTGTTCGCGCGGAAGCTTGCTTCGCCGCCGGATCGTTGGGATCGCGACCTTTGTTCCTGTGATCGTCTACGGCATCGAACAGATTGGCGCCTGCGTTGAGCAGTTGGTCCCAGCCCTTGCCGGGGACGATATATCCCGCGCCTGTCTCGCCGATCGTGCCTAGCCATGCATCGACTGCATCGTCACCGTAGTACTGCTGGCCCTTTTCGTCCTTCTGCTGGCGCGACTGCGCGGTAGCGATCGCGCCCAACACAGGATTGGTGTTGTCCAAATAGGTCTTAACGGCGTCGTAACCCGCTTCGAGTTGTCCCTTACCGCTTTTGACGGCGTCATCGTAAGCATCGTAAGCACGCATGCCCGCGGCCCCTTGATTGGCCAAATGAGCGGCTTTGCCCAACCTCGACTCGCGTTGTTCCGACTGATATTTTTTCCGCGCCTCGTCGTTCATGTTCTTCAGCGCTTGCGGATTCTCCAACGCACCCGACTGGCGCGCTTTGTCGGCGGCAGATTGTCTTTCCTGGTTCGCTTGTTTCTCCTGTGCCGCGCGCTGCTCACGCGCTTGCTGTTCCGATTCGCGTTGCTGCCTGCGCGCCTGCTCGTCCGCAATGCGTTTGTTTCGCTCCGCTTGCTCCTGTTGTTTGCGCCGCGCTTTGAATGCGTCGAACGATTCCTTCTCAGTCTTCTTGCCGGCCTGTGCCGCCTCGCGCTCCTGCTTCTTGTCCGCTTGCTGCCGCTTGCGTTTGGTGGTCGGTTCCGGCTCGCCGCTGCGCGCGCGCTCGTCTTGCAACTGCTTCAAGCGTTCTTGACGCGCTTGGTCCCCCAGCTGCTTTGCCTCATCGCGCGCCTTGCGCTCATCCGCGGCGCGTTGCTCGCGCTTTGCTTTCGTTTGGGCCTTAAGCGCTTCGCGCTGCGCGTTCTCGTCGTCCGCGCGCTGCCTGGCCTTGTCTTTCTCCCACTGCTTCTCTGTCTTGCCCGCGCGCCGTCGCGCCATCTCATCTTTGGCCGAATCGGTAAGCAACTCCTGCGCCGGCACGATGTCCGGATCCGCGTCTGTTCCGCGCGCACCGCCGGCGGCACGGCCTTGCTCTTTCGCGAGCGCGGGATCGCGCACAAAGGTACGACTGAGCAAGTGATCCATGAAGGTCGGATCCTTGCCGTATTTCTGTCCCAGCAGGTCGACATATCCCTTACCGATTTTCTTGCCTTCGCCGGAAATGTTTGTGAGCTCAAACACCACGCCGGACGGCAACTCGCCGCTGCCCTTCTCCAGCACTCTCTGCGTCGCATCGAGCTTGGCGATGATCTCCTGGAGATGCACGACTTCCTCCGGGTGCACCTCGCCATTGTCGATTTTTTGCTGCAGCTTGAGCTTTGCCTGCGCGACGTTCTTTTCCAGATTGACGGTGATCGCGGTGGCGTTTTCGAATGTCTGTTTGTCGACCGCCTTCTGCTCGCCGATCACCAGCCGTCCGGTATTGCGGTTCTCCACCAGAAAATCCAAGCCTGCCGTCGGTCCGAAGTCCGTTTCGCGCGCCAAGCTCGTGCGCGAGGAACTGGTTTCCTCGCCACCGCCCAGATGGTTCCAGTCCGGGCCGGAGTAAAGCGCGAATGGCACCGTGGTTTCCGCGAGCGTGCCCTTGCCCTTGTTTGGGTCGTTGATGACGTGCACCGGCAGATCCAACTTCGGCGAGCGCTTCGGACGTTGCGTGATGGCTGTCATTGACGCTTGCCCTTTGCGCTTTTTCTCTTCGTCCTCGTCTTTATCGCAGGCGACACCCACGCCCGTTGCACCCGCAACGTTCACGGCAGCAGTACCTTGGACCGCGGCGTCGGCCGCGCGATCGGCAGACTGTTCGTGCGGTGCCTGTGAATCGAGCACAGGTGGCGAACCCCCGCGGCGCTGCTGCACCACATGCGCGAGTTCATGTGCGAGGAGACGTCGTCCACTCGTGGTATGCGGAGCGAAACGATGTGCCGCGAAAACAATGTCGTTGCCGTGCGTGTAAGCCTTCGCAGCCAGGCCGGTGGCACTCTCGTTCGCACGCGCATCGTCGTGAACGCGAACATCGCCAAAGCTCACGCCGAAGCGCGTCTCCATCTCGATGCGAACATCGGGTGCTAGTGGTACACCGCCTCCCAACGCGCGATTGACCGCGTCATTCCCGGCGCGACTTTGCAGGTCGTGAAGCGAATCCAGTGCGGATCCACTCTCGAGTGACTGCGGCGCGTGGCGGTGTGGCCGCCGCTCGTGTCCGGCAGCGTTCGCCTTGCTTGCTGATTTTTGTGCGCTCTCTGGCATTGCGATTGCGGTCAGTCGGAGAAGTAATTCGTGAGAAAGCGGATGTGATCGCCGGAGAGAACGCCATTCGAAGAGACCTCCAAGTCGCGGCGAATGCCTTCTTGGGTCGCTTTCGAGACCTGTTGCCCGCGCAAATCGATGATCACGTAGTGCTCGGTATTCGGCGGCAGGACCTTGGCGCGGCGCTGCGCCTGCTCGCCGGTCTTGGCGAGAAAGTCGCGCATGAGAAACGGATCGTCCGCAACGGCGACATCGTCGACCGTCCAATTCTTCACTTCGATGCTCACCGGCGGATGGGTTGCGTCACCGGGATGATAGCGCTCGGGAACCGTTGCGCCGCGCGGTGTGCGTCCGCGATCGATGATTTCCACTTGCCCGTTCGGGCGGCGCACGACCGGACGCTGTGTGCGCCATCCCTGTGCGGGCAACTCGGGGAACTCGGCCTGCAGTACCGAAGCCTCTTCTTCGCTCACTTTCCAGTCGTAGCGCTCGTTGGCTCGGATCGGCATCTCCTGCATCTCATCCGGATGCGCGCGCATTTCATCGGAGGCCTCGCGTCCGCCCCCAAGCATTTCGCGAGTGCGCGGATCGATCTTCTCGCCCGGCAACGTCACATTTGCGTCCTCGAGATGGCCCTCCAGTGCTGTCAGTAAGCGTTTCGCTGCAGCCGGGTCCTGCGCGGCCCGCTCTCTGATCTTCGCGATTGCCTCGCCCGCCGGCGCAGCCAGACTCTCTGGAAGCTCGAGCTTTCCCAGTTCGTTCAAGCGCGATTCGATATCGGCGGCGCTACGCTGCTGCGACGCTTCCGCTGGGCTCACTGGTTGCGTGGGTGACTTGCCAATCGATGGATCGCGAGCGCCGCTACTCACCCGACCCACATCGGCCTTGCCCACGCGGTTGCCGTTGGCAGCGGACATCGTCGGAACGCTGGGCAGTGCCGATCCGCCGCCGTCCGCACCGTGCGTTTGTCCGACTGCGATACCTTCTTGCAGCTCCATCTGAACAGGAATCTGCTGCTCATTTGCCTGCGAGGGCTCACTTTGCTTCGCGGGCTTACGCAGGGGCGTGATGCTCCCGACCTGATCGGCGGGTTGGCGCTCCAACAGGCTATTGAGCTTTTTCGACGCCGCTGAGATCGGTGGGGGCTGATCCTGTTTGATGGGAATCACATCGGGAGAGATTTCGATCACGGATGTAGCCTCGGGAGCTGCCAACGACTGGGCGGGTAACTCTGCCGGTGGAACCGCACCACCTTCATGTACCGCACCCGGCCGCTTCGGCTTGGGTCCGGAGTGCGCCACGTGACCGACACCAACCATCAGCAGATTCAGCAGCGCCTGCTTGTAGTCGGTGCCTTCTTCCCACGCGGCGTGCAGAATTTGATCGGTCGACACGTCGCGGCCACGAGCTTTGTCGAACGACAATCGCATCGCCGCGTTCGCACTCGCGCCGGCGCGATCGCCGACGACAAAAAGCCCGAGACGCACCGCCGCCGGTGCGTTCTTCCCTAGCCCCATCACGCCATTGGTGATTTTGCTGCTCAAGTAGCTCGTCACCGCGTCGGCTCCGATGCCGACGAAATCAAATCCGCTGCGCTGGTCATAAGCAATCTCGGCGCCTTGCACGAGCGTGGATTCGAGCGCCGAATACACGCCCGCGCCGAACGGCGTGAACGCCACGGAAGCAGCCATGTTGCCGGCAGCCTTGAGGCGGCTTAGGTAACGAATCGCGCCGACCGTGCCTTCGAGGACCTGGCCTTCTTTGTAGTCGAGATAGTTTTGCGCGACGCCCGTCAGACGTTCGCTGTTCGCGATGTGTTCGGCAAGAGGCGCGAGCGCTGCTCGTTCTCCTCGCCAGGGATCTCGGGCGCTGAGATCTTCCGCGCGAAACGTCTGCCACTGGGAGTTGGAGGCGCGGATGATGCCCATCAGACTGTCTTCCCAGTCGAGCGGATTCTCGCCGCTGCGCATCATCGAGATAAACCCGACATACTTGTGCTTTTCGTAGGTTCGGTCGACGAACTCGTCGTAGTCGGCGCGTACCTCATCGTTAGCGCTCGTGATGCCGTTCGCGGCGCTCTCCAAGCTCTTGAGCGCCTGCGCGTGAATGGCATCGACCATGGCTTTGGTCAACACGATCCGTTCTCGACCGTGCATGAAGTAGTACGTGTCAGGCGCGCCCTCCAATGGCTTGATGCTATCGATCCGGCGCATGGACTCCACGAACTGTGCTTCGCCATTTGCATCGCGCGCATCGAGCGCTGCGGTGACCGCTTCCGCGTGACGCGTACCCGTGCGGCGCGCTAAATATGCCTGTGCACCTGGCTTCAGTTCTTCGAGTTCGCGCAGATACTGCTTGCGTTCGGCGCCCGGTATCCCGTCGTGCTGCAGATATTCGACGACGTCATCGTACTTGCGAGCCACTGCTGTCGGATCGTTCAAAGAGACGCTGCTGAGCAGCGAACTCGGCTTCGCCGGCGGCTCGGTAGGTGCCGTCTTCGTCAGACGCTTGCGAGGGCGTCGTTGCGCGCGCTTCTCCTTCGCCTGTGCGGCCACGCGGAATTGGTCGCGCACTTCGATGAGCCGATCCATATCAGCATTACTGGAGGTTTGGCGCTGACGCCATTCCTCGATTCGGTTTGCCTCGTCCCGCAACTGCAATGCGGACTTCGATTCCAAATCGGGTGTGTGAGTAAGCCAATATTGCGGGGTCTGTTCGAACGCACGCGTCATGTCCTCAGGCGCGAACTGCGGGGCGCGGCTGCTCGAGTTCTTTTTGTCGTCCTCGAGATCGCATGCGATTCCAACGCCGGTAGCACCGCTCACCTGCACGCATGAGACGCCGCCTGCGATTTCTGCCGCAGCGTGATCGGCTGCTGCCTCATGGGGTGCGTCCGATGCGAACGGTGGAGCGGCACCGCCGCGCCTTTGCTGTACGACATGCGCCAGCTCGTGTGCCAACAGACGTTTGCCCTCCCTCGCGTGCGGTGCATAACGGCCCGCACTAAACGTGATTTCATTGCCGATCGTGTAAGCCTTCGCGTCCAGACTTGCAGCACTGCGATGTGCTTGCTCGTCGTTGCGAACACGCACATCCGCGAAGCTCTCGCCGAACCGAGCTTCCATGTCGGCGCGCGTGTGTGCATCGAGAGGCATCCCGCTCAGGGCGTTGCAGACCGCGTGATTGGACGCGCCCGCAGCCGCTGCACTAGGTGACGAATTCGCCGCGGCTGCGTGCGGCGCCTTGCCGCTTGTCCGTGCTATGGAAGTGTTATGGCGAGCCCCGGATCTCATGCGAGACGCCGCTCGGTGGCCGCAGGATGAACCAGATTCTTACCGAGCTTCTGAAACTCGCGCCGCGTCGCGTGCAGCAGATGCTCGCGCGTGATCACCTTACCGTCCGCAGCCGCAAGGTGTGCGGCTGCCAACACCGTATTGCGAATGTTGCCGCCGGAAAGACGGAATTCACGTGCGAACCAATCAAGGTCGACATCTGCATGCCGCGGGGCACGAGGCGGCCAGAGCTGCTCCCACAACTTGTGCCGCTCGGCCGCTTCGGGGAATGGGAAATTGACCGTGAAGGTCAAACGCCGTGCGAATGCCTCGTCGAGATTTTGCTTCAGATTGGTTGCGAGGATGGCGAGTCCGTCGAACTGTTCCATCTTCTGCAGTAGATATGCCACTTCGATATTGGCGTAGCGATCGTGTGCGTCTTTCACCTCGGAGCGCTTGCCGAACAACGCATCTGCTTCGTCGAAGAACAGCACCGCGTTGGCGTGTTCGGCCGCGGCAAACACGCGATCGAGATTTTTCTCCGTCTCGCCGATGTACTTGCTGACGATGCCTGCGAGATCAATTCGATACATGTCGAGCCCGAGTTCGCAAGCCAATGCTTCCGCCGAGAGCGTTTTGCCGGTACCGGAGGGCCCAACGAACAGCGCCGTAACACCCATCACGCGGGCATGCACGCTGCCGCCGGCCCATTCGCGCGCGACGGCATCGCGCGTCGCAATGCGTGTGCAAATCTCCCTGAGCTGCGCATCGACTTCGCGCGGAACCACTAACGCACTGAAAGTCGCACGCGGCGTGATCTTCTGGGCGATGCGGCCCAATTCGGTGCCGCACTGGAGCCGCGCGGCACTGGCGAGTTCCTCGTATCCGATGCTTGCATTTGCGCGTAGCTGCGTGGCTGCTACTGCTTCGGTGACGGCCTGATGGATCTGGGGAGCGCACAAAGCGAACCGCGAGGCGATCCGTTCAACGGCATCAACGCCGACGCGCACGTTCGCCTCTGCGAGCGTCCGAGTCCAGATTTCGGATCGCGCGGGGCCAGATGGATAGTTGAGCTGTACGCGCAGCAACGATAGCGCGCAGGCGAACACCGGCGGCAGCATCGCGGTGGAAGACAAGATGAATCCGTTCGGTGTCTCGGCGAGCGCCTCGATGAGTGCCCTCAATAGCTGCGGGTCGCGCTGCTCGATCTGCCCGACACCATGTATGTAGAGAATCGCATTGAACAACACGCCCGCACGCTGCAGCCGCGCCATCGATCTGCGCAGCTCCGCCGCACGCTCGCACTCGCGCAGGTCGTATACCAGCAGCTTCTGCGCAGTCGCATGGGCGATCGTATGCGCCAGGAGATACTTTCCTGACCCGTGTGGCCCACGCAAATGAATCCTCACCGGAGCGAAGCTTTCGTTACGCGCGGCAATCACCTGCTCTATGAGCTCACACACGCTGGGTTCGAGGCACAGCCGCTGCAGGGTCGACTCGGCAGGCATCAGCAACTCTGCATTGCACCCCACATCCCCCATACCGTCCTCATTGAGCAGCCATTTGCGCCAGAGGACATCGACACGCAAGGGAGTCGCCAACTGCGCCGCCTCCGACTCTTTGTTCTCGAGGACTAGACCGAAGGATCGCAATGGAGCGCTTACGCCAAAACGCGTGCAGACCGCCAGCCGCTCGACCGTGTCACGCGCTAAGAGATTCGCTATGAGATCGAGCGATGGCCGTTTACGCGCGATGTCATCTTGTAGATAGGCGTAGATTCGCTCGTACCGCAGATCCACATCCGGTGCGAGCAAGATTAGTAAGGCGGCAAGGTCCGTCGCGGAAAGCCGCAATTCGTGCGCGAGTGCCGCAACGCGCGGCATGCGGCTGAAGGACGCAGCCAAGGCTTCAGGGACGCTTGCGCGCGCTGCATCGGTCAAGCAAAGGTGTGGTGACTGCTTCAACAGCCGCTCCACATCAGCCTGTTCCAGGTGCATCCCCCGCCACGGATCGAGCAGTGTCGCTGGGCCCAGCAATCGAGCTTGCTTATCGACTGCAATCGCGAGTACGCCATCGAGCACCTTCAGTGCCTGTGCAAGCGCAGCGAAATCATCAGCGCTCTCAGGCGATTCATCGATGCGGGACTGCGCTTCGGAGGGGTGATGCACGCTGACTCCCTCTATTCGCGATCTTGCGGTGCGGCTGCGGCCTGAGCAGCGCCATGCGCGTCGACTTCCGGGATTGCGCCATTCGCAGTCTCGAAGCGCTCGAGCGATGCACGCAGTGTGGCCAACATCGCCTTTGCGTACACAGGCGCGGTGATGATGCGAGTGTGCATGTGAGGCGTATCGCTTCCTTCGTAGAGCTGTCCAAAATCAAACACGAACTCGAACGCGTTGTGTCCCACGACGAGAAAGTTGGCGTAGGAGCCGACGACTTTCGATTCGCTTCGTTGCGTCATGAGTGATTCGCCAAGTGCGACGCGCTCGTGGTGAGCGGACACTCCGTTGCAATCGGTGTGCCACGCTCGCCTGCGCGCAAAATCGCCGGAGTTTTCGCGGCATTGCTAGCAGCGAGGCGGACGGAGATAAGACCTTGTAACGCTCTGCCTGTTACACATCGTTCTCGCTTGAAACAGCGGCCGGCCTACGTTTCGCTGTGAATGTAGCGCCGCATGCCAGTGTCACACCGGCTGTTACACTGTCACGCGCTTGGTGAGACGCACGGAAGGTGCGACGCAACGGGATGCTTTGCCTTGCTTGGGCAGAAAAAAAAGTTGGAAAGTGCACGCGCGTCGAATGCGCGCGTGCGTGCTACTTGGCGGTGCGCAGAGCGGGAGCTGGCGCGGACTGCACGAGATCGTACTTCAGAATTTTTCTGTAGAGGGTCATGCGCGAGCAGTGCAACTGCTTAGCGGCCTCGCTCTTATTCCAATGTGCGGCGCAGAGCGCCGCCAACAGGCGTTCGCGTTCGCACGTCGGTTCAGGCGAGCAATCGATCGTTTGCATATGCGGCGGAAGATCTTCCGGCAGGACGCTTTGCCGAAGCGGATCCAGCAAGAGCAGCTCGACAAGGTTTCGCAACTCACGCACGTTGCCTGGCCACTCGTATTGCAGTAAGGCACTTACGGTATCGGTCGCGAGCGCCGCGCACCGAAAGCCGCGTTCGGGTTCCAGGACCCGCATGTAATGCTCTAGCAGCAGCGTGACGTCTTCGCGGCGATCGCGCAGTGGCGGCAATTTGATGTTGACGACGTTGAGCCGGTAGTAGAGATCGCTGCGGAATTCCTTCGCTGCCACCATCTGCGCAAGATTTCGATTCGTGGCTGCGACCACACGAATGTTC
>DASTSB010000142.1:0-3682 GCA_035760885.1 Steroidobacteraceae bacterium | reverse complement strand
GCAGCTTTGAGAGTTGTGCGACGACTTCGCTGAGCGCTTGCTGGTCTGGATACGTCGGCTGCTGCTGCGCGGGTTTGCCATGCCAGCTTGCCGGATGCCATTCGACCAGATGCGGATTACGCGTCATATCCAAAAACCGTTCATCTCCAAGGTAGTCAGGGGTTGTCGGGAGGGGTCGCCGCCTGACCGCAGCGCCCTGGCAGCGTGCGCTGGCCAGCTCCCGAATGGAACGATGAGCCTAGCATCCAGGGGCGCTTGGACCAAACCGTTTTCGTCAATATTGCATACCGAATAGCGGTGTATTTGCAGGTTCGGAACACCGGACCTTAAATGAGCGCCTATTTTTCAGGAGAGGCCGCATGCATAGAGTCTTGATCCTAGGCGCGGGCAAGATCGGAGCTCTCATCTCTGGATTGCTCGCCGAGTCAGGTTCCTATGCCGTCCACCTGGGCGATGTGAACGGCGAGGCGGCAAAAGCAGTCGTTGGCGCACACGGCCTCGGCAACCTCCACGCACATCAGCTCGACGCCAAGGACAGAGTCGGACTGGCGCAGCATCTTAAAACCCATCCGGTCGATGCCGTCATTTCGAGCCTGCCGTACTACTGCAACATCGCAGTCGCCGAAGCCGCGCGCGCGGCGGGTATACATTATTTCGATTTGACCGAAGACGTAGAAGTCACCCGTGCAGTGCGCCGCATTGCACAGGATGCGCGCCAAGCCTTCGTCCCACAGTGCGGCCTGGCCCCCGGATTCATCTCCATCGCAGCCAACGAATTGATCGGTCACTTCGACGAGCTGCGCACGATCAAGCTGCGCGTGGGCGCCCTGCCCCAACACCCGAACAACGTTTTGAAATATTCGCTCACTTGGTCGACGGAAGGCTTGATCAATGAGTATGGCAATCCATGCGAAGCCATCGTCGACGGCCGACGCATCGAAGTGGCGCCGCTCGAAGGTCTGGAGGAGATCGAAATCGACGGGACGTTGTACGAGGCATTCAACACGTCCGGCGGCCTGGGCTCGCTCGCAGAGACCTATGGCGAGCGCTGCCAGAATATGGACTACAAAACGATGCGTTATCCCGGCCATTGCGAACAGATGCGGCTGCTGATGAACGATCTGAAGCTCAATCACGATCGCGGCACATTAAAGCGCATCCTCGAGAATGCCGTGCCGCAGACGCTGCAAGACGTGGTCGTGATCTACGTCGCCATCACCGGCAAGCAAGACGGCGAACTGCGCGAAGAGAACTACGTCAACAAGGTTTATCCGCAGAAGATCGCGGGTCGCTTGTGGTCGGCGATTCAGGTGACCACCGCATCGGGAATCTGCGCTGTGGTCGATGTCGTGTTGAGCGAAGGCACTCGCCACGGATTCGTACGCCAAGAAGACTTCAGGTTGCACACGATTCTGGAAAATCGCTTCGGTCGTCATTACGCCGACGGCATTGGCAAGGAACTTTCCGCGAACATGGTCGTAGCAGGTCAAGCAGGGCATCAACGTGCAGGACGGAGTTGACGATGCGAGACATCCTCGACGCGCTCGCCATTGAGCAAACGCACTCCGGTGCGTGGACCGGCGATGCCGGATGGCTGAAGACCTCGGGCGACGTGATCGAATCGGTGAATCCAGCCACCGGCGAGGTCATCGCGAAAGTTCGCGCAGCGAGCGCTGCAGACTATGAACGTGTCATTGCGTCTGCGCGTGAGATTGCGCGCGAATGGCGAACGATTCCGGCGCCGAAGCGAGGCGAAGCGGTTCGGCTCATGGGTAACGAACTGCGCGCGCACAAATCCGAACTCGGCACGCTGGTGACACTCGAATCCGGCAAGATCAAACCTGAGGGCGACGGCGAAGTGCAGGAGATGATCGACATCGCTGACTTCGCGCTGGGTCAATCGCGCATGTTGTACGGGAATACGATGCACTCGGAACGTCCGATGCATCGCATGTACGAACAGTGGCATCCGCTGGGCGTGGTCGGGATCATCAGCGCCTTCAACTTCCCTGTCGCGGTGTGGTCATGGAATGCGTTCCTGGCAGCGGTCTGCGGCAGCGTAAGCGTCTGGAAGCCCTCACCCAAGACGCCGTTATCAGCGATTGCAGTTCAGCAACTCGCCAATCGCGCGCTGCAGAAGCACGGGTTCCCCGGCATCTTTCAGTTATTCATCTCATCGGGCACCGAACTGGCCGAGCGCTTCGTCGATGATCGTCGCGTGGATCTGATTTCGTTCACGGGCTCAACAACTGTAGGTCGCAAAGTCGGCGAACGCGTCGCGGCGCGATTGGGCAAGTCGCTGCTCGAGCTTGGCGGTAACAACGCGATCATCGTCGATGAGTTTGCGAATCTAAATCTCGCGGTGCCTTCGATTGTCTTTGGAGCGGTCGGCACCGCAGGTCAGCGATGCACGAGCACTCGTCGCGTCTTCGTGCATCGATCCCGGTCTCAGGAGCTGGAACGCAGACTGCTCCAGGCGTATTCGCAAGTTCGCATCGGCAATCCGCTCGAGAAAGAAACGCTGATGGGACCATTGATTGACGCGCGCGCGGTCGAGAATTACAAGGCATCGATCGCGAAGGCGCAGCAAGCCGGCGGTCACGTCCTCTGCGGCAACAAAGTCCGATCGGGTAACTTCGTCGAACCGACGATCATCCGAGCACAGAGTGATTGGGAGATCGTGCAGACAGAAACCTTTGCGCCGATTCTCTATTTGATCGAATTCGACTCGCTGGAGGATGCGATTGCGATGCAGAACTCTGCGCATCATGGCCTCTCATCCGCCATCTTCACCGACAACCTGCAGCATGCGGAACGATTCCTTTCCGCAGTTGGCAGCGACTGCGGCATCGCGAACGTGAATATCGGCACGTCAGGTGCGGAAATCGGCGGTGCCTTCGGTGGTGAGAAAGATACCGGCGGTGGACGCGAATCCGGTTCGGATTCTTGGAAAGCGTACATGCGCCGGCAAACGAATACGATCAACTGGAGCCGTGAACTACCGCTGGCTCAGGGCATCGATTTCAAGGTGGCGCCTTGAGGGAAAACGCAGCACGAAAAGGCAGTGATGCGGTGATGGAGTGAAAGCGCTTCGCGCGTGAGAGCAGGAGGAACAAGACGAAACAGAAAGATCACAAAGAAGAATTGGCCGCAGAGAACGCAAAAAAGAATGTGTGACGTGTCAGGTGTGGAGTGTGAGGAAAGCTTGTCGAGCTTGTCCGGAACTTTGAGCTGATTTGTCTTTTTTGTGTTCCTTGTGTTCCTTTTTGTGCTCTTTGTGTTCGTCCGGTTATCGCTTCAAGCCGCACGTTCGCGCTGAACTTTCTCGACCTGCTCCGCAACGCGTTTTTCGGAAACCGGAATCGCGGTCTTGAGATCTTGAGCGAACAGCGACACGCGAAGCTCTTCGATCATCCACTGCAAACGATCGAGCTCCGGATGCGGAACCGTATGATCGCGAGCCGCATGCAGCTGGGAAAAAGCGCGCAGCGACGGAAACACTCGAGCGGCTAACTCCTGATCTCGCTTCGCATTACCGGGTGCCTTGTCCACGCGTCGAGCGATCGTTTTCAGATAACGCGGTAAGTGAGCCCACAACAAACCGGGAACGCCACGCGGAAAGCTTGGAGGCACGAGTGTTGCCAACTGCTTCTCCACATCCCCCTTCAGAGCAGCAAACGCG
>DASTSB010000141.1:0-16416 GCA_035760885.1 Steroidobacteraceae bacterium | reverse complement strand
TCCACGTCGATCGCGTGTTCCAGATCGTTCAAGCGCGCAACGATCGATGGGTGATCGACGAAGTAGCCCGTGTCTTCGTTGATGTGATCGACGACTTGCTGAATCGCTACAACCGAGTCCTTGATGGCATCGAGCCCGCTGGCGGAAATACCGATCGAATTGTCGAACAGCTTACGAACGTAACGATTCAGCGGCTCGGCGATCTTGATTCCCTGGCGCGCACCCGCGGTTTTCGCAGTGCCGCTGAGCGTGTGACACGAGCGGTGCAGATCTTCAGTGACTGGATAGGGCGGATTCGCTAATTCACACGCTGCGATGAACTCACGAATGGTCGCGAGATGGCCCGCGGTTTCTTTGCTGTAGATTTCGTGTAGTCCCGCGTCCATGGGCGGTTCCGCCGGCGTTTTTTTTTGCGCGACTGGCGCGGGTTCGGCTGCAGGCTTAGACGTCGGCGCAGGCGTCCGCGGCGCCGGATTTGGCGTAGCGGCACGTTCTGCTGAGGGTGCAGGGCCCGCTTGAGCGGGCTGTGCTGGACGGACACCGGCAATCGAATTTGCTTGGGCAATGATGCGATCGACGTCGACGCGCGGATCGCGGCCAGTTTCCAACTGCTCCACCAATTCGGGCACGGCAGCAACCGCATCTCGCAGCATGCCCATCATGTCCGGCGTGCGCTCGAGCGTCTTATTGATGACGCGGTTCAGCAGATTCTCGATCGACCACGCAAACTCGCCGATGCGTTGCGCGCCGACCATGCGTCCGCTGCCTTTGAGCGTGTGGAACGAGCGACGCACATTGACCAGCGCATCTTGCTCTTGGGGATTCTCGTCCCAACGCGGGAAGAGCTCATTGAGCTTCGCGATCTCATCTTTTGCTTCCTCAATGAACAACTCGAGGAATTCGGGATCGATTGGACGTTCAGCAGCGGCGACGACCGGTGCCGGTTGAGCGAGCGGCTGTTGCGTAGGTTGTGCGGGAGCTTTCGGCGGCACGGGCGCCTGAACGGACGCAGGCGTCAACACTGCGGTGCGCTCGTGTTCCGTCGGCGATGCCACGGTCTGCGAAAGCGGCTCTATGACCAACGTGCGCGCGTGCTCGGATGAAGCGACGCCTTCGATGCGTGGAATCGGGCGTGCCTCAGCAAGGAATCGCAGACACGTCTCAGCGTTATCCAACATGTACCAAGGATCCGTGCGGCCGGCCTGCAACGTTTCCATGTAGTACTCGACCGCGACGATCGCATCGGCCAAACGGTCGACCGCTTCTTGCGGCAGCGTCAGTCCGTCATTGCGCACGAATTGTTTCAAGGCATTGCCAATTCCCTGAATGACTTCGACAGCGCGATTCTTGCCCAGCATCAATAAACCGGCAGAAATGCCGCTTAGCAGCTGCGGGATTTGGTCGATCGCTTGCGTTTCGCTCGGTTTTTCCACTGAGAGCGCGATCGCTTCTTTGATGCGCGCCATATTGACGACACATTCGCGCAGGACCGCTTCGGTCACTTGGCGGAATTCGATTTCTTCCGGGCCCGACGGTCGCGGCGGTGCATCGCTCGCGGTCTCCGCCGCGGTCGGAACGATCATCCCGACGAGCTGCTCATCCAAACTGTCTTCGACTTTGATGAGCGTCGCAGCCATACGCAGCAGCGACGCTTCGTCTGCCGACGCGCCCTTGGTGACGATGGCCTGCAAGTCCTGCGTCTCGGTCTGCACTTTGTCGCGCAGCTCGCCCAGGCCCAACACGCCGAGCGTGTCGCCGATTTTCTTCAGCAATTCGAGTTGCGGTGCGAGCTCTTCGGTGTGCGTGCCGCCCTGGCGGACGAAGATATCGAGCGCATCTTTCACGCGACTCAAGTCTTCCTTGATCGCAGCCGCAACCGTCTTCATCAACTTGACCGAGGGCGCCGACAAGCTCTCACGCGCCTGCTCGACGCCTTCGTCGACCGGCAGCAACTCGCTCAATCGGAAAGACGCACGGACTGCCGCCACGCGCGGACCGGACGTAGTCGCACGAGCGACGTAATACAAAAGGTTGTTCAGCAGCTCTAACGCAGGCGCTTCGGCATATCGGCCTTCGCCCTGTTCGTACAGGCGCTTCATTTCGCGATCGGCTTGTCCCAGCAAGCGCTTGATCGATGCGCTGCCCTCGAGGCCGCCATCGCGCAGTCCTTCGAGCACCGCACCGACCACCCACCACAATTGAAAGACCGGCTGCGTCGTCGCGACTTGCTCGAGTTTTTCCGCAGCCCGTGAGAGCAACTCCAGGTTCTGCTCGACGCGTTCGCCTTTGATCCACCCCAACAAGCCAAGCTGGAACCGCGTGCGAATTTTGCGCGCCCACTGCGCCACGGTCATTGCAGATTCGCCGCTGCCGGCTGCAACCGGGCTCGCTTGCTGATCCGAGCTCAAGTTGAGCAACAGCAACGTGCCTTCCGACAGCAGCGCATGGCCGCGAACCGCGCGTAGATCGTTGAGAAGCGGCAGCAGCACGAGCGCCATGTCGCGTCCGCCGCTCAGCACGCGTTCCAAATACGTCGGCAATTGCACCATCGCGCGCATCAGCGCATCGAGGCCTTCGGCGAGGTGCCGCTTCTCCGAAAAGTTTTCGATCAAATAGCGCGCGACCTGACCCATTTCCTCGGCCAGCAGCGCAGCGCCGTAGACCTCTGCAACGCGCAAAGCGCCATGGACCGAATGCAAGTGCTCATTGCACTTGCGCAGCAGCGCGATGTTTTCTTGCTGCTCGCCGAACGCCTCGAGCGCCGCACGAGCTTCATTCAACTCGTTCGTAAGTTCGCGCGCGACGATATGCAGCGTTTGCGATGAAACCTCGGCCATGAGTATTGAAGCCTTCGGATCAGATCGTGTGAATGACGGCCATCATGGGCGTGGACTTTAGCGTGCGAGTCCACTGACCTTCTTCGGCACTGCGCGAGGCGCGGGTGCCGGGGCGGCCACTTTCTTTCCCGGGTCTGTCAGCACGGCAGAGCCACCGGATGCTTTGTCGGGAAGCCGGAAACCCGCCACCGACTTACGCAGTCCCGCCGACAACTCAGCCAACTTGCCGACCGAGGCCGACGTTGCTGCGGAGTTTTCCGTGGTCTGCGTACTGAGCTCGCGCAGCACTTGCATGTTGCGAGCCATGTTCTGTGCTGCGGCGGCTTGTTGGCGCGAGCTGGCGGAGATGTTCTGCACCAGGCTCGCAATCTGATTGGACACTTGTTCGATTTCTTCCAGCGCGGCACCGGCGTTTTCCGCGAGCAATGCTCCGCCCACCACGTCGGTGGTACTGCGCTCCATCGAGACGACCGCTTCGTTCGTATCCGCTTGAATCGTGCGCACGAGGACTTCGATCTGTTTAGTCGCATTCGCCGCACGCTCGGCGAGACGTTGCACTTCATCCGCGACGACTGCGAAGCCACGACCCGCTTCGCCCGCCATCGACGCTTGGATCGATGCGTTCAATGCCAAGATGTTCGTCTGCTCGGCGATGTCGTTGATCAGCTCGACGATGTTGCCGATTTCTTGCGAGCTTTCGCCGAGGCGTTTGATGCGCTTGGACGTCTCTTGAATCGTTTCGCGAATTGCATTCATGCCGTCGATCGTGCGCCGCACGGCATCGCCACCTTTGTGTGCGACATCCACCGAGTGACGCGCGACGTCCGCAGAACGTTCGGCATTGCCGGACACTTCTTCCGTCGATGCAGCCATCGCGGCAACCGATTCGGTCGCCAGCGCAATTTGTTTCGACTGTGCAACTGACGCCTTTGCCAAATGACCTGCGGACACTTGCGATTGTTTTGCGGCAGCATCCAGCGTGATCGCCGAGTCGTTGATCGTTGCGACGAGTTCACGCAGCGCTTCGATCGCGTAGTTGATGGAGTCGGCAATGGCACCCGTGATGTCTTCGGTGACGGTTGCCTGCACGGTGAGATCGCCGTCTGCCAAGCTCGACAGCTCATCGAGCAACCGCAAAATGGCTTCCTGGTTGCGCTCGTTCTTGCTGGCTTGCGCCTCCACAGCCTTGCGAATGTTGCCGCCCATCGCATGCAACACGGACAGCAACAGCAGTGAAATCGCCGCTGCGGCCAACAACAACACCGGCAACCATTTGTTCGAGAGGAATCCCGCTGCAGCATTGTTTGGCACGCCGACGCGTGCTTGGAATTTCGCGTAGACCTGATCGCCTGCTGACGCGAGCGCTACCGCCGCTGTGCGTGCGGCGCGGACGCGATCGGCAGAACTGATGGCCGTGCGAATTCGCTCGCTCAACTGCGCGTACAGCGCGCTCGTCATCTTGTATTGCGCTTCGGCTTCCGCGCCGGTGACTTTCGGCAGGCCTAGTCCTGAGTCTTCACCACCCAGTCCGCCGACGACTTGTCCCATGTAGTCGTTGCCATCCGCGAGCCGGCGCGCGATCACAGTGGTATCGCCCAATCCGCTCGCCAGCGCTTCCATATCCTGCTGCAAGCGCAACCCGGTGAGCTCGAAGCGCTCCAGATGGCGCGTCATGCCTTCGATATTCGGAGAACCCAACGCGCTCGCGATGTTGCCCAGACTCTGCAGCAGTTGCGGCACAAGCGTGCGTGCTTCGCCCGCGGCCTTCTGCACGGCCTGCATCTGATCGCGAACGCCGAGCACCGCCTGGCTTTCTTTGAGCACTTCCGTGGTGCCGGCGAACGATTGCACATCACCACCCGCGGCGCTAACGACGCTCGCGAACTGCGATCGCGCTTCATTCAACGCATCGAAGGCCTGCGAATTGCCGGACACGGCGGCGGAGGCTTGCGCCGGAATCTTTTGAGAGAGCGCGAGGATCTGGTTGATCTCGCTCACCTGATCGCGATCGGCCGAAGAATTCGGCGCCGCCAACGAGAGCAACGCGACCGCGACCATCACACAAAGCAGGGCAATGCCGATCAACGGCGGCATGAACCTGAGGCCGTACATCTTGTTCTCGGTCATGACGCCGCCTTTGCAGGCTGCACGGCGAGTAGCTCCGGCGAGCTCGCGCGCATCAGACCAACGCTGTGATTGTTGTCATTCATGACTATATGTCCGCAGCGCCGGTTACGAAGCCGCCGCCTGCAAGAACTCTGGACTTTCGAGCAAGCTGCGCAGACTGAACACTGGCCATGTCTCTGCGCCGCGCCTAAATGCGCCCGCCAAGTAACGCTCGCAGCGGGCGATCGTCGGCGGCGTAGTGCCGGAAAACTCTCCGTCGGAGAACCTGCGGAAGCCCAACACTTCATCGACCAACAAGCCCGCAGGCACTTCGCGATGGTTTGCGACGATGACTCGCGCACTGCGGCTGACGTTCGTCACACCGCTGCCGAGAAACGCTCGCAAATCGACGACGGGTAACAACTGGCCACGCACATTCGCGATGCCGCGAATCCATGGTTTCGCGCCAGGCACTCGCGTAACCACAGAGGGATAGCCCAAGACTTCGCGCGTTTCTTCGCGCGCGACCAAAAAATTTTCCGCACTCATTCGCAATGCGACGCCGACCCATTCGCGATCGGCCGCGGCATCGCGCCCCTGACCGGCAAGCGCAGTACGCGCAAGACGCTCGAGCTCACGCAAGAGCTCAAACGGTTTGTCGCGAAGTGCTTTGAGACTTTGCATGCGCTCTAGCCCGCCAACGCGGCTTGCGCCTTTTCGATGAGCTTGTCCATCGACACCGGTTTGACGAGGTAATCGACAGCCCCTTGGCGCATGCCCCAAATGCGATCCGTCTCTTGGTCCTTGGAGGTGACCATGATCACGGGAATCGACTTGGTGTCCGGGTCGGAGGCGAGCTTGCGCGTCGCTTGAAAGCCGTTCACGCCGGGCATGACGACGTCCATGAAGATGAGATCCGGCTTCATCTCCTTGGCTTTGCGAATCGCTTCGGCACCGTCGCCAGCAGAAGCGGTTTGATAACCGTGGCGTTCGAGCGCCTTCTGCATGACGTGCACTTCCGTAGGCGAGTCATCGACGATGAGGATCAGAGGCATACCTTGCTCCGCCTTAGCATGATCAGTACGTGCGCCTCCCAAGAAAGCGGGCATATCCCTTTACCTTGCCAATGCGCCGACATGGGTTTCGATTGCGTTCAGAAGTTCATCTTTGGTGAACGGCTTGGTTAGATAGTGCTCGGAGCCCACGATGCGGCCGCGTGCGCGATCGAACAGACCGTCTTTGCTGGATAGCATGATCACGGGAATCGAACGGAAAACCTTGTTGTGCTTGATGAGCGAGCAGGTCTGATAGCCGTCCAAGCGCGGCATCATGATGTCGACGAAGACGATGTCCGGCTGATGATCGGCGATTTTGGACAACGCATCGAAGCCGTCGACAGCCGTGAAGACCTCGCAACCCTCTTTCGTCAGCAACGTCTCAGCCGTGCGCCGAATCGTTTTGCTGTCGTCGATCACCAGAACTTTCAATCCCGACAATCGGGGGCTGCCAGTCGTTGCTAAGTTCTCCATCGGCTTTCCTCTTTGGCGCGCTCGCAAGCGCCGCCGTCGCTCGACCCAAGTCGCATTGATATCTCTTCGCGCAGCCCGCTCGCTGCGGTTGCGTTCACACTGTGCGCTCTACGGTGTAACGCGGCGTATGAATCGCTATTCGTGCTCTTACCTGCTCAAGGCGTCTCGACTTGCTTGTCGGCAGTCTCAATCGAGCCTTGAAACTCGCGTGCTTTCGCGAAAATCGGCAATACAGTTAAGCACTTGCGCAACAGCACGGACTTTTAACATATTGGTTATGGGGCCGCCATCGCTCGCACACCTATACTATGAAGCCCGTCACATGCGTTTTTCCCGAGCGTGAACTGCATCACTGGATGACGGACGACGGTTGGCAGTTGACGGTCAGAAGTGGCGAGCGATGCGCATGCAATGAACGTCAGGTTGTGTATCGGCTCTGAGTTTCCGCTTTCTGGTTCAGCGTTCTTAACCGCCAACGTCAACTCTCAACTGAACCGCTTTCTTGCCGCCAACTCTCAACTGCCCAACCGTCTTCTGACCGTCAACTCTCAACCGTCAACTGCCAACCGATTTCTGACCGCCAACTGCCAACCCTCAACTCACAACCGTCTTCTCCCGCCAACTCTCAACCCTCAACGGCCGTCGATTCTTACTGCCAACTGTCAACCGTTAACGGTCAACTCCACGAATGAACTCAACCAACTCATCCCCCCCTCGCCTCGTCATCGTCATGGACCCGATCGGCTCGATCAAGCCGGCCAAAGACACGACGTTGGCCATGATGTTGGCGGCGCAACAACGCGGCTGGACGTTGTGGTACGCCGAGCAGTCCGATCTGTGGCTGCGAGATGGCATCGCGATGGCTCGCGTGCGCGATGTGAAGGTCAAGAACGATCTCAAGGACTGGTACCAGTTAGGTGAGATGCAAACGATCAAGTTAGGCGAGGCCGACGCGATCTTGATGCGCAAAGATCCGCCCTTCGACATGGAGTTCATCTATACGACGTACATCCTGGAACGCGCACAAGACCAAGGCGCGCTCGTCGTGAATCGACCGCAGGGATTGCGTGACATGAACGAAAAGGTCTTCACGGCTTGGTTCCCGCAGTGCTGCGCACCCACGCTCATCACCCGCGACATGAAGGACATGCATGCCTTCTTGCAGGAACATCAGCGCATCGTCTGCAAACCGCTGTACGGGATGGGCGGCCGCTCGATCTTCGTCATCGATCGCGGCGAGAAGAACACCAACGTCATCTTCGAAACGATGACTCAATACGGCACCAATTTCGCGATCGTGCAGAAGTACGTGCCCGAGATCGTCACCACCGGCGACTCGCGTGTGCTCGTCATCGATGGCGAACCGGCTCCCTACGCACTGGCCCGAATCCCGTCGGAGACCGACAACCGCGGCAACCTCGCCGCCGGCGCCAAAGGCGTTGGGCGAGAACTGACAGACCGCGACCGTTGGCTCGTCTCGCAAATCGGTCCGACCCTGCGCGATCGCGGCATGCTCTTCGTCGGCCTCGACGTCATCGGCGGCTTCGTCACGGAAATCAACGTCACGAGCCCCACCGGCGTCCGCGAGCTCGACAAGCAGTTCGGGACGAATATTGCGGATTTGTTGATGGAGGCGGTGGCGAGGAGATTGGTGATGAAGTGATGAGGTGATGGGGTGAACGGCGTAAATTCCCGGCTTTGATTAGGTTCGCAAATTGGGGAGGCGTCTCAGGGCGCACCATCGCAACTTCTGACATCCTTCACCTTTCACGTCATCACCCCATCACCCCATCACATGGCATCCGCCATCGATACCCTCCCCGACGACTCCGCTGAAGGATTCGCGCCCGTTAAAGACCGTCTGACGACGACGGTGTTCTTGGCGGCGCTATTTCATGGAATCGTGATTTTGGGAATCACGTTCGCGGTGCCGGATGAGCAAAAGCATCCGACGCCTACATTGGAAGTGCTGCTGGCAACGAGTGAGGACACGCGCGCGGCGGACAACCTCTCGGCTCAGTACCTGGCGCAGCACAATCAGCTTGGCAGCGGCACGACGGACGAGCGAGTGCGGCCGGCGAATCCGGCGTCCTCATTGCTCTCCGCGCAACAGGCAGGCGTGCCGGAAGGCAATGGCACGGAATTTCGCGAAGCCGTCTCCGGGCAAAAATCGACTGAGATCATCAGCAGCCGCAGCCATCAGAACGAAGTCGACTATCGCAGCGGCGAGAATCAGCCCGCACAGCAAGCCGAAGCGCCGCTCGCTTTATCGCCAACTGCGCCAAGACCGATCGCGACGAACGCGACCGATCAGACCTTGCGCTTGCGCGGCAAGCGCCGCGATGGCGCCGAAGAAGTCATTCCGAATACTCGGCAATCGAAGCTCGCACCTTATCTGGACGCGTGGCGGCGCAAGATAGAACGCTTGGGCACGCTGAACTTCCCTCAAGCGATCCGCGGTGCGGGACGCGTCGGCAATCCGGTGCTGGAAGTCGCGATCAAAGCCGATGGGACTTTGGGTCGAGCGGTCGTGCAGCGCTCGAGCGGACGCAAGGAAGTCGATCAAGCTGCGTTGTCGATCCTGCGGCTCGCCTCTCCGTTCGACCCCTTCCCCGCTGATTTGCGAAAGCAGTACTCCGAACTCAGATTCGCTTACGAGTGGCAATTTCTCGAGGGCGGCAGCAGCGGAGTGGTTGCGGGCCCGGCGCAATAACGAAGCGGATCCGCCAACAGATCAGAGACTTGGTTGGATAGGTGACGGCGAATGAGCGATCACTCGGCAGCAAGCTGCCCCGTTCACTCGCGCAGCGAATTCACCACATCACGCCTCACCTCTCCACGCAGATTTATGTGATCTCTCCGACACTTAACTGCCAAATCCCTTGAGCCGGGCTGGGATTGGGCCCGATACTTGCGGCATGTCGAGCCCGGATTTCCTGACCAACCAATTTCTGATCGCCATGCCCGCGATGGCCGACGCGAACTTCGCGCAGACGGTCACTTTTATATGGGAACACAACGAGGATGGTGCGCTCGGCATCATCATCAATCGTCCGTTGCAGATGCGTCTGTCCGACGTGTTCGAGCAATTGAAAATGCCGGCGAATACCAGCCCGATCGGCCATCAACCGGTGATGCAGGGTGGGCCAGTGCAAACTGACAGAGGGTTTGTCGTCCACTATGCGGGCGGACAGTGGGAACACACCCGGCAAGTCTCGTCCCGTATTCAGGTCACGACATCGCCTGACATCTTGAGCGCCATGGCCCAGGGCAGCGGCCCGGAGACCGCGTTGGTCGCACTCGGGTACGCGGGATGGAGTGCCGGACAGTTAGAAAACGAACTGATCCAAAACGCTTGGCTGACCGTACCATGCGATGAACGCATCCTGTTCGACACCCCATACGATCAGCGATGGCGCGCCGCAGGCCGCCTGCTCGGCATCGATCTCACGACGATCAGTCCCCACGTAGGACACGCCTGATGGCGAGCGCGGACTCCGCGACGCCGCACATCCTGCTCGCGTTCGATTTCGGCACTCGCCGCATCGGCATCGCCACCGGCGACACCCTGACACGCACCGCTCGGCCACTCACCACCCTCGCGGTCCACGCCGAATTCCCCTGGCCGAGCATCGAGCGCCTGATTGGCGAGTACCGTCCGCAACAGCTGGTGGTCGGACTTCCCTATAATATGGACGGCACCCCCACCGCGTTGACTGACCCGAGCCGCGCCTTTGGCCACGAACTGAAGGCGAGATATCGCCTGCCGGTCGCGATGGTGGACGAGCGGCTGAGTTCGCGCGAAGCCGAAGCAGCTTTACGCGAAGCGCGCGCGCAAGGTTTGAAGCGCAGACGCACGACTCACGCCGATGTCGACATGATTGCCGCACGCATTTTGCTCGAGCGCTGGTTCGAGAATCCCCATGCAGCGCAATTGCTATAAGGGCGATTGCGCGCAGGCTGCTGACGCCGACGCATGGCAGCGATTGCAAGACCAAGCCGCGAGGCGCGCGGCCATGTCTTTGGATAGTCTCTACTAACGCGGCAGGTCGGTCCTCGCCGCTGCAACGACAGTGAAGCGATGACCAAGCCTTTTGCAAGCGAATCACCCGCCGACCTCAGCGCCAAGGTTCAGCGCGATCCCGAAGGCCGCTTGCGGCATCTGATTACACTGGAAGGTCTAAGCCGCGCCGAGGTGTTATCGCTTCTCGATCTCGCGCAGTTCTATACGCGTCCAGTCGGTGATCTGCCGGCTCGAGACCAAAGTCTTGCTGGCCATACCGTTGCCAACCTTTTCTTCGAACCGAGCACACGCACGCGCGTGTCGTTCGAGCTCGCCGCGCAACGGCTCGGCGCGGATGTCGTGAACCTCGACATGCAAACCTCCTCGCGCGTCAAAGGCGAGACCGTTCTCGACACGATTTACACGCTTCAGGCGATGCACGCAGATGTGCTCGTCATGCGCGATGCGGAACCGGGTCTGCCTTCGTACGTTGCGCAACACGTTGCTCCGCACGTGAGCATCTTGAATGCTGGCGAGGCGCACCTGTCGCATCCCACACAAGGCCTCCTCGATGCGCTCACGATTCGCCAACTCAAGCCCGAGCTGTCGCGCCTCAAAGTTCTGATCGCGGGCGATATTGCGCATTCGCGCGTCGCTCGATCTGCACTCCAGGTGTTTTCGACTTTGGGTTTTGCGGAGATACGCATGGCCGCGCCCGAGGACCTGATGCCCAAAGCGCACGAGTTTGCGAATGCGAAGCGCTTCACGGACATTGATGCGGCGATTGAAGGCGTGGACGTCGTGATGACGCTGAGAATCCAACGCGAGCGTATGAGCAGCGCACAGATTCCTGACGAGGCGAGCTATCACCGCACGTTCGGGATCACCAAAGAACGACTAAAGCGCGCGAAGCCCGACGCGATCGTTATGCATCCAGGTCCGATGAATCGCGACGTCGAGATTGCAAGCGAGGTCGCCGATGGACCGCAGTCCGTCATTCAACGGCAGGTCACCAACGGCGTGGCGGTCCGCATGGCTGTGCTCGCAACCATCGCCCGCAACGTTCAAGCGCGCCGGCATTTCCAATAGTTACATTTTCGGCAGTTACCAGGTTCATGGCCCATCCCGCACACCGCGAATCGATCTTTCTCGAAGATGCCGAGGTCCTCGGCCACGAAAGCCACGAGGGCAACCAGTTCATCCTGAAACTGAAAGCGCCCAAGTGTTCACGCAGCGCGGTTGCCGGTTCGTTTGTGCATCTGCAGTGCGACCCGATGCTGCCAATGCGCCGCCCGCTGTCGATCATGCGAGTGAACCCTGAGCGCCAGTCGATTGAAGTGCTTTACAAGATCGTGGGTCAGGGTTTGCAGCTGCTGTCGCAGAAGAAAATCGGCGATCGCATCAGCGTGCTCGGCCCGATCGGCAAAGGGTTCGAACCGCATCCAGCGCGCCCGCGCACGTTGCTCGTGGGCGGCGGCGTCGGCATTCCACCGATGATCTTCTTGGCAGAACAACTGCGCGAGAGTACCGATGTGCACTGGAAGCCACTGGTATTGATGGGATCGGAAGTCCCGTTTCCGTTTCGATCCCGCCCCTCGACGATCCTGGTGCATGGCATTCCCGAAGGCACGATCGCGAGCATGCCGATGCTCGAGGAATGGGGCGTTCCAAGTCGCTTAGCGACGCTACAAGGCTATCCGGGGTGCTACGACGGCTATGTCACCGACCTTGCCGCGAAGTGGCTGGAGTCGTTGGACCAAGCCGCGTTGGATGAGGTCGAGATGTTCGCGTGCGGCCCGACGGTGATGTTGAAAGCCGCTGCGCTGGTAGCAAAGCGGTTCAAGATCCCGTGTCAGGTCTCGCTGGAAGAATTCATGGCTTGCGCCGTCGGCGGCTGCGCTGGCTGCGCGGTGCGCGTCGAAACTGCAGATGGCCCGGCGATGAAACGCGTCTGCGTGGATGGGCCGGTGTTCGATGCTTATGCGGTGTTTGGCGGATAAGAAAATTAGCCGCAGAGAACGCAGAAAAGAAATCAAAGGGTCGAAACGTCGGCTCTCGGAACTGCATTGCTGATTGCGTGCTAGTCGGATCCGTCGAAAGTCTTACGCTTAATTTTCAGTTCTTTTTTGCGTTCTCTGCGGCCAAATCATCTTCTGATCTGGATCAACCGAAATTGATCTTCGCTTCGAGATTGGTGCGCGAATCGGCATACGCCAGTGCATCTTCAATCGTGATGCGGCCAGCGCGATAGAGCTCGTACAGCGCCGTATCGAAGTGCTGCATGCCTTTTTCGCTGCTCGTGCGCAGCGCTTCCTTCGCGCCGATCACATCGCCCTTCTTGATCAATTCCTGCACATGGGGCGTGTTGATCAGCAATTCGACCGCCGCCACACGGCGCTTGTTTTTACCCGGCACGAGACGCTGAGCGATGATGGCGCGCAGGTACTGCGACAAGTCCAAGAAGATCTGCGTGTGCTGATCGCGCGGAAACATGTTGATGATGCGATCCAACGTTTCCGCTGCATTGTTCGCGTGCAACGTCGCGAGCACCAAGTGGCCCGTGCCCGCCAACATGATCGCGGACTCCATCGTTTCGCGATCGCGGATCTCGCCGATCAGCAGCACGTCCGGCGCCGCACGCATTGCGCTGCGCAAAGCGCGTGCATATGACTTGGTGTCGAGACCGACTTCGCGCTGATTGATGATCGACTTCTTATTCGAGTGTAGGAATTCGATCGGATCTTCGATCGTGATGATGTGGTCGGACGAGTTCTCGTTGCGATAGTTGATCATCGCCGCCAACGTCGTCGATTTACCCGACCCGGTTGCACCGACCATCAAGAGCAGGCCGCGCTTCAACATCATCAAATCTTTGAGAATTTCCGGCAGCCCGAGGTCATCCAAGCGCGGCATGTCGGCGGTGATATAGCGCAGCACCATCGCGGGATTACCGCGCTGATGGAACACGTTGATCCGGAATCGGCCCAATCCGGGCTCGGAAATCGCGAAGTCGATTTCCAACTCATCGTTGAACGCGTCGATTTGCTCTTGCGTCATCAATCCATACGCCGCTTGGCGCACGACTTCGGGCGTGAGCATCTGCTTGTTGACCGGAAAAATCTGGCCTTCGATCTTGATCTTGATCGGCGCGTACGAAGTGAAGAACAAGTCCGACGCGCGCTTGTCCACCATCAGCTTAAACAGCGGCTTGGTATTGAGAACGACCTGACGGTCTTCGCCGCCATTCAGATCGGTATCGACTGTTTCGCCATCCGCGCCCATGTGAACCTCGGGTCAGCGGTTGGCGGTTCGGGGTTGGCGGTCAGATGAAGGAGAAGGCAGCCTTTCTCTGACTAACCGCTAACCGCTAACCGCAAACCGCTTATCTGCCAATGATGCCTTCGACTTCTTCATCCATGATACGCAGGCTTGAGCCTGCCTCGTCCGCAATCTTCATTTCGCGCTTGCTTTCGAGTTTGATGCGCAGACGGACCTCGTTCTTCGAGTCGGCGTTGCGCAGTGCATCTTCGTAGGAAATGAGGCCTGCCTCGTACAGTTCGAACAGCGATTGGTCGAACGTCTTCATGCCCAAGCGGTTCGACTTCGCCATCACTTCTTTGATCTGCGCGACCTCACCCTTGAAGATCAAGTCGGAAATCAGCGGTGAATTGAGCATGATTTCCATCGCTGCGATGCGGCCGGCTCCCGCCTCGCGCGGAATCAAACGTTGCGAAATCATCGAGCGGATGTTCAACGACAAATCCATCAACAACTGCTCGCGCCGCTCTTCGGGGAAGAAGTTGATGATGCGATCCAGCGCTTGGTTGGCGCTGTTGGCGTGCAGAGTCGCGAGCACCAGGTGGCCGGTTTCAGCGAATTGGATGCCGTACTCCATCGTCTCGCGATCGCGAATTTCGCCGATCAAGATCACATCCGGCGCCTGGCGCAGTGTGTTCTTCAAAGCCATGTGCCAGCTTTCGGTATCGACGCCCACTTCGCGATGCGTCACGACGCACCCCTTATGGTTGTGCACGTACTCGACGGGATCCTCGATGGTGATGATGTGTCCGCGCGTTTTCTCGTTGCGGTAATTCAACATCGCAGCGAGCGAGGTCGATTTACCCGACCCGGTACCACCCACGACGATGACGAGGCCGCGCTTGCTCATCACGATATCTTTGAGAATCGGCGGCAGCTGCATCTCTTCCAGCGTTGGAATCTTCGCGTTGATCGTTCGCACTACGCAGCCGATCAACCCCTGCTGCACGAACGCACTCACGCGGAATCGGCCAATGCCCACCGGTGCAATGGCGAAGTTACATTCCTTGCTGGAGTCGAATTCCTTCGTCTGCTTGTCGTTCATGATCGCGCGGACCAGAACGGCGCTTTGCTCCGGCGTCAACACGCGCTCGGATTGAGGACGAATCTCACCGTCCACCTTGATGGCCGGCGGGAAGCCGGAGGTGATGAAGAGATCCGAGCCTTTGCGCTCGACCAAACGCTTCAGCAGATCCTGCATCAGCTTGATTGCTTGTTCGCGTTCCATGAATGCTCCGCAGACTACAGGCTGGCGGCTACAGGCTGGAGCTCAGAAAAGGCGCGCGTTGCGCGCTCTACCGACAGCCCCCAGGCTCCAGCCCCCAGCCAAATACCACGATTGTCAGTGTGATTGCGCATTGCTCGACGTCAGGTATCTCAGAACGCGTCCTTATTCTGCGCCCTAAATCGCGCCTCTTCCTTCGTCACGATGCCTTTTTGCAGCAACTCGGACAAGCACTGATCCAACGTCTGCATGCCGTCTTTTTGACCGGTCTGGATGGCCGAATACATCTGCGCGATCTTGCCTTCGCGGATCAGGTTTCGAATCGCGGGCGTACCGATCATGATCTCGTGCGCGGCGACGCGGCCGCCGCCGATGCGCTTCAACAACGTTTGCGAAATCGCGGCGCGCAACGATTCCGACAACATCGTGCGCACCATTTCTTTTTCCGCCGACGGGAACACGTCGACGATACGGTCGATGGTTTTTGCAGCAGAACTGGTATGCAAAGTACCGAAGACCAAGTGTCCGGTTTCGGCCGCGGTGAGGGCGAGACGAATCGTTTCCAAGTCGCGCATTTCGCCGACGAGCACGACGTCCGGATCTTCGCGCAATGCAGATCGCAGCGCTTCGCTGAATCCCAGCGTATCGCGGTGCACTTCGCGCTGATTCACCAGTGAGCGTTTGCTCTCATGGACGAATTCGATCGGATCTTCGATGGTAATGATGTGGTCGGGCTTGTTGTCGTTCACGTAGTTGACCATCGCAGCCAACGTCGTGGATTTACCCGAGCCGGTCGGACCGGTGACCAGCACCAGCCCTCGAGGTTGCATCGCGAGGTCTTTGAAGATTTTTGGCGCGTTCAAGTCGTCGAGCGACATGATCAGCGACGGAATGGTTCGGAACACGGCCGCAGCACCACGGCTTTGATTGAACGCGTTGACGCGGAAGCGCGCGAGCTTCGGAATTTCGAAGGAGAAATCGGTCTCGTAGAATTCTTCGTACGCCTTGCGCTGCTTGTCGTTCATGATGTCGTACACCATGCTGTGCACTTCCTTGTGGGTCAGTGCAGGCATGTTGATGCGCTTCATGTCGCCGTCGACGCGAATCATCGGCGGCACCCCGGCCGAGAGGTGCAAGTCGGACGCGTTATTCTTAACGGCGAATGCGAGCAGCTGAGCAATATCGACAGGCATGAATCTTCCTCACTCGCGCTCCATCCGACGGTCCGACGCTCGCGTGCATGACGTGTCTCGCGACGAAGCCGCGAACAAAGCGAGGGTCCGCGGACCAGGAGCGCGGGCGCCGCGAACGAGCGAGGGGAGTATAGCGGAGCGGTGTCGAGGCCAATATGTTAACTGGTCCGCACTTTTCCCTCTGGATCGCGGGAAAGCATGCCTA